>CAYVZZ010000088.1:0-9586 GCA_964456185.1 uncultured Alcanivoracaceae bacterium
GAGCACGGTTTCCTCGCGATTGCGGGTGGCCGCACCGGTGCGTAATGGCTGCTGACCGATAATCACCTGTGCCACGTCACCCAGCAACACCGGATGCTGGTCATTACGCCCGACCACTACCCGGGCAATGTCTTCCAGGCTTTGCAACCGACCGGGGGTGCGCACCAACAGGCGACGGCCGCGGGGTTCAATGTAACCCGCCCCCTGATTTTGGTTGTTGGCATTTAGCGCCTGGATAACTTGATTGAGGGTAACGCCACGTTCCAGCAACAAACGCGGGCTGACAACAACTTGATATTGCCGCGCCAAACCGCCGTTGGTGTTTACCTCGACCACGCCATTTACCTGCATCAGTTGCGGGGTAATCACCCATTCTTGCAACACCCGCAAATCGCTCAGGCTATAGCGGCTGCCATCCGGCTGGCGGGCGTCGGGGGCGGCGGTAACAGTGTACATCAACACTTCGCTCAAACCGGTGGCGATGGGCCCCATTACCGGCTCTAAACCCTGTGGTAACAGGCTTTTAATGCTGCCCAGACGGGCGTCAATGCGGTTGCGCGCGGCATACAAATCGCTGCCTTCCGCAAACACCACGGTCACTTGCGACAGACCATAACGGGAAATCGAGCGGGTGTAATCCAGCCCGGTCAGGCCGTAAAGCGCCTTTTCAATGGGGCGGGTAATGCGTTTTTCCACTTCCAGTGGCGTGTAGCCCGGTGCCTCGGTGTTGATTTGCACCTGCACATTGGTGATATCCGGCACCGTGCCAATGGGCAGATGACGAAAGCTCCAAAGGCCGGCGGCCACCACCAACAGCAGCAGGCTGAGCATCAGATAACGGCGCGCCACGGAGAAGCGCACGATAGCATTTAGCATACAAAACTCCTCAGTGGTTGTGGGCGGCACCGGCTTTTAGCAAGTCGGCCTTGAGCAAATAAGAATTGGTGGCGACATATTCATCACCCGCCTCAAGGCCGCTCAGCACCTGGCTGTGAGTGGCATCGCGCAGGCCCAGAGTGACCGGCGTGGCGATGTATTGATTGTCATGCTTCACAAACACCACAGTGTGGCCTTCCAACTGTTGCAGGGCACTATTGGCCACCCGCAGCGATACCGTTTGCTGGCGCACCCGAATGCGGGCTTTAACCAACTGGCCGGGGAGTAGTTGGCCGTGGGGGTTATCCAGTGTGACCCGTGCGATGGCGTAGGTGGCTTGGGTCGAGGGGGGGATGCTGTCCACCTGTCCCTCGAAAGGGGTGCCGTGGGCGTCAAAAACGACCGTCTGCCCGACGGTCACTGCGGCTTGTTGACTGGGGAAGATTCTTAGTTCGGCGACCAGCGTTTGCGAATTAATCAGTGTCGTCAGAATGCGCTCGCCTGTGGCTTCACCAGGAGCGGTCTGAATTGTCTGCACTTGACCGGCGAAGGGGGCGCGCAGGGCATAGGTGGTGAAACTGCTGTTGGCTTCGATTTTTGCCAGCAGTTGACCGGCTTCTACCCGTTCACCGACGCTGACGGCCAGCTCTGTGACAATGCCGGGGAAACGTGCCCGCAGGCTGGCTTTGGCAGTCGGGGGGAGTGCTAAACGTCCGTAAACAGGCAAGTAGCGGGCAATTGCTCCGGCACCGGCTTGGCGGGTGGTAATGCCTGCCTTGGCGGCCATGTCCGACGGAATCGTCACGCTATCGGTATGCGCTTCGGTGTGTTCGTCTTGGTGTGCGTTGTGGTGTTCTGCCTCCTGCGTAGCAGACGTGGTGTGGCTGTCGGTGCCATGTGCAAAAGCGGTTAGGCTCAGACTGAACAGAACAGGCAGCAAGAGATGTGGTAAGCGGGAAGTAGCGAAGAACGGCATAATTAGTCTCCGTTATGGGTCGCCGGTAACGTGGCGGCCATGGATGTGGCGGTAAGTTGTTCAATAAGAGCGCGGCTGGTGTGGGCCCTGACGGCGGCATTGACCTTGGCCTGGCGACTGGCCAGTAGCTCGCGGCGGGCATCCAGCCAGATGCTGTAGTTGTCGCGGCCTTGGCGGTAGGCCGTCTTGATTTGTGCCAGCGCCTGACGGCGCAAGGGCAGGATGGACTCGGTGAGTTGTTGCACCCGTGCCACGGCTTGTCGGTAGTCGGACCAGGCCGTATATAACTGTTGCTTGAGTGCCAGTTGCCAGTTGCGCTTTTCGCTGGCCAGTGCCGCCAGTTCTGCTTGGGCGGTTTTTACCTCACCGGCTTGTCGACTGCTTTGAAACAAGGGAATCGACAGGCCGGCGCTGAGGGTGGTGTCGTCACTGCCGGTCAATCGGCTGACCCCCAGTGACCAACCCAAGTCCAGACCACCGGCTTGGCGTGCCGCGCTCACCTTGGCCTCGCGCAAACGCCGTTTGCTGGCAAAAACGGCCATGGCTGGCGTGTGCTCCACGCGCTGCAATAGCGTGGAAAAATCTGCGACAGACTCAAAGGCAAACAAATCGCCCTGTAAATGCGCGGCGGCTTGACGTTTCCCGCCCCAGAGGCTGGTCAGTGCGAGCTGGTGTTGTGTCAGTGTCGCCCGGGCGCGGTTGATGGCCTGTTTGGCGGTCAGCCAGTCAGCCTTGGCTCGTAAAGCATCAGCTTGTGGCGCGGCTCCCCGTTTGGCGCGTTGTTGCGTGAGCTGCCAAGCGGTTTTGGCCAGGGCAGCGCGGTCCTTGGCAATGGTCAAACGTTGTTGTTGTGCCAGCACGGCCACATAAGCGCGGGTAACCTGTCCTAAAACGTCAAGCACCTTGGCCTTTTTCTCGGCCTGAATGAGCGCATAGCTGGAGGCCACCAAAGCGGTACGCGACTCGCGTTGATTGCCAAGCTCAATTACCGAGGCAATCGACAAGGTATATTCGGCCTGTTCGGCGCTTTGGTAAGGTCCTGTGCCGACCAGATTGTCGGCTTCCACTTCCAGCGTGTAGCCCGGCGACTGGTTGGCGGTTTGTTGGCGACCGGCCGCGGCTTTGAGCTGCCACTGATAACGAGCCAGTTGCGGACTGTGTTGTAATGCCAACCGGCTGGCCTCGGCCAAGGTCAGCGAATCGACGGCCCAGGCTGGTGCGCTGAGGCCAAGGGCGAATACTAATGCGATTCGCCCCATAAAGCGGGCAGAGACGCGACGGCGCCGCCCCGCAGGGAATAACGGCAACATACTGAAATCCTGTTTTGCACTTGAGACAGAATGCGCGCATGACCGGCGCACATCGGTTAATCAAACAACAGCAAAATCAGGAGATAGGAGGGCGGTAAAGCGACTCGGCGCGGTTGGTCGGCGGATGGGTTGCCTTGGTTGGCGGATAAATCCGGCGCGGTGTGGCTTGTGGCAGAGGAATAAAGGTAATTAAGCCAGCATGTGACCCATGTTCAATGCAATGACTACAATGCTCGTCGGCATCCTGTGAAGGCGCTTGCTGCGGATGGGAATCCGGCACATCCACCAACTTTTGCTGAACGACATGATGATGCGCCTCGCCGCCGGCCGCCAAATGTGGTGCCGAAAAGCTGTCAAACGCCACCGCCATGCTCTGGGTCAACAAAGTGACCAGCATAATCCACAGCGTCAGCGATTTGTGGTGCGAGCGTAACGACACAAAATACCCTTTATTCAACCAACGATGCCAAGGCTAGCGGATTGGTTAGTGGGGCGCAACTGTCGACCCAGCTTCAAGCTGGCAGCAGGTGCTTTTGCCCGGTAGGCCGTGGGCGGTTTGCAGGGTGGTGTGCTGGATGTCGAACTGCTCGCGCAAGAGGGTTTCCACGTCTTTTTGTACCGCATGGCAGTCGATGTGTCGCTCGACGTATAAATGCCCCGAGAGTGCAATGATGCCGGAAGTAACCTCCCAGACATGCAAATCGGCCAATCCGGTGACGCCGGGGCAGACGGCCACGGCCTGATTAATCTGCGCCGGATTGAGATTTTGCGGTGCCGCCTCCAAAAAGATACGCCCCGATTCTTTCACCAGTCCATAGCCTGCCTTGGCCATTAGATAGGCCACCACTAAAGCGGCAATGGCATCCACGCGGTTCCAACCGGTTAACCAGATAATGCCGCCGGCAATAGCGGTAGCAATAAAAGCATAAAGGTCGGTGAGAATATGCTGGAAGCTGCCCTCCACATTAAGACTTTGCCGGTTGGCACGGCTCATGGCCCAGACCGCCAAGAGGTTGACGACGATACCGGCAATGGCCACCCAGGTCACCATCAGACCATCCACGGCGGTGGGGGAAATCAACCGTTGCACCGCTTCAATGACAAACCATATCGCCAGTAACAGCAGGGTAATGCCGTTGGCCTGGGCACTGAGTATCTCGGCACGCTTGAAACCGAAGGTGAAACGCCCGCTGGCCGGTTTGGCGGCAAGATGCATGGTGATGAGCGACAAACCAATGGCACCAACATCGGTGAGCATGTGGCCGGCATCGGACAGCAACGCCAATGAACCTGCCAGCAAACCAATGACGACTTCCAGCAGCATGAAGCCACCAAGCAGAACCAGTGCCAGAGTCAGGTAACGTTTGTCGGCATTGGCCGTTACGCCATGATGATGGCCCGCATGGTCGTGATGTGTATGATGATCGTGAGGCATGCAAGAACCTATGACTGGCAGAAGTCTGAATGACCAGACTTCTGCATTGGGGGTATCAATACCATAACTTTACACCGGCAACCCAAGACAGGGAATCGTCATGCAGTTGGGCGTTGTCGCCGAGATATTGCTGATAGGCCAGCCCCACATAGGGCGCAAATTGTCGGCTGATTTCATAGCGTAATCGCAAGCCGCTTTGCAACGAATGCACGCCACTGGCGATGCCATTGATGTCATCGTCCTTGCCGTACCATTGCAGTTCCAGCTGGGGTTGCAATATCCAGCGCTGGGTGAGACGCAGGTCGTAGGCGAGTTGGAGTTCGGCGGCGCTGCGACCGTGTTTGCCTACATAGAAGGCCAACTCGGTTTCGATGAAATAAGGTGCGGTGCCCTGAAGCCCAAGTGCTACCCATTGTCGGTTGTCGCCGGGCAGTCGGTCGTAGCGTGCGCCAATGAAGGCGTCCCAATAAGCGCTAACGGCTTGCTCATAGCGCAGGCTGACTTGTTGTTCGTCGGCCTGGTTGGGGCGTTGATGCGCTTCTATGCCAAGCCGCAGTCGTTGCAGGCTGTTGCCATACCAAAGGCTGCCGTCGGCCACATAATAATTGTCGCCCCTGCGCGGTTGGCGGTATTCCAACTGCTCCATATCGAGTCCAACAATTGGGCTGGCACCGGGCATCAAATGGCGGCCATTTTGATAACCGTAACCGTTGGAATAATCCGCGCTACGGTATGCGCTGGCCTGAGCATTCAAGCTGAATGCTAAACCCAAGAGAAGTATCAGTAATGGTTTCATGCTACGACCACCTCGCGGAACATGCCCGCGGCCATGTGATAAAGCAGGTGACAATGCCAAGCCCAGCGTCCCGGTGCGTTGGCATTGACGCGGAAGCTGATGCGTTGTGCTGGCTGCACCATGATGGTGTGCTTGCGCACTTGGAAAGCGCCATCGGGCGATTCGATTTCGCTCCACATGCCGTGCAGGTGGATGGGGTGGGTCATCATGGTGTCGTTGCTTAGCGTGATGCGCAGTAGCTCGCCGGCGGGGAAGTGCACCGGTTTGGCCTTGGCGTAGGGTAGGCCGTCGAACGACCAAAGATAGCGCGACATATTGCCGGTAAGATGCAATTCGATGTGGCGGCTAACCTCGCCTTGGGAGATGGGGGCGCCCGTGGTATGCAAGTCGGCATAAGTCAGCACGCGCCGCCCATTGTGGCGCAAGCCTACGCCCGGGTCGTCCAGATTGTGCCGTGGGTGGTTCACACGCATGGCCACGGCGGGATTGTGGTATTCGCTCTTGGCGTGACGCACCGGACTTGGCTTAGGCATCTGGTGTGTGCTGTGCATGCCATGCTTTCCGTGCATGCCGGACATCTGCTGCATGCCGTGGTTAGTCATGCCATGGTGCGCCTTGCCCATCATATCTACCATGCTCAGCGTGGGCACCGGATCCATGGCGGGCACCGGCGCGGTGAGGCCCGCTCTGGGGGTGAGGGTGCCACGGGCAAAGCCGGCGCGGTCGATGGATTGTGCAAACAGGGTGTAAGCGCGGTTTTGCGGCTTAACGATGAGGTCATAGGTTTCACCCGGCGCAATGCGTAGCTCGTCTACGGTAACCGGCTTGACTGCCTGACCATCGGCGGCAATAACGGTGCTGGGCAAGTCGGGAATGCGCCAGTCGTAAAAGCTGTTGGCCGCGGCGTTAATCAGCCGCAGCCGAATACGTTCGCCGGGTTGAAATAGCCCCGTCCAGTTTTGTTGCTCGGTGGCTCCATTCATCAGGTGGTGATAGGCAAAGCCGCCCACATCCACCAAATCATGCGGGTTCATGCGCATTCGGTTCCACATGGCGCGCGCCTGCAGTGCTGCGCCCAGCCCTTGCTGCGATACCTTGTCAATGAAGCCCGGCAAGGTGGGCTGGTGATAATTGAAGTAGTCGCTGTGCTTACGCAGCAGGTTAAAAATGCGCTGGGGGTCCATGTCCGTCCAGTCGCTTAGCATCACCACACAATCGCGCTCGGCAACCGACGCTTCGGGCGTGGCCGGGTCGATAATAATCGCGCCGTACAGCCCTTGCTGTTCCTGAAAACCGGCATGGGCGTGGTACCAGTAGGTGCCGTGCTGTTTAACTTCAAACTGGTAGGTAAAGGTGTCGCCCGGGGCAATGCCATCAAAGCTGATACCGGGTACGCCATCCATTTGCCAGGGCAATAAAATGCCGTGCCAATGCAGCGCCGTGGGGCGATTAAGATGGTTGGTCACCTTAATGGTCACCGTTGTGCCTTCGCGCCAGCGCAGGGTAGGCGCGGGTAGCTGGTTATTCAGAGTGATGGCCGTGCGTGGCTTGCCAGTGAAGTTTATCTGCTGTTCGCGAACATGCAGGTGAAATTCGGTGCCGCGCAGTTCATGGTGGGCGGCTCGCTGAGTGGCGGCCTGTGCCGACCGGCTAGCCAGCCCCAGGCTGCCCAGCAAACCGCCGGCCGCTGCCGTTTGTAATAGCCGCCGACGTTGCGGGTCGGCCAGATAAGATGCTGTCATGGTGATTCTCCAAACAAAAAGAGGTTGTTGCTGTGGTTAAACAGCAGACAAAACAAGACGGAGAATCAAACAATAGGCGGACGCTTGGGCGGTGGGAGGTGAATATCGGCAACAAAGGGGAGTGATGCCAGCTGTTTGGGCAAAAAGCGCGAATCAGACTCGGCCGCAATCACAGTGGCAAGTAATACAACACCACCGCTAGCCGAACAAGATGCTGTCATGCCATGACAGCAATGGTCGGATGTCGACGAAGAATGCTGATGTATGGTTTGTTGGCAATGATGACTCATAGCATGTGGCTCTGCGACCCGCAATCGGGCAGAGCGGATGCTTGGCCCAGTGGCGACAACACCAATAGCCCCCACGCCAGTAAAGCCAAAAGGCACTGGCGTAGTGTCGTGGGCTGTTGATGGAATAATCGCGTCATGTGGGCAATTTAACCGGTTGTTTTTGCTGTGACAACTGTGAAGCCCACTGCTGGAGTGGGCTTTAGCGCCAAAGCAAAACGCCCAAGCCCATGAGAATAAACAAAGCCGCGCTCAGCCGATGTGCCCAGGTTTCCCAGCGGGTGTTGCGGATGCGCTCGCCTAGCCACAACACTGGCGCATTGGCGGCCACCATGCCCAAAGTGGTGCCGGTCAACACCAAGCCAAATTGTTGGTAATGGCTGGCCAGGGCAATGGTGGCCAGTTGGGTTTTGTCACCAATTTCGGCCAAAAAGAACAGTGCGAAGGTAGTGAGGAAAATGCCGTAGCGGCCTTTGTCGCTAATCTCGTCTTCCTTGTCGGGCACCAGCATCCAAAGCCCCAGCAAAATAAAGCTGGCGGCAATAATCCATTGCAGAGTGGACGGTGAAAACCACTGGGTAATCCATTCGCCCAGCCAGACGGACAAGCCATGATTGATGAGAGTGGCGGCAATAATAGCGCCCAAAATCAGCCAGGGGCGGCGGAAACGGCACACTAACGCCAAGGACAAAAGTTGGGTCTTGTCACCAATTTCGCCCAAGCCCACGAGCGCAAAAGACGACACAAAAGCAGATAGGTGTTGTAACATGATTAACGTCTCCGGACGGCGAAAAAACACAGGACACCGCCGCTCTGCCGTCCGCAAGAGCCGCGTTGTCCCGAGTCTCGTCAAGCCCTGTTAGTGCTAAGGGAATCTCTGAATAAGTCCTAGCTGTTCGCAGCGAGGCATAAAGCAGGCAATCACAAGGCGCATTACGCAGAGAAGGGTCATTCCCTTTTCAAGTGATGCAACGCAGGGAATGCCTGCTTTATGCCTCGCCCTACGGGGCTTTCATAAAATCCATCTGGTCTGCGTTGCACTCACTGACAGGCAACGAGCCTGCTGCGTTCGCGCGCCTTGCCAGATGCATTTTATGAAAGCCTGCGGCCGCTACGACTTATTCAGAGAGTCCCTAAGGCCATGCCTGCCATGTACATGAGGCACAAGAATGTTGACAGGCATCCAAGTGGAGACTACTCCCCCGAGATGGTTGGTATCTTACGGAAGGCAGTGAATTTGTCAAAGGCAAGCAGCGTAAATGCGCGCTTTTCCTTGCAGCAAAGGCCGCTATTGCCTACCATTTCCGCCTTTCCTGCCGTTTAATTCGGCGTATTTTGCATGCATAAAGATTTTCGACATCATGACTGTTAGCTATCACCTGCCCGATGGGGCAACCATGGAGTTCGACGAACCGGCCAGCGGGCTGGATATCGCCGCACGGATTAGCAAAAAATTGGCCAAACAAGCGCTGGCGGTGCGCACGGGCGACCAGCTGCTGGATATTTATTTGCCTTTGCCGGATGGTGCCGAGGTGCAGCTAGTCACGCGTGATGATGAAGCCGATGCCTTGGAGTTGATTCGCCATGATGCCGCACACGTCATGGCCGAGGCCGTGCAAGAGCTGTTTCAGTCGGACGATGACAAGATTCAGGTCACTATCGGGCCCACCGTGGAGAATGGCTTTTATTACGACTTTTATCGGGAAAAACCGTTTACCGAAGACGATTTGGCGAAAATCGAAAAGCGCATGAAAGACATTGTGCGTCGCAACGAGCCGATTCGCCGTGAAGTCTGGGACCGTGATGAAGCCGTGCAATTCTTCCTTGATAAAGGTGAAGAATTTAAAGCAGAGATTATCCGTGATTTGCCCGCCGACCAAGAGGTCAGCCTGTATCGCCAAGGCGATTTCATCGACCTGTGCCGTGGTCCGCATTTACCGGCCACCAGTAAGTTGGGTGATGGCTTCAAGCTAACCAAAGTGGCGGGTGCCTACTGGCGTGGTGACAGCAACAATGCCCAGTTGCAACGTATTTACGGCACGGCTTGGCGCGACAAGAAAGAATTGAAAGCCTACCTTAACCGCCTGCGTGAAGCAGAAAAACGCGACCACCGTAAGCTGGGTCGTGAAATGGATTTCTTCCACATGCAGGAAGAAGCGCCGGG
>CAYVZZ010000089.1:0-1459 GCA_964456185.1 uncultured Alcanivoracaceae bacterium
CCATTAGGTGTTACCAATAGGTAAAGCCCCTGACCATCGCCCTGTTTATAGGGACGTTCCTTTGATTTGTCTGTGGCACATTTGGTATCGGAAATTGGCTTAACGACTCTAGGCATCAGTGTGCCTCTTGATCCTGAAAAATGATTTTAGGGGTACAGTGTAATAATTATGGAAGCTGTACCCCTAAACGTACCCCAAAAAATTAAGGTTGTATAGGTATATCAGGATGCACCCGCATGGCAGTTTTACCGTAACACTGTGATTCCATAGGTGCTATTGAGGAAGTGAGGGCAAGTGCGATTATGGTGTTGGTGCCCGGGGTCGGACTTGAACCGACACGGTGTTGCCACCGCGGGATTTTGAATCCCGTGCGTCTACCAATTTCGCCACCCGGGCAAGGATGGGAAGCCGCAGTATATAGAAGCGCTGCGGCTAGTGCTAGTGCCTAATGACTAAGATTTGCGCAAAAGCGCTTTACCACTCGATAACGATTTTACCAAAGTGCTTGCCGCTTTGCTGGTGTGCGAAAGCGTCGGCTAATTTGTCGGCAGGATGTACGCTATCGATGATCGGCTCGATGTGGTTGTGTTCTAGTGCCAGAACGAGGTCTTGTTGGTGCTCGCGGCTGCCTACCATTAAGCCTTGGATGCGTGCTTGTTTGGCGATGGCCAGCATGACCGGCATTTTGCCATCACGGCCGGTGAGAATGCCGATGACGGCAATATGGCCACCCACACGTAAGGCGCGGATGGATTGCTTCATGGTGCCGGGGCCGCCGACTTCTACCACATGGTCTACACCACGTCCGCCAGTCAATTTCAGTACGCTTTTGCCCCAGTCGGGGTCGTCTTTGTAGTTTAAAGTGGCGTCCGCACCGAGCTGCTCCAGGCGTTTACGCTTCTCATCGGATGACGAGGTGGCAATGACTTTTGCGCCGGCCATTTTGGCGATTTGTAGAGCATAAAGCGATACGCCGCCGGTGCCCTGAATAAGCACGGTTTTACCTGCTTTTAAGTCTCCATCAACCATGAGGGCACGCCAAGCGGTGACGCCTGCCGTGGTGATGGTGGCGGCTTGCTGGTGGCTCCAGCCTGCTGGCGCTTTGGTGAAGGCGGTGGCGGGGCGCACGACATAAGCCGCCGCGTGGCCTTCTTTGCCGTCGCCAGGCACTTCCTTGAAGTTGCCGAGGGTGGGGCGGCCGGTTAGCCAGCCCGGGAAAAAGGTGGAAACTACAGAGTCGCCTACCTGAAACTCGCTAACCCCTTCGCCAACTGCCTCGACCACACCTGCACCATCGGATAATAAAGTACGATTTTGCTCGGTGGGGATGGCGCCTTGAGCCACTAGCAAGTCGTGGAAGTTTAGCGAGTTGGCCTTGATGGCTACGCGAATTTCGCCTGCAGCGGGTTGTGCTGCATTTGCGATTTCGTTGACACAGATATGATCTAAACCACCGGGT
>CAYVZZ010000089.1:1469-9420 GCA_964456185.1 uncultured Alcanivoracaceae bacterium
GGGTTGTTGGACTTGTAGGGCTTTCATGCGGGCTCCGTTGTTGGTGAATTAGTCAAGAGACTAGCATTCGCGTGCTTTCATCGTAAGCGCAAAAACAATCAAAATTATATGAGTTGTGGTTGCTTATGCCGGTTTAGTGTTGATTGGAAGTTACCACGAGTTGGTCGCTTTCTGACACGGTTGGTGAACAATTGATTTGTTGTTATAATATTGTTTGTCAGCAATATCAGTGTGTAATGAATTTATTGTGAACATGTGTTAACTTTTATTGATTAAGATCAAAAGGCGTTGTATCTTGTCATGCATAAAATGACAGGAGCGGCTTATGCAAACGTCAAAAACAACAGATTCTATTTCAGTTTCGCCCGAACAGGCATCGCGCCAGCTTGATCTTAAGGATGCCGTTAACCTGATTAATGCCAGCTTAAAGGTAATTGAGCGTAGCGCTTGGCAATTACGGCATTTCGCCAAGTCAACCTATGGGCATTACCAATGGTTGGAGGGAGAAACGCGCAGTTTGTGGCAATTTACCCGCTTGTTGCCGCAGCGGATGGCGCGCTTGAGTCGTTGCGGCTGGATGCTCACCCGTATTTTGGGTGCGTATCGACTTTGGCCAGTTCGCAGTGCGTTCATTAAAAGCAAGCATCAGGCCAAGGCGTTAGAGCGATTACACCGCAAGGCGGCACAAATGTTTGTTGAAACCTCGCTAATTCAGGGTGGTGCATTTCTTAAGATTGGCCAGCTGATGTCAACGCGTAGTGACCTGCTCCCGCCTGTTTGGATTGAAGAGCTGTCACGCCTGCAGGATCAAGCACAGCCTGTTGCGGCCGATGTAATAAAAAGAGCGATGGAAGATGCGTTGGAGCGCCCGCTAAGTGACATCTTTGCTCACTTTGAAGAAGAGCCATTGGCGTGTGCCAGCATTGGTCAGGTGCATCGCGCTACATTACACGATGGCCGTGAGGTGGTCGTTAAAGTGCAGCGGCCGCATATTGCCGAGCTGGTTGATACCGACATGCTGTTGCTGGGGCTGTTTATCGGCAATGTGGACGCTTTTTTACCAGGTATGGATATCGCCACCATTTTTGATGAAATCAAGCGCGCCTTGCAGGAAGAGCTGGATTACGAGCGTGAGGCTGAGGCCATGCGCCGCGTTGGGTGTCAGCTGAACAAGATTGATGGGGTGAGTAGCCCTGCTGTGATTGACGAGTGGTGTCGGCCTAATCTGTTAGTCACCGAGTTTGTACAGGGGAAAAAGCTTACTCGGGTGTTGGATGAGTATAAGAAACAGGGCAATCAGACGGAACTCACCCAAGTGATGACACGGCTGCTCGATGCCTGGTTGTTTCAGGTGCTACAACTGGGCTTTTTTCAGGCCGACCCGCACCCCGGTAATTTGCTGGTGACAGAGGATAACCAATTGCAACTGTTGGACTTTGGTGCTTGTCAGGCGCTCACCGACCATCATCGCCGCTACTACCTGCGTGTATTGCAGGCGGCTATTGTGGGTGATGAAAAGGCTATTGCCGAGAGTTTGCACGAGCTGGGCTTTCGCACGCAAAGTGGCCAACCCGACACCCTTATTGCGTTCACCCATGCACTGATTTCTCAATTGTGTGAACGTAGGCGTTGATGGCGCATCTGCAAACAGACCCGGTCGAAACATTACCGGATGATTTTATTATGCTGGCGCGGGTGTTTCTGAGCCTAGGTGGGCTTTTCGTGCATTATCGACCGGCCATTGACTTACCTGCGCTGTTGGTGAAACACCTGACTTGGCCGCAGGCGGCTTAGCGTCAAACCGTCATAGCGGCGGTGTTCAATAAACCGCCTTTCCGCTACAATGCCGCCTCCTTTCCCCACGTGCCGGTACCGTACGATGGATGTCGCATTATTTGATTATGAGCTGCCCGACGAGCTGATTGCCCGTCGTCCCACCGAAGAAAGGCGCGCGTCTCGCCTCTTGTCCCTCACCCGAGAGGGGGTTCATCACGGCCATTTTGTCGACCTGCTCGACCGGCTAAAGCCGGGCGATTTGATGGTATTCAACAACACGCGCGTGATTGCAGCGCGTTTGTATGGTCGTAAAGCGACTGGCGGCAAGGTGGAAATCTTGGTCGAGCGCGTGATTGGCGAACAGGACGCCTTGTGCCACATGCGTGCCTCCAAATCGCCAAAATCCGGTACCCAATTAGAGCTGGATGGCGGTTACCAAGCAGAAATGGTGGGTCGTGAAGGTGAGCTGTTTCATCTCAAGTTTGCCGATGCCAATGTGTTTGATGTGATGGCCGATGTCGGTCATGTCCCTTTGCCGCCCTATATCGATAGGCCGGATGACGAAGCCGACATGACGCGCTATCAAACGGTGTATGCCAAGCATAAAGGTGCGGTAGCCGCACCGACTGCCGGGCTGCATTTTGATGAAGCCTTGTTGGACGAGATTCGCCATAAAGGGGTCGATACCGGTTTCGTCACCTTGCATGTAGGCGCTGGCACCTTCCAGCCGGTGCGCGTGGAAGAAGTGGAAAAGCACCACATGCATAGCGAGTGGTATCGCATTGATGACAAGCTGGCTCAACAAGTGGCTGACACCCGCCAACGTGGTGGCCGCGTCATTGCCGTAGGCACCACCAGCTTGCGTGCCTTGGAAGCCGCGAGCGAGCCCAATGGCGACCTGCATGTCGGGCAGGGTGATACCGATATTTTTATCTATCCCGGTTACCAATTTCGCCAAATTGATTGCATGGTCACCAACTTCCATTTGCCGAAGTCCACACTGCTGATGCTGATTAGCGCCTTTGCCGGTCGTGAACGGGTGCTGGCGGCCTATCAAGAAGCCATCGACAAGCGCTATCGCTTCTTTAGTTATGGCGATGCCACTTTCCTTGAACGACAGGATGCCTCTGCATGACCGATATGACGTTTGATTTGTTGGCCACCGATGGCGAAGCACGTCGCGGACGTATCACCTTCCCGCGCGGCACCATTGAAACGCCGGCTTTTATGCCCGTGGGGACTTATGGCTCGGTGAAAGGGCTGACGCCCGAGCAACTACAAGGCACCGGCGCCGAGATTTGCCTGGGCAATACCTTTCATTTGATGTTGCAGCCGGGCACCGAGGTGATTCAAGCCCACGGCGATTTGCATGATTTTATGCAATGGCAAAAACCAATACTCACCGATTCCGGCGGCTTCCAAGTATTTAGCTTGGGGGCTATGCGTAAAATCAACGAAGATGGCGTCACCTTCCGTTCCCCGCGTAATGGTGACAAGATTTTTCTCTCGCCAGAAAAAGCCATGCAGGTGCAGGCCGAATTGGGTAGCGATATTTGCATGGCGTTCGACGAGTGCACGCCGTATCCCGCTGATGAGGCTACAGCGCGCCAGTCGATGGAGTTGTCCATGCGCTGGGCAAAGCGTAGCCGTGAGGCACACGGCGACCGGGGTGCGGCCTGTTTTGGTATCGTGCAGGGTGGTATGTACGAGCATCTGCGCGAGGAATCTTTGGAGAAGCTGACAGAAATTGGCTTTGACGGTTATGCGCTGGGCGGTTTGTCAGTGGGCGAGCCGCACGAGGACATGTATCGTATTCTGCGACACATGGCACCCAAGATGCCGGCCAATCACCCGCGCTACCTAATGGGGGTCGGGCGACCGGAAGACTTGGTAGAGTCGGTGCGCCGTGGTATTGATATGTTCGACTGCGTGATGCCCACGCGCAACGCACGCAATGGCCACCTGTTTACCTCAGAAGGTGTGGTGCGCATCCGCAATGCCAAACACCGGTATGACACCAGCCCTCTGGACCCAAACTGCGACTGCTATACCTGCACGCATTATAGTCGCTCTTACTTGCACCATTTGGATAAGTGTAAAGAAATGTTGGGTGGCACTTTAAATACGCTGCATAACCTCCATTACTACCAAAATTTAATGGCTGCATTGCGGCAAGCCATCGATGCGGGTACATTGTCGGCCTTTGTAAAAGCCTTTTACGCTGCCCGCGGGCGCGAGGTGCCTGGTTTATAGCCAGGTGTTTGTTATTAAAAAAACTGTGATTTAGTGGAGAAACAATGAGTTGGTTGATTCCTGCGGCCCATGCGGCCGGTTCCGCACCTGCACCACAAGGCGGTGGCCTTTTTCAGATCGCCTTGATTGCGGTCATGTTTGTGGCGTTTTATTTTTTCTTGATTCGTCCGCAATCAAAACGCGCTAAAGAGCACAAGAAAATGCTCGGCGAGCTGCAGAAAAACGACGAAGTCGTTACCTCGGGCGGCATCATGGGCAAGGTGGTTAAGGTAGTTGACGATTATGTGGTCGTTGAAATTGCCAACAACCTGGAAGTGAAGCTGCAAAAGCAAAATGTCACTTCCACCCTGCCTAAAGGGACGCTAAAGAACATCTGAGCGGCTTGATGCCAACTTCTCATAAACCAACAACAGAGGACATCACATGAACCGCTACCCACGTTGGAAGGTCGGGCTTTTGATAGCGGTGCTGCTGTTTTGCGGTATTTACGCCTTACCCAATTTATATCCTGATGCCAGTGCAGTGCAGATTAGCTCGTCGGATGCCGGCGGCACTGTACCCGAGTCTGTCGTTCACCATGTGGTCGATGTGCTGAAAAAAGCGGACAAAAAGCTAGCAGCAGAGGCCGCGGCGGCAGCCAAGACGAAAACCGAGGAAGACGACATTAAAGCCGTCAACCTGACACCGGTTCGCACCCTGCAGAAGGATAAAACCTGGTTGCTCGTATTCGACTCTAATGATGCGCAATTACGCGCCAAGACAATTATTGAAAATACCTTGGGTAAGCAGTATGTGTCGGCGCTAAACTTGATGTCAACCACGCCTGAGTGGTTGCGCGCCATTGGTGCCAAGCCGATGAACCTTGGTCTTGACCTGCGCGGCGGCATGCATTTCCTGCTACAGGTTGATGTGGAAGCTGCCGTTAAGCAGCGCATGGATGGTTATTCTGGTGAAGTGAAGCAGATGCTTCGCGACGCGGGCATTCAATATCAGGGTGTTACTATTGGTGATAAAAGCCTGACCATCGCCTTTGTTAATGATGAAGCCAAAAGCCAAGCTGATACCTTGTTCCGCCGTAAGCTGCGTGAATTCCAAATCACTAATGCCTTCGATAAAGAACACGGCATTCTGCTAACTCTATCCAAGCAGACCTTGGAACAAATTCAGGACTATGCGGTGGATCAAAACCGTACCGCACTGAATAAGCGGGTGAATGAACTGGGTGTGTCCAACGCGGTGGTGCGTCGCCAAGGTGCTAACCGCATTGTGGTTGAGCTACCGGGTGTGCAAAATGCCACCCAAGCACGCCGTTTGCTGGGTAAGACTGCTACCTTGCAATTCCGCCTAGTTGCTCAAAATGTAGATCCGGCGCGTGTGGCTACCGGTATTGCGCCGCCAGGGACCGAAATCTTTCCGTTCAAAGATACTGAGCGCAAGGTGGTGCTAAAGCGTCAGAAAATCGCCACGGGTTCGCAGGTTACCAACGCCAAAATGGGTTTTGACCAGCAAAGCGGTCAACCCGAGGTGGATATCAATCTGGATAGTGCCGGTGCGCGTCGTATGCAGCGGGTGACCAGCAATCACGTCGGTGACCCCATGGCAGTACTGTTCATCGAAACCAAGACGGAGAAGAAAACTGTTATTGGCGAAGACGGCAAGCCCAAGATTGAATACGACAGCCATAAGGTGGCGCGTGTTATTAACGTCGCTACCATCCGCGATACTTTAGGTAGCCGCTTTCGGATTACTGGGTTGGATAGCGCTGCAGAAGCCTCCGAGTTGGCTTTGCTACTGCGCGCCGGTTCGCTTGCCGCTCCCGTGGTCGTTGTCGGCGAAACCACTATTGGCCCAAGCTTGGGTGCGGCTAATGTTCAAGCCGGTTTGGTTTCCATGGTCGCTGGTTTGATTCTGGTGCTGCTGTTTATGTCGATCTACTACAAGTTGGCCGGCTTGGTCGCTTGTGTGGTATTGACCGGTAACGTCATTGTGCTAATTGGTGTGATGTCGTTAGTGCCCGGTGCCACCCTTACGCTGCCAGGTATCGCCGGTATCGTGCTGACTATGGGTATGGCGGTCGATGCCAACGTACTGATTTACGAACAGATACGACGCTACGTACGAGAGGGGATGAAGCCCGTTCGTGCCTTGGAAAAAGGTTATGAGCGTGCCTTTGTCACTATTGTAGACGCCAACGTGACCACGCTTATTGCGGCCATTGTACTGCTGGCGCTGGGTTCAGGCCCTGTTCAGGGCTTTGCCGTGACGTTGATTATCGGTATTGGTGCATCCATGTTTACCGCTATCGTTGGCTCACGCGCCATTCTTGAAACCATTTACATGCGTCCGGGGCGTGCTCAGCCCAAGCGCTTGAGCATTTGAGGAGAACAACATGGATATCAATATTCGAATCAACATGCTCAAATATCGGCGGCAATTCTTCATTGTCTCCGTGATCCTGATCCTTTGCTCTATCGGCCTTCTTGCCACCCGCGGCCTGAACCTCGGCATGGACTTCACTGGTGGTACCACGGTGAAGGTGAGTGGTCAGGAAGCGCTAGACTTGCCAGAAATCCGCTCTGTGCTTGAGGAAAATGGCTTTGGCAGCGCTGTGGTGCAGCACTTTGGCACGTCCAGACAGGCCGGTATTAAAGTGTTGCCGAACGGCAGTGAAAATGCCGAAACATTAGGTCACCGTGTATTCAACACGCTTAGCGCGCACAACCCTGATCTGACATTAAAGTCGATTGAGTTTGTGGGTCCCCAAGTCGGTAACGAGCTACGCGACAAGTCGATTCTGGCGGTGCTAGTCGCCTTCGGCATGATGCTGATTTACGTCTGGTTCCGCTTCTCGCAGAAACTGGGTATCGCCTCGGTGGTTGCGTTGTTCCACGAGATATTTATCTGTTTGGGGTTATTTTCGTTATTTCAGTGGCAATTTAACCTCAACGTAGTGGCCGCGATCTTGGCGTTGATTGGTTACTCCATTAACGACTCCATCGTGGTAGCCGACTATGTGCGTGATGAATTCCGCAAGAGCCGCGAGCCAAACCCCGAGAAGGTAACCAACAATGCGGTTTGCTTAACCTTGGGACGTACCATTAACACCTCGGTTACCACCTTGTTGGTTACCTTGGCCTTGCTGTTCTTTGGTGGCCCGGCCATTCAAGGCTTCTCCATGGCCATGACTATCGGCATTATTTCGGGTACCTACTCGTCTATCTACATCGTTTGTCACCTGGCACTGATGATGGGCATGAAGCGCCAAGACTTCATTCTGCCCGAGAAACGCGAAGCAGGCGATCACCCGTAAATAGAAAAGACACCGGCCTTCGAGCCGGTGTCTTTCTCGAGACGTAGGAGCGGATCCTGTCCGCGACAACCCCCAACAAAAAAAGCCGACCATCTCTGGCCGGCTTTTTTCATGCCTTACAGTCTTCGAGCAGGTGTTACTTGCTCGGCGCTGCAGTGTAACGCAGGTAAGGTTTAACAGCGTTAAACTCACCAAAACGCTCTTTAGCTTCTTCGTCAGAAACAGACGGTGCGATGATAACGTCGTCGCCTTGTTTCCAGTCTACCGGAGTAGTCAGCTGGCGGTTTTCGGTCAGCTGGATGCTGTCGATCACGCGCAATACTTCGTTCCAGTTACGGCCAGCGCTGGCAGGGTAAGTCAGCGTCATGCGGATCTTCTTGGCCGGGTCGATAATGAACACGGTACGCGCTGTAGCTGAGCTGTCGGCGTTGGGGTGAACCAGGTCATACAGTTCGGTAATTTTGCCGTCGTCGCCTTTAAGGATCGGGAAGTTCACGTCAGTGCCTTCCACGTCGGCGATATCTTTAACCCAGCCGTTGTGGTCTTCAACAGAGTCAACGGAAATGCCGATGGCTTTTACGTTGCGCTTGTCGAGCTCGGGTTTCAACGTGG
>CAYVZZ010000090.1:0-2800 GCA_964456185.1 uncultured Alcanivoracaceae bacterium
CACACTGGCCGGATTCTTACCGCTCTTTTGGTCGGAATCATCTTGACAAAACACACATGGACGGAAGCTCTCGACGGTCGACCAAGGATATCCCCGCCCGCCGGCGCGGTAGGTGCCCTCTCCAAGACCTCCGCGTGCCGCACGTGCCTCACACCCAAAACCACCGTCTCACCAGGGGAAACGCGAAATTCACTACGGATAACCTTCGCAACAAAACCAGTGGGTTCCGCGTGATTCCTGTGAGTCTCGTCGATCTCCTTGACACCTTCACGCAAATAGTGTCAGGCTTAAAAACGGAACAGCGGTCCGGCCAGTGGAACAGGAAATAGAGCTGTGTACTCCTTGAGGACTCTCCTCTTCGTCCCTGCCGATCGCCCGAGCCGTGTGCGCAACGCGTTCGCGCAGCGGGTGGATGCCGTTGCCGTCGACCTGGAGGACGCGGTTGCGCGTTCTGCGAAGGAAACCGCGCGTAGACAGCTGGTGGAGACGTTGAGACCTGCCCCGCCGACTGTGCCGGCGCGGATGGTACGGGTGAACGCGGTGGGCTCGGAGTGGTTCGATGCGGACATTGAGGCGCTGGCTCCACTCATGGATACTCTCGACGCGGTGATCCTGCCAAAGGTCGGGAAGCCCGTAGAGATCGATCGCGCGGATGAGGCCATTGCCGAGGTGGAGCGTGGCGCCGGCGTCGAGATTGGTCAAACTCGTCTGATTCCTGTGATCGAGACAGCAGGGGGAGTGCTTTCCGCCGCCACTATCGCGTCTCGGTCTTCGCGGGTCCTGACGTTGCTGTTCGGTCCGGCCGACCTGTCAGCCCAGCTGGGTGTTGCTGTTACCGCCAGCGGGGAGGAGCTTCGGTGTGCCCGCTCAATGGTGGCCCTGGCGGCGGCCGCCGCCGGGCGTCTGCGCCCCCTGGATGGTCCGTATCTGACTCTTGACGATGAGGCCGGGCTGGTCCAGTCCACTCGGGAGGCCAGGCGCCTGGGCTACGGGGGGAAGGTTTTGATACATCCTGCACAGATTGAGCCTGTGCTCGCAGAGTTGGCGCCAACGTTGGCTGAGATCGAGTGGGCGAGGTCTGTCGATCGGGCGTTCGCCTCCGCAGACGCGGGCGGGCACGGGGCGATTCGGTTGAGTGATGGGACGTTCGTCGACTACCCGGTTGTGCAGCGGGCACGCCAGATCATCGAGATCGCCACAGGAAATGGCGGTTCGTTGTGAAGGGGCTGACCCAGAGACTGGCCGAGCTGACGGTCGAGTGGACCCATCCGGACACGAGCACGGCGTACGACCTGGCGGAGCGTGCGTTCACCGACACCGTTGCAGTGGCGCTTGCCGCGGTCGGTGATGCCACCGTCCAGACCGTGCTGGCAGCTACGCGCAAGAGCTTCGGCCATGGGCGGGCCACCGTCCTCGTCACCGGGGAGAAGGCGTCAAGCCGCGATGCCGCGCTGCTTGGAGGCGTCAGCGCGCACGCTCTGGACTTCGATGATGTCGACGACGCGATGATCGGTCACCCCAGCGCCCCACTGGTGCCCGCACTCCTGGCCGTGGGTGAGGAGTGCGGTGCGACCGGCACCGACGTGCTGAATGCGTATTGGGTGGGTCTGGCCAGCTGTCGCATCCTTGCTGACGCGCTGGGTATCGACACCCACTATGCGGTCGGCTGGCACTCGACGGGAACCATCGGGACTATCGCGGTAGCCGCCGCCACCGCGCGGCTACGCCGGTTGACGGTAGATCAGGTTCGCCGTGCCCTCGGCATCGCCGGCTCGTTGGCTGCCGGGAGCCGGCAGAACTTCGGCACCATGACCAAGCCCCTGCACGCTGGGGCAGCTGCCGCGAACGGCGTCCTGGCGAGCGGGCTAGCCGCCGCAGGGCTCACCGCAGATCCGGCACAGCTCGAGGGGCCGCTGGGGTTTCTCGCCCTGCACCATGGGCAGGCCAATGGTGGAACATCGGACGAGGACCAGGTAGTGCACCCGCAACTGAACGTCAAGCTTCACCCGTGCTGCTACCGCATCCACTGCGCGGCCGACGCAGCGCTCGAGCTGCACGGTGATGGGCTGACGGCTGCCGACATCCGGCAGGTTGACGTCACCGTGCAGCCTCGGGGCCTCGATCCGCTCATTCACCACCGCCCGAACACGGGCCTCCAGGGCAAGTTCAGCATGGAGTACGCGATCGCGGCATGCCTGCTAGACGGGAGGCTTCGGTTGGAGACTTTCACTGACGCGCAGGTCGCCCGGCCGGCCGTTCAGCATCTCCTGCGGAAGGTCCGCGCCGACACGCGCCAAGCCCCGCCCACCGGCCCGGTGGAACCGGTGAAGGAGTTCGCAGTGGTCACCGTCCACATGAGTGACGGGAGCGCCCGGGTCGCCCGAGTCGATGCCCCGCGCGGGCATGCCTCGCGACCCTTGACGGAGGATGAGTTGCGGAGGAAGTTCGACGACTGCCTCCGGTTCTCGAGCATTGATGACTGCGACGGGTTGTTCTTCTCGCTAAGACATCTGCGCCGCACGCCGGACGTGGGGCAGATCGTCGCGAAGATCGCGGCGGCCACAACGGCGGTGCCCGCATGACCGCCCTGAGGCCGCTGGACGGCACTCTGGTTGTCGCGGTGGAGCAAGCAGTGGCCGCGCCCTTCGCCACCCGGCAGCTGGCCGACCTCGGAGCTCGCGTCATCAAGATCGAGCGGATCGGAACCGGTGACTTCGCGCGCCAATATGACGAATGCGTGGACGGCGGGGTATCTAGCGCATTCCTCTGGCTGAACCGCGGCAAGGAGTCGATCGCCCTC
>CAYVZZ010000090.1:2810-9381 GCA_964456185.1 uncultured Alcanivoracaceae bacterium
AAGGCCGCGCGGTTCTTGAACGACTGCTTGACGCATGCGACGTACTCGTCCAGAACCTGTCGCCAACCGCGACGCGACGCCTCCAGCTCGACCCTGCAAGCGTGTCCTCTAGGCACCCGGATGTCATCACGTGTGAGATATCCGGGTACGGCCACGATGGGCCGTCCGCCGATCAGAAGGCTTACGATCTTCTGATCCAGGCCGAAACCGGCCTGGTCTCCCTTACGGGCGATGATGAGCGAATGGCCAAGGTCGGAATTTCTGCGGCAGATATCGCCGCCGGAAGCTTCGCCTACTCCAGTATCCTCGCAGCACTTCTGCATAAACACCGGACCGGCGAGGTCCTACCTATCCACATCTCCATGTTCGACGCCCTGATCGAATGGCTTGGATACCCGCTGTACTACACAATCTACGGCGGCTCTGCTCCTAAGCGAACCGGCACATCCCACGCCACAATAGTACCGTACGGGGTATTCTCCACCCGAGACGGAAGAGACATTGTGTTGGCCGTCCAAAATGACCGCGAATGGGTCAGATTCTGCGACGTTGTCCTTGGAGATCCAGAACTTTCCACCGCACCCGGATTCCAGTCACATCACGCACGGGTGCTCAACCGCGAGGCGGTCGTGGATCGTATCCAGTCGAGACTCCGTGCCCTGGACCACCCGACCGTCGTCAAACTCCTGACAAATGCTGATATCGCATTCGCACAATTGAACAAGATCAGCGACGTCGCTGACCTCCCCGAACTTGCCGAGCGGCGCCGGTGGACTGACACCAAGGTACCGACCGGGAGTGTACGGACCCTCCTCCCACCATGGCTGCCACGTGCACCCGCCGTCGACCTCGGCGAGGTCCCGGCACTCGGCGCCAACACCGACGAGATTCTTACCTGGATCGGCCTACCGTCCGACGAGATCTCCCGGCTACGAAACAACCAGATCATCTGATAGAGGCGTGGTAGTGGCAACATTCCATGGATGGCAGGGGCGGTTCTTCGAGGACTTCGTCGTCGGAGACATCTACGAGCACCCTCTCGGCAGGACCGTGACCACAACGGATAACATATGGTTCACCCTGCTCACGCAGAACACGGCACCACTTCATTTCGACCACGAGTACGCTGCGCGGACCGAATTCGGCAAACCACTGGTCAACTCCGCCTTCACGCTGGCACTGGTAGCCGGACAAAGCGTGACCGACGTCTCCCAGAATGTGTTCGCGAACCTGGGTTGGGAAGAAGTCCGGCTCCCAGCCCCCGTGTTTGAGGGAGACACGATCCGAAGCCGCAGCGTGGTGCTCGCCGCACGTGAGTCGAAGTCACGCCCGACGCTCGGGATCGTCACGGTGCAGACCGAGGGCTACAACCAGCACGACCAGGCAGTCATCCGCTACTCGCGCACCCTGCTGGTCTACAAGCGTGGGTTTGGGCCACGAGCACGCGACGCGAAGGGATGACCAGCATATGACACGATCGGCAGGCTCGAGTGAGCTGCGTCAGGACCTTCGCGGTGTGGTGGCCCGGGTGTGTGCTGACTACCCCGATGAATACTGGCGAGATCTGGATCGCACTCATTCGTACCCTGAGAAGTTCGTCGAGTCGCTGACCTCCACCGGCTGCCTCGGCGCCCTAGTTCCTGAGCAGTATGGCGGCCTCGGCCTGGGTCTTGGCGACGCGTCGGTGATCTTGGAGGAGATCAACCGTCAAGGTGGGAATGCTGCACCCGTGCACGCCCAGTTGTACACGATGGGGGCTCTCCTGCGCCACGGCAGCGATGTGCAGCGGGCAACGTATCTGCCGGGCATCGCCGAAGGAAGCCTGAGACTGCAGGCGTTCGCCATCACGGAGCCGACAGCCGGGACAGACACCACGCGGATCCAGACAACCGCACGACCGACCGGAGACGGATACGTCATCAACGGTCAGAAGGTGTTCACCTCCCGGGTGCAACACTCCGACCTGATGCTGCTGCTGGCGCGCACCGCACCGCGCAAAGATGTCAAGAAGAAGTCCGACGGCATGTCACTGTTCCTCGTCGACATGCGAGAGGTCACCGGGCTGACGGTTCGACCACTAGAGACGATGGTCAACCATGAGACCAACGAGCTCTTCTTTGATAGCGTCGCCGTGCCAAGCAGCGCCCTCATCGGGGAGGAAGGCTCGGGGTTCACCTACGTCCTGGACGGGATGAACGCGGAGCGGATCCTCGTTGCGTCCGAATGCATCGGAGATGGCCGCTGGTTCGTCGACCGGGCCTCCAAATACGCGAGCACCCGGGAGGTGTTCGGCCGCCCGATCGGCATGAACCAGGGAATCCAGTTCCCCATTGCCCGGTCGCACATCAGCGTCGAAGCGGCAGACCTCATGCGGTGGCGTGCGGCGGACCTGTTTGATGCCCACGAGCCATGCGGTGCAGAGGCAAACATGGCCAAGCTTCTAGCCGCGGACGCGTCATGGGAGGCTGCGAACGCCGCGTTACAGACGCATGGCGGCTACGGGTTCACGACCGAGTACGACATTGAACGGAAGTTCCGAGAAACGCGTCTGTTCCAGGTCGCGCCCATCTCGACCAATCTCGTACTCGCCTACGTGGGTCAGCACGTACTGGGGATGCCGAGGTCGTTGGCCTGCTGTTGTGCAGCCAATTCGTTGAGGGCGAAGACCCGGTGGCGGGGTTCGCCGAGCAGCTGGGGCGGGTCCGCTACGCGCGAGACAGTGGATTCGGAGCGGTGTTCGCATCGCAGCACTACCTGGCGCACCCATTCCAATACCTGCACCCGCTGCCCGTGCTCTCGCGGATCGCTGGAGAGACGGGGCAGATGCGGCTGGGCACGGCGATCACCCTGTTGGCACTGCCCAGCCCGGTAGATCTCGCCGAGCAGCTCGCTACCCTCGACATGATCACCGGCGGGCGCCTCACCATAGGGATCGGACTCGGATACCGGGACGTCGAGTTCGACGCATTCGGCGTCCCGAGGGGGCAGCGCCTCCACCGCTTCCTCAGCAACCTGGACCTCATCCAAGCCATGTGGGCACAACACGATGTGTCCATCTCCGCAGATCATGTAAGGCTGAACCAGGTTCCTGTGGTGCTTCGGCCAGTTCAACGTCCGTACCCGCCGTTCTGGCTCGCGGGCCATAGTGACAAGGCGATCCGGCGAGCCGCTCGGATGGGCCTGCCATGGTTCGCAGCGGCAGCGCATGTTGATCGGGACTATCTGGGACACCAGGTATCCGTTTGGCGGAAAGCCTGCCGGGAGTTCGGGCACGAGGGCCTGGACCTGCCCGTACTTCAGGAGATCTACGTCGCCCGCACCCAGGATGAGGCGGTAGAGACCGTGCGGGGGTCACTGAGCCTTAAGTACCGCGCCTACCGAACATGGGGCCAGGACCGGGTCCTTCCGAGCGATCAGTCGTTCGACAAAGAATTCGACGCGCTGCGTCAAGGCAGATTCATTCTGGGCAGTCCGAGTCAATGCGTCGACCAGATACTCGAATTGCTTACCACAACGGATGCGACACACCTCGTGCTACGGATGAGATGGCCCGCGATGACACACGCCGAGACCATGAAGAGCATGCGCCTGTTCGCCGACCACGTGCTTCCCCATATTCCAACCGTGCGGCCCTGGGAACACCATGTACAATAATGATGAGAAGCCCAGGGTGGACGCACCGGGGTCTGAACCCAGCGCGCTCGACGTGCGGAATCTCGTGAAAGAATTCAATCAGGTCTCCGTGCTTAGCGGCTTCAGCATCACATTACGACGAGGCGAGGTTCATGGCTTACTTGGGGCGAATGGTTCGGGGAAGTCAACTTTCATAAAGATCCTTTCGGGATACCATCGTGCCGATGGTGGGAAAATCGATGTATCGGGCCACCATTATGACTACCCCGATGGCAGTCAGATTGATCCAGAAGAATGTCATATCGCGTTTGTCCACCAAGATCTCGGACTCCTGAACGACCTGACCATCTACGAGAATTTCTACCTTGATTCGATTTCGCGGGAGCCTTCCCTCAGATGGATCCCATGGTCGCGCAGACGCCGCTACATCCAATCGGTCTTGAGCGACTACGGAATCTCACTATCGGCGGCCACCACCGTGGCATCCCTCGCCCCGTTGGACAAGGCACGCATCGCAATTCTGCGTGCCTACTACGCGCTCCAGCGTTCCATCGACACGTCGAATGCCTCGGACCGCATTACGCCTCTGCTCGTACTTGATGAACCCACTGTCTTCCTGCCAGAGGAAGACAGGGAGAAACTTGCTGGCCTGATCCATGGGATCGTCAGCGCGAACGGGAGCGTCCTCTTGGTCTCCCACGATCTGAAGGACATTCGTCAGTTGACCCAGGCGGTCACTGTTCTCAGAGACGGTCGCTCGGTCGCAACCGTTGACACCGCACGGACCACCGACAACGAACTGATCACTCTTCTCCTCGACCGGAACCCGTACAGGGAAGACCGCCGGCCGGACGGTCAGGCACAAGACGGGCCGATGCGAAGCCCATTGCGACCGGGCCACACGGAGGAGGTCGCGGCAGTTCCGGCAGCGCCGACTCTGCTGACGGTGGAGCACCTCCAAGGTGGACGCGTCCGGGATGCTTCGTTCTCCCTACGTCGTGGAGAGGTCGTCGGACTGACCGGACTTGCCGGGTGCGGATTCGAGGATGTCGTCTACATGCTCTACGGAGCCACCAAGGCACTCAACGGAAGCCTTGCGATTGAGGAAGTTACGATCCCCGCGCGACGAATGAATATCCCGAAAGCACGACAGCTCGGGTTCGCCTTGGTCCCCGCCGACCGCCCACTGTTCGGCGGAATCGCCGAACTGTCGGCCGCCGAGAACCTGGTCATGCCTGCGTTAGATGAGCTACGGACCCGGTCACGTCTGCTCTCCACATCCACAGTCGAGCCAATCTTCGCAGACACCGCCAGCGCGTACGGCATCACTCCGCATTCTCCGAGCCTGCCGTTCGGGCGATTCTCGGGCGGGAACCAACAGAAGATCGTCGTCGGGAAGTGGATGCGAACCGCCCCCCAACTCATGCTCCTGGATGAACCGACGCAAGGCGTCGACGTCGGAGCAAAGTTCGACCTGGTCTCGGCTATACAGGAGGCTGCCAGCAATGGCATGGCCGTCATCTGGTCAACGACAGATGAAGAGGAACTGGCACGCGTGGCCGGCCGGGTTCTCGTTTTCCGAAACGGCACCATCGCTCAGGAGATCTTCTCGCCGACCTCGCGCGACGAGATCATCCAAGCCTGCTACGGGTCGGGACCGGACTCGAGCCCCGCCGCAGACGGCTCGGGCGCCTGGGAGCGCAGCGTGGAACGGCGCCTTGGACCAGAGGACGGTAGTCATGCATGAAGCCGATCACGTGACCCGACGTCGAAACACCCTCGACGACCAGCAGAGTCCCGCAGACCCGCCGCGGGATCAGCCCTCGTCCGCCGGCACTGGCAGGGCTCGCCCGGGCCGCAGACCCCTCACCTGGAGTTGGCGAGGGCCTTCTGAGCGGCTCGGACTGGTCTTCCTCTGGGCGATACTCTGCATCTTCTTCAGCGTCCTGCCTGCCACCGGTGGACGGTTCGCCACCCTGTCCAACTTTGCCTCAATCGGCGCGGTCGGCGCGGTCGCGGTAGTGGTCACCCTGGCAGCGGTGGTACCCCTTCGAGCCGGTGACTACGACCTGTCGGTGGCCTACAACCTGAGCCTGTCATCCGTGATCGTCGTCATGCTGAACTCGCAAGCCCACATGAATGTGTGGTTGGCATTGGTCATCACCCTCCTGATCGGCGCCCTGATCGGCGTCGCTAACGGCGTCATCACGGTGCTTTTTAACGTCAACTCATTGATCGCAACGCTCGGAACTGGATCCTTTCTCGAAGGTATCAGCCTGTGGATCAGCGGCGGAAATACCGTATCCGGACTCTCCTCATCCCTCACCCAAGCCGTCCTGGGAGGGCGCCTATTCGGAATACCATACGAGTTCTACTACGCGCTCATCCTGACACTGCTGATGTGGCTCGTATTCTCAAAGCTTCCGGTCGGACGCCGGCTCCTCTACATCGGAGTGGGCAAGGACGTGGCGCGATTAAGCGGAGTCCGGGTGTCGTCGCTGAGGTTCGGTGCATTTGTCGCGTCAGGTGTGCTGTCCGCCTTTGCCGGCGTTCTCTACGCAGGCGGGGCGGGCGCGGCCGACCCAACGTCAGGAATATCGTTCCTCTTGCCAGCCTTTGCCGCTGCCTTCCTCAGCGCGACAACGATCACTCCCGGACAGTTCAACCCGATGGGAGCGTTCATAGCCGTCTACTTTCTCGGTACCGGTGTTGCAGGACTCGAGCTCCTCGGTGGGCAATCGTACGTTCAATTCCTCTTCTACGGTGGCGCTCTGGTAGTAGCCGTGGTCGCGTCACAACTCATCAGGCGCCGACGGAACCGTTAGGACTAGCCGAAGAGCATCATGGCGCTCGAAGGAGCCAGGAAGAGAGAAGATCTCTCAGAAAGGTGATAGAAAACATGAGATATGGACAGGCGAAGCGAGCCAAGGTTAGAACA
>CAYVZZ010000091.1:0-9374 GCA_964456185.1 uncultured Alcanivoracaceae bacterium
TGATAATGGCGCTTTGCTGATTGTCGCACCCAACGAACGACAAGTGCGCATTGAAGTGGGCTACGGACTAGAAGGCAGACTTACTGATGCCACTAGCAAGCTGATTATTGCCCAGGCCATTTTACCGGCTTTCCGCAAAGGTCAGTATTACGCCGGTATCAAAGCAGGCGTTAGCGATATCATTAAAGTGATTCACGGTGCCTACAAAGCCAAACCGGGCGCACAGCATCAGCAGCAGGGCGTTTCACTTAGCCGGGTCATATCGCTGGTGGTGTTCTTACTCTTTATTTCCTTTATGTTCTCCGGTCGACGTGGCGTCGGCATTTTTGCCTTGCCCTTTCTCATGGGCGGCATGATGGGAGGTCGCGGTGGTTTTGGAGGCGGCGGCCTCGGCGGTGGCGGTTTCGGTGGTTTCGACGGCGGAGGCGGTGGCTTCGGTGGCGGCGGCGCCTTTGGAGATTGGTAATTATGAAACGACTCACAGACGAACAAAAGCAACAAGTGGCAGACGCCATCGCCAAGGTGGAAAAAACCACCGATGCCGAGCTGGTCACCGTTTTGGTCAAACGCTCCGACCAATATGCGTTTATTCCTTTCTTGTGCGCCGCCGTTATTGCGCTCTTGGTGCCATTGGTCGGCGCTTTGTTTCCCGAGCAAGGCTGGTCAGACTGGCTGCTTTGGCAATGGCTGGTGTTTATCGTGCTGGCGCTATTGTTGCGCCTGCCGGGAGTCGAGCGCTTTCTCATTCCCAAACGCTTGCGGCATTATCGCGCTGCCACACAAGCCCGCTGCCAGTTTTTGCAGCAAAATCTGCATGCCACCAAAGACGGCACCGGCCTGCTGATTTTTGTCTCGGAAGCCGAGCGTTATGTGGAAATCCTCGCCGACCGCGGCATCAGCCAGCATATTTCCAACGACGAGTGGCAACAGCTGGTGAACGACTTCACCGCCAAAGTCGCCCGTGGCGAAACATTGCAAGGCTTTCTCGATTGCATTAACGGCTGTGGTGAAAAGCTTGCCAAGCACATTCCGGTGAGCCATGAGGTCAATGAAGACGAGTTGCCCAATCATCTGGTCGTGCTTGGCTACTAAACCCGGTTACCCATCATGAATACGCAGCATGTCGACGTGGTCATCGTCGGAGCAGGTGCCGCCGGCTTAATGGCCGCTGCCGTTGCCGGTTACCGCGGCCGTTCGGTGCGGTTAATTGAGCACGCCAACAAGCCGGGCAAGAAAATCCTCATGTCCGGCGGCACCCGCTGCAACTTCACCAATCTAAACACGCGGCCTGAACATTTTGTCTCGGCTAATCCGCATTTCTGTAAATCGGCCTTGAGCCGCTACACGCCCTGGGATTTCCTTGATTTGGTGGAACGTCATGGCGTGGCGTACAAAGAAAAAGCCGCCGGACAGCTATTTTGTGCCACCTCCAGTAAAGATATCCTGCAATTGCTGCTCACCGAATGTGAATGGGCCGGTGTTGACCTGCTACTGAAAACAGAAATCGAGCGTATCGAGCGGCAAGAGGGCGGTTTTCTGCTGCATACCAATCGGGGGCAGGTGAGTTGCGAGCGGTTAGTTATTGCCTCGGGTGGTTTGTCCATTCCCACCATGGGCGCAGGCCCCTTTGGCTACCAAGTCGCCGAGCAGTTTGGCCTGAATGTCTTGCCCACCCGTGCAGGACTGGTGCCGTTTACCTTGCATCCGCAAGACAAGAAATGGCTGACGCCCTTGAGTGGCGTTAGCCAAGACGTTACCGCCAGTGCCAACGGGCGTGCCTTTGCCGAGCCTTTGTTGATAACCCACCGTGGGCTGTCGGGGCCGGCCATACTGCAAATTTCCAGCTTTTGGCAGCCGGGCGACACGGTGCATATCAATTGGCTGCCGCAACTGAGCGACGTGCAGCAGGCTTTACAAAAAGCCAAAAAACGCGCACCGCGCAAATCCATTGAACAATGGCTGAAAGACCACTTTCCCCAACGCTTGGCGACCGCTTTCGCCGCGCATTACCACTGGCAAAAGCCATTGCAGCAATACAGCGACAAGCAACTGGCTGACGTTGCCGAAACCCTCACCCATTGGCCGTTAAAACCCGCCGGTACCGAAGGTTATCGCACCGCTGAAGTGACGATCGGCGGCATCGACACAGACGGCATTTCCTCAAAAACGTTTGAGGCCAAAACAGTACCCGGCCTGCATTTCATCGGCGAAGTGTTGGATGTTACCGGTCAGCTCGGCGGCTTTAATTTCCAATGGGCCTGGGCGTCGGCACAGGCCTGTGGTCAGGCGGTTTGAGCCGACGATTCTGAACGCTTTAAGCACTGTAACCACACCATGGCCAGCAAGGAGGCAATGGCAGTGATAAACATGCTCAAGCACATGGCCAATGGCGTGCCATTGAACAAAAGTCCGACCATCAAGCTGGCCAGCGCGCCCAAACCAAACTGCGCCACACCAAACAGTGCCGATGCCGCACCGGCATTGCGGGGGAAGCAATTAAGCAGCCCCACATTGCAGTTTGAGCTCACCATGCTGACGGGCGCTACCGTAACAAACAGGCCAATCACCATGCTGAGCAACGAGTGCCCACCCAACTTATTCACCATAAACAGGCTGGTGGCTCCAAGCAGGGTAATGGAACAACCGATGCCCAGTAGCTTGTGGTAACCCCATTTCACGACCAGTCGGCTATTGAGCCAATTGCCCAGAAAAAGCCCGATGACATTGATGGCAAAGAAAGCCCCGAACCAGTTTGGATCGATGCCGAAAATCGTAATGTAAACGTATGACGCCCCGGTAATATAGGCAAACATGGTCGCCGTAGACAGCCCGCCGCAGAGCATATAGGCCCAAGACAGTGGTGCTTTGAGCACCTGCCCATATGCCAGAAAATAATCTCCAAGACGAATATCGCCGCGTTTTTCCGGGCCATTGGTTTCCGGTAAGCGGGTGATAATAAGCAGCAGGGCAAGAGCGGCAAAAAACAGCAGCATCCAGAAAATCATGCGCCAGTCCCACCAGCTGATAATAAAGCCGCCCAAGGTCGGAGCGATTAAGGGGGCAATCGTCATCGCCATGACCACATACGACATGGCTCTTGCGGCCTGGTCGCCCGACCAGAGGTCTCGCACCACGGCGCGGCCTGCCGCCGGACTAACGGCAGCCGCCAGGCCTAGCACACCGCGGGCCGCAATCAACACCTGAACATTCGGTGCCAGCGCGCAGGCAATAGTGGCCACAAAGTATATGCCGAAACCACCCAGCAATATGGGCTGGCGGCCATAGCGGTCTGAAGGGGCCGGCAACGCAGGCTCCCCAGTCGTTTTCGCCTCAACCTCCGCACGCCAAAGCCACCCTGGAAGAGTTGGAACAAGATGCTGCCGACTTAGCCAAATACACTGGCGTGGATTGGAATTCCGCCAAAGCAATACAGCTTCGGCAAGCCATTCGCCACGGGGATTTTGCCAAGGTGGCCGGGCAGCTAAACCAGTCATACCAAAGTACGCAGGTAGAAAACTGGAGTTTTTCACCATTCGATGGGCTGATGGGGCGACTGGTAGCGCCCAGCACTAACCCGTTTGGTCAGCAGCTGACACTTGGGTTGCGCAAGAGCCAAACTCGGCCATGGCCTATTTAGTGCGCGGTGCGCACACCTATCAGGTGGCTTGGCACATTCGTGGTAATAATTTTATCAATCAGGTGTTGCCCGAACACCAGAAAGCCTTTTCACGCAAAGCCAAGGCCGCTTTGAGCGATATACAAAAGGCAAGGTCATTGGATGCCAGCAATCCCTACGTTTGGTTGCTGGAGCTGAAAATGCTGCGCGATAGCGGTCAAACCAAAAAACAAAACCAACTTTTCAAAGCGGCCATTAAACGCTTCCCGCACTATTACCCCTTGTACAGCTTTATGCTGATTAGCTTGCAGCCGAAGTGGGGTGGGTCGGTCGGTGCCATGCGCGATTTCGTTAACCAATATGCCAAAACAGCATCGGCAGATTCCGAGTTGAAGCTTCTGTATCTTACGTTATACCGACAAATTTTGTCTGTCGTGAGTTACTTCTGTGAACGTAAAACCGACTTGGTGTCGACTTGCGTCAAGCTCGCCAAACTGCCGCTAAAGCTCGACCCCATCAGAAAAGAAGTGGAACAGTTTATTCAGCAATACCCGTCCATGGGAGAAAAGTGGGTGAACTTTCTTTGGCAGGTGACGGCCCAGCTACGCAGAATGGCGAAAATCGATGGGGTGAGAGACACGACCAACGAGCTGTTACAGCAGCTGGCCGAGATAACGCACACAGACATTGCACTATCTAGCACCAATACGGCAACCAACAAGCCCGCCGTCGATTATGCGGCCGCCATGTTGTGGTATCAAAAGGGGCATTATCAAAATGCCATTACGCTATTAGAACGCGCGGCTGATGATCTTACTCATGCAAGCGACCTCAGCAAAATCAAGAAGGCCTATCTTTTGGTGCGGCTCTATGGGGCGCAGGCCAGCGCCTATAAACACCTTGGAAACAGTGAAAAAACGGTAACTTATTTGATGGCCAGCAACCTGATTAAAGGGCGACCGGGCACCATATCATCGAGCGCGGTGCTGTGTGACCACCTTAGCAACTTGCATTTCGACAAAAAGGCCGCCCCCATTTGTGAGGCGAGGGCGCTTTATTCGGGTGACTATCAAGCCCTAGCCTTTGCTGGCATGGCCTATGAAGCCATGGGGCAGCTGCGCAAAGCGATAGCCATTTATACCCTAGTAGCCGAGTCGGAAAGCGACTGGCGCGACTGGACAGCAATACAAGCGTCTGTTTTGCTCCCTAAAACGCAGGGTTTTGCCGCTCAGGAAGCCTTTTTGACGCAACATCCTTACCTGTTTGATCCGCAATACATAGACAATGAAAGCATTGCAATTGCTTATAACAACCGCTGCTACGCACGCATGGAGCAGGGCGAGTTAAAGTCGGCACTGGACGATTGCAACGCCTCACTCAAGTTTGGCAACCTTCCCAATGCCCACTCGAAAAAACGGCGTCTGGAAAAGATGTTGTCTTCCCAAACGCCGACCCGCTAGTTAATCCGCTTCCAGCACCATCGCCGTGCCAATGCCGCCGCCAGCGCAGGCGGTGGTGAGCGCCAAACCGCCGCCCTGGCGTTTTAGCTCGTGCAACGCTTGGCTGATAATGCGGGTGCCGGTGGCACCAAAGGGGTGACCAAAGGCAATCGAGCCGCCGTTCAGGTTCAGTTTGCTGCGGTCGACTTCGCCCAATGGCTTGTCGCGGTTCATCATCTCTTTGAAATAATCCGCCGAGGCGAAGCCGCGAATGTTGCTTTCCACCTGACCAGCAAAAGCCTCGTGCATGTCGATGGTGGTCATGTCGTCCAATGTCACACCAGCGCGTTCCAGTGCCACAGGTGCGGCCAACACCGGCCCCATGAGCAGGTCATCGGCAGGGGTTTTCGCCGCAAAGGCGGTGCCACGGATGTAGCCCAATGGGATATAACCCAGCGCCTTGGCCTTGGCTTCGCTCATCAATAGCACACAGGAAGCGCCATCGGTCAGCGGGCTGGCATTACCGGCGGTGATGCTGCCTTGGCCGCTAAAATCAAAACACGGCTTGAGCTTGTCGTAGCCTTCACGCGTGCCGTTGGGACGAATCAAGTTATCGCTTTTCAGCGTCTTGCCATTGGGCAGGGTCACTTCCATCACTTGTTCATCCATATAGCCTTTTTCCCAGGCCTGGGCGGCATGTTGCTGTGAGGCAAAGGCCAAATCATCCTGTTCGCGTCGGCTGACACCCCATTTCTTCACCATCTTCTCGCAGCTTTCGCCCATGGTTTCTCCCACTGACAATTCGGTGATGGACGGGCGCTGCGGCAGCAAGTCTTTCGGGCGCAGGCGAGTTAGTAGCTTCAACCGGTCGCCCAGTGTTTTGGCAAAGTTCACATCGCGCATCACCGAGGAAAAATGCTCGCCCATGGGCAAGCGCGCGTGGCTGCAAGAGTCCGTACCACCGGCAATGGCAATATCCGCATTGCCTGCCAAAATGCTTTCCGCCGCGCTGGTCACCGTTTGAAAGCTGGTCGCGCAAGCGCGGGTGAGGGAGTAGGCATCCATGTTGTCGTAGCCTGCGGCAATGGCGATTTCGCGGGCAATAAACGGCGCCTCGGGAATCATCACCGTCATGCCGAAAACCAGCTGGTTAATATCCTTCTCGTCGAGATTGTTGCGGCGCATGATTTCCTTCACCACCAAAACGCCCAAATCAATGGCGTTGTAATCTTTCAGGTGGGTGGCAATGCGGGCAAAAGGGGTGCGCACGCCGTCGACAACGGCAATGCGGCCATTGGCATTTTTGAGTGGGTTGGCTGCGGCCATGAAAAGCTCCTGTTAACTAAGAATGCCAAACAGGGTAGTGGCTCCACAGGAAAAGTGCATTGACGAAAACTAACGGCCAACTGGCCTAATGCCAGCTGAGGGGCTTGTCGTATTGGCTGGTGAGTACCACCACATCGGCGGCGTCCAGACTATTGGGCGAGGCATCATCCCACTGATAACACGGGCAGGGCAGCGCTGACAGCTTATCGGCTAGTTGCAAGCCATGACCGAGTAATACGACGGCATCATCAGCAGTGACGGTAGCGATTAGGCGGGAGAGGGCGGCCGTGTTGTCAGGCCCCATGCTGACCAAATGCAAACAGCTCATAAACGTACCACCCGGTCGGCCTGGTCAATCAACTGGCGAAGAGCTTTGGTGTCGGGAGCCAGATGTTGCTCAATGCCGGTATCCTCGCAGGCAGTATATTGCGCATCGTCCACAGGCGGCTGTTCATAGGCCACGGTCACCTGCTGGCCAAAAGCCGCGCTAAGTTGCGCCATGCCCAAGAGCGATGATTGGTGTGCCGAGGTGGCGCTAATGAAAAGTAACTGCATGCGATTAAAAGGTCACCAGTTTGTCGCTATCGAGGGTGGCCATCAGCCAATCGCCCATACCGGCAATGGGAAGCAGGCTATTGCTGTCGGTGACATCGTAACTTGCGGCACTGCCTGAACAAACCGTGGTATCAATTTGATTTTTGGTGACTAAAGCCTGCCACTGTTTGCTGTAAGCACAATCCGAACGGGCATTTTTGACCCCCTCAGAAAAAAAGAACACACGCGAAATAGCATGGCCTTCACGCAACAAGGCCCCGGCAAAATCCAGGGCCTTGGCGGCCACCGGCGAGGCCGGCGGTTGGGTAATCAACAGCGTGAACTTCATCGTGCCGACAAGAGGTTCAACAAGCTGAGGAAAAGGTTATACAAATGCACAAACAGCGTTAAGGTCGCCATCACATAGTTGGTCTCACCGCCATGCACAATGCGGCTGGTTTCCCACAAAATTACCATGGACGACAAAAACACAAACATCGCCGAGGTCGCCAAGCCCAACGCCGGCATATTAAACAAAGCACTGCCGATGCCCGCCAGGAAAGCCACCAAAATACCCACCATCAGGAACTGGGTCATAAAGCTGAAATCTTTCTTGGTAATCAGCGCAATGCCGCTCATCACAAAGAAAATCGTGGTAGTGCCACCCAACGCCATAGAAACCGTTTCCATGCCGCCCGGCATCTGGGCGTAAAGCTCGATAATCGGCCCCGTGGTCAGCCCCAGCCAAGCCGTAGTGGCTAGCAAAGTCACAATGCCCCAGCCGCTATTACGCAGCTTCATGGTGGCAAACATCAGGCCAAAATACACCCCAATCACCAACCAGGGGTTAAACAGGCTCATGTGCGCCTGCATTGCAAACCAGGACGCCCCGGTCGCCACTGCCAGCGCAATCGCCAGCAGCATATAAGTGTTCTTCAGCACGCGGCTGGCTTCTTCACCCATCACACGCGGACGGGAAATCACATCAGAATAGCGCGGATCGTTTTGCATGATTACTCCTTTCATCGCAGTGCCCCGATGATAACCCACCCAAATCGCAACTGCTACGAAAACAACCAATTAAACCGCTAACATCTTGACCTCAGCGCGGGTCACGGTATGATGCACAACACAACAAGGTGGGCTGGCAGAGCGGTTGAATGCACTGGTCTTGAAAACCAGCAAGGGTTAACGCCCTTCCGGGGTTCGAATCCCTGGCCCACCGCCAAACATCATAAAAACCGAGGGCATGTCCTTCGGTTTTTTTATGGGTGGGCGGTTTGTAATATCAGCCCAATGGACTTCTCACTCCCGCAAAGCCTTGCCCTAAGACGTGGGTGTAAATTTTCGTGGTATTCAAGTCCCTATGGCCTAACAATTCCTGCACAGTGCGAATATCCGTTCCTTGTTTAAGCAATTGGGTGGCAAAGGTGTGCCGGAAAGTGTGGCTGGTTGCCGGTTTACCAATACCGGCTGATTTGACAGCCTGTTTCACCGCCTTTTGTACCGATGAAATGTGCAAATGATGGCGCACCCAGCGCCCGTCATCATCTTGTGACAGGTGATGTGATGGAAACAACCATTGCCACTGTATTGATGTAGCCGCCTGAGGATATTTGCGAGCCAAGGCGTGAGGCAAAGACACAGGCGTGCGCTCGACTGCATTCGGCTCGCAAAAGTGAGCGGTTTGCCGTTTAATGCGTGCTTTCAGAGGTGCGACCAAAGAGGCAGGTAATAGCGTCGTCCTGTCTTTGTCTCCCTTTCCGCTGCGCACAACCAGCACACCATGTGCAAAATCCACATCTTTTACCCGCAGCCGAGCAACCTCACTCACGCGCAATCCAGATCCATATTGCAATGACACCATTAGCTTATGTGGTGAACCAAGCAAGCTAATCACCCGCATTGCCTCATCATGCGTGAGCACAACAGGCAGTTTTGGCGGCTTCTTGGCGCGCGTTACGCCTTCAATTTGGTCGAGTGGCTTAATGAGCACCTTTTTATACAAAAACACCAAGGCATTTAGTGCTTGATTCTGGGTGGCCGCCGATACATTGCGTTTGGTGGCCAGCCAGGTCAGAAACTCGGCAACTTCGGCCTCTGCCATTTCCGCCGGATGACGCATATTGTGAAACCGGATGTAATAGCGAATCCAATACCAATACGTTTTTTCTGTGCGCCGGCTGTAATGGCGCACTCTTATTGCTTCTCGTACTTTCTCTCGTAGCCGTGGTTGCATGATGACCTCCTTGTTATGCATACTGTTCATATGTACAGTATTATTGTGATTGGCAAAAGAAGAAGTCAAATGATTGGAAGATGTGAGCAGAGCGGCTCTTGTAACTGGCTGAATTAAATGGTTAACTCAGGAAGATAAATTTTGAAAAATTGGGTTATGTCGCGAGCTTCGTGAAATTTGTTATGAAGAGCGCGGCCTAATCACTGTTGCGGCAGAAATT
>CAYVZZ010000092.1:0-9338 GCA_964456185.1 uncultured Alcanivoracaceae bacterium
ACCAGCATTTCATCACTATCTTTCAGGTGTAGGCGCTTGGCCAATTGTTCCCAATCGGGAGCGTCATTTAGCCCCAGGCGTTTAATTTCCCGTTCGAGAAGACGCCGACCTTGTTGCAAATGGGTGTCACGACTTTGTTGGCGGAACCATTGTTGAATGCGGTTGCGCGCCATGCTGGTGGCAATAAATCCCAACTGCGGCATTAGCCAATCGCGGCTAGGGCCGCCTTCCCGACCGGCGATGATGGTTACCTGCTCGCCGGTTTTCAGCTCGTAATTAAGCGGCACCACCTTGCCATTGACCCGGGCGCCTCGGCAGCTATGCCCCACCTCGGTGTGAATGTGATACGCAAAATCGATTGGCGTGGCACCGGCTTCCAAATCCACCACGTGGCCCTTGGGGGTGAACACATAAATGCGCTTGTTTTGCCCTTGATGTAACTCGTTGGCCAGCTTGGGCGCGCCTTCGCCCAGCTCTTCATGCCAACTGAGAACCTGACGCAACCAGGCGATCTTGTTTTCGTAATCGCGCGCGTGATCCTTGTCGCTGCTGCCCTCTTTATAGCGCCAATGCGCACAGACGCCCAGCTCCGCGTCCTGATGCATTTGATGAGTGCGTATTTGCACTTCAAGCATCTTGCGTTCCGGGCCAACCACGGCAGTGTGCAAGCTTTGGTAGCCATTGGCTTTGGGGTTGGCGATGTAGTCGTCAAACTCGTGCGGCAGATGATGCCAAGTGGCATGCACGATACCCAATACGGCATAGCAATCGCGCACGTCATCAACCAGCACCCGCACGGCCCGCACGTCATAAACCTGATGAAAATCCAGCTGCTTACGCTGCATTTTTCGCCAAATACTGTAAATATGTTTGGCGCGGCCTTTGATGTCGGCATGGATGTGGGCGTCGGCCAATTTGTCACGTAGCTCATCGACCGCCAGCTTGATGTAGCGCTCGCGGTCGAGCCGCTTTTCATCCAGCAGACACGCTATGTGGTGATAGGCCTCAGGTTGCAGGTAACGGAAGGACAGGTCTTCCAGCTCCCATTTGAGCTGTCCTACGCCAAGTCGATGGGCTAAGGGGGCGTAAATATCAAAAACTTCTCGGGCGACTTTGCGACGGCGGGCTTCGTTATCATCTTTAATAATGTGAATGATGACAGTACGCTCGGCCAGTTTGATCAGAGCGACGTTAACATCGTCGATCATCGCCACCAGCATTTTGCGTACTTTGTCCAGTTGCCCGGTTTGCTGACCGAGTACGCTGCGCCGCGTGGGGTTGAGCACATCGCTCATCGCAGCCATGCGCAAGACGCCATCGATGAGGTGTCTTGTATGCTTATCAAATCGTTTTTCGACTTGCTCAAGCGACAACAAGCCTTCACGCACCGGACGATACAACAAGGCGGCTGGCAAGATACTGCTATCGGCCTGTAAGTCCACCAGAATTTCCACCATTTCGCGGCCAATTTGATAGCTGCTTATGGCATAGGGCCAACGGCGGTTGCTGTCGGCATAGGCTTGCTCGCAGGCGGCCGCGCAATCGCAGGCGCGCTCTAGCGGCTCGCGCTTAAGCACGGTTAAGCGGGTGGCCAGCGAATCGAGCCAGGAAGAAACTTGATCCGCCTCATCAAAAGAGGCCGATGTGTCGCGTCGCAGTGTCACCATTTTTGTTTGTGCTTTGTTGGTTTGCGTTCACTTTTTACGTTCAAACAACGCCATTGCTTCAAGGTGCGCTGTTTGCGGAAACATATCCATTATACCCGCATTGATGAGCTGATAGCCTTGATTCACCAATTGCCCCGCATCACGCGCCAAGGTGGCGGCGTTACAAGACACGTAAACAATGCGTGTGGCTTGGCTCGCAGCCAACCAGGGAATCACCTCGGCAGCACCCGCACGGGGCGGATCAAGCAACACACGATCAAAGCCGGCAGTTAACCACTGGGGTGGTTGCTGCATGACCGATAAATCGACCGCCATAAAATCAGTGTTATTCAGGCCGTTATGTTCCGCGTTGTGCTGGGCGCGCTGCACCATGGCCTCACTCAACTCAACGCCCACCACCTTGCCAGCCTGACGCGCCAGCGGCAAGGTGAAGTTGCCCAGCCCGCAAAATAGATCGAGCACACGATGTTGCGGCTGCACATCAAGCCACTGCACGGCTTGATTAATCATTTGCCGGTTAATGGCAGCATTGGCTTGTAAGAAGTCTTGCGGATGAAAGTGCATCGTCAGGTCATAGGCCGGCAATACGTAACTTGGCTCACCGGCTAACGCATCCACACGTGTGGCGGGCTGATCTTTGCGGGTTTGCAGGTAACAAAACCATTGCCGCTGCTCACAAAAGGCAAGCAATTGTTGTTGATCTTGCGATGGCGGCTGGCGCGTCATTCGAAACACGATGGCGACGTGCTCATCGCCTTTTACTATCTCGATTTGTTTCAATCGTGCTCGGTCGGACAGCTTGGCCACTAGGTGACGCAGCGGCAAAATGGCATTATCTAGTGCAGTATCGAGCACGCCGCAAGTCTGCATGTCGGTAATGGCATGGCTACCCTGCTGACGAAAGCCTACTCGCGGCAGACCCTCGCCACTGGCATCGACGGCCAATCGGGCACGTCGACGGTAGCCGTAAGGCTGGCTTTTTAGCGGCGCGGCCCATTGTGCGGGCTGCACGCCACCAAAATGCGCCAATTGCTGGGCAAGCACGGTTTGCTTGTGGTGCCGCTGTGCGGCATCGTCCCAGTGTTGCAATGTGCAACCGCCACAAGTGCTGATATGCGGACAAGGCGGCGATACGCGTTCGGGTGACGTGGTTTGCCAGGCCACGGCTTCACCCTCGTCAAAACGACGATGTTGACGCTGGTAGGTGAACTCGACGGTTTCGCCGATTAAGGCGTGGCGAATAAACGTGGTCTTGCCGTTAATATGGGCAATACCACGCCCATCATCGGCAATGCGCTCGACGGTAGCAGTGAAACGCCCGCGGGGTAGCGGGCGTGTGGCGTGGCGTGGTCGGCGGTGCTTACGTCTGTGGTGCGCACTCATGCGGCATCAGCGTCTTGCCAATGGGCTAAAAATTCACTGAAATGCGCTTTGTTATCCACATTGCTTTCCGCTTTAAGATAATCTTTTAACCGATTGATTTCATTTTCATAATCGGTGATGTCCAGCTGGCCACGCAAGAGCTGAAAGCGCAAATACACCAGGTAGGTGTTCAGCACATCCGTTTCGCAGTAATCGCGTACCGCTTTCAGCTCGCCCGCCTGCACCTTATCGAATACCTTGGCACCGCTCATGCCCATCTTGCCGGGGAAACCCAACAACGTCGCCACCTTATCCAACGGCGCAACCGCACGACCATTAAAACTGGCGATGACATCCATCAAGTCAAAGTGCCGATCGTGAAAACGGTTTTGGTAATTATTAAAACGGAAACTTCGATCGTTGTCGCCGTTCTCCCAGTAGCGCGGCGCGGTGAGCTTGTGTTGCATGGCGCGATAGTGCAGAACCGGCAAATCAAAACCGCTGCCATTCCAGCTGATCAACTGCGGTGTGTGCTTGTCGATGGCACCAAAAAACTGACCGATCAACTCACGCTCGCCACTTTCTTCCGTACCAAAAGACCCCACTTTCAACTGCCCATCGCTGGCGCGGCGCACATAAGAAATGGCCACCACCTGATGCAGTGGCAAGCGCAAAAACTCGGTGCCTTTCTCTTGGCGACGAAGGGTGAATAATGCACTGGCGGTATCTTTATCGTTGAGGCCATCTAATCCATACAGCCGACGCCCTCCCTCAAGGTCAGGAATGGTTTCGATATCAAATACCAGCACGTTAAACATTAGCCGCCTCCAAACAGTCCGGTGGACAGGTAGCGATCGCCGCGGTCGCAGGCAATGGTGACGATAACGGCGTTCTTTTCTTCTGCGGACAAGGTTAGCACGCCTGCCATGGCACCGCCGGATGACACGCCAGCGCAAATGCCTTCTTCACGCGCCATACGCCGCGCAGTTACTTCGGCGGTGTGTAGGTCGACTTCGATAATGCGATCTAGCAGGCTATCGTCGTAAATGGCCGGCAGATACTCTTTCGGCCATTTGCGAATGCCGGCAATGTTAGACACATCGTCTGGCTGTAACCCAACAATTTGGATATCGGGGTTTTGCTCTTTTAGATAACGCCCCACCCCCATAATGGTGCCGGTGGTGCCCATGGCACTGACAAAATGGGTGATCTTGCCTTGGGTGGCCTGCCAAATTTCCGGCCCAGTGGTTTGATAGTGTGCCAGGGCATTGTCCTGGTTGGAGAACTGATCGACCTGCCAACCTTCACCGGCAGCGGCCATTTTGGCGGCACGGTCGCGGGCTTCCATGATGTCTTCGGTGAGAATGAGTTCGGCACCATAAGCGCGCATGGCATCTTTGCGCTCTTGCGTCGCAGATTTAGCCATCAAGATAACCATGCGATAACCGCGCATGGCAGCGACCATGGACAAGGCGATGCCGGTGTTGCCGCTGGTGGCTTCAATCAGTGTGTCACCCGGTTTGATGTCACCACGGGCTTCGGCGGCAAGCACCATATTCAATGCCGGGCGATCCTTCACAGAACCGGCGGGGTTATTGCCCTCCAGCTTTACCAGAATACGATTGCTTGTGTCGGCAGCAAAGCGCTGCAGCTCAACCAAAGGGGTGTGGCCAACGGTGTTTACCAGGGTTGTTTCTGTCATTTGCGACTCCTGCAGGGGCTTATCGCGCGTATCTTGCGCCGATGGCGCAAAAATTTCCATTCATCGCCCTACTTTTATCATCCGACTTTTATCATCCGACCTAGGGCGTGGCTTCTTGAATGAGTGCGCGCATGTCACGCACCGCCTGCTCAAGGCCGGTAAATACCGCACGGGCAATGATGCCGTGACCAATATTCAGCTCATTGATGCCGCCTAAGATGACGATGTCACGCGTATTATGATAGTGCAGCCCGTGTCCTGCATTCACAATCAGTCCGCTTTGATTACCGATTTCAATGGCTTTGGCGATGCGCGCCAGCTCGATGGCTTGGGCGTCTCCTTGTGCGTCGGCATAATGGCCAGTATGCAGTTCGATGGTCGGTGCGCCTATGTCGCGTGCCGCTTGTATTTGTCTGCTGTCGGCGTCGATAAATAACGACACCTCGATGCCAGCATCAGTCAAGCGGGCAACTTGTTTCTGCAGGTGTTCCCAGCTGCCAATTACATCCAGACCGCCTTCGGTAGTCAGCTCTTCGCGCTTCTCGGGCACCAGACAGCAATGTGCCGGTTGCAGCCGACAAGCGATATCAACCATTTCGTCTGTTGCCGCCATTTCCAGGTTGACGCGCGTTTGTGAAGCAGCCATCAAGCGCTCGACATCACTGTCTTGGATATGTCGACGATCTTCACGCAAATGCAACGTGATGCCATCGGCCCCGGCCTGCTCGCACAATTGCGCGGCCAAAACCGGATCGGGATAACGGGTGCCACGCTGTTGGCGCAAGGTGGCGACATGATCAATATTGACGCCCAATTCCACGTGTTGACTGCTCACGCTAGTCTCCTTTGGTGTTGTCTGTTGGTGTGTGCTGCCGCATGCGCTGCAGCATTTCGCGGCTTTTTAAGGGCTTTCCGCCCAGCCGATGCCCCAGTGCCTGACGCATCAGCTGCAAACTGGTGCGGGCAATGGCCGGGCTCCAGTCGCCCCGCGCAAAGCCTAAAAGATCCTTTCCGGCAAAGCCCTTGCTGGCGGTCACCAAGCCGTCTTCGGTAAACCGATAATAGGCTTCCGGGCGTACTGGCTCGCCATTGCAGCAGGTATCCAACAACAGTTGATACCCACAGTCGGCCAAAAGCTGCCATTCAAACTGACGTAATTCGGCTTGTATGTTACGCCCTGTGGCCAGCTCGTCTAGTGTCTGTCCATAACGGGAAAAAAGCGCGGTTGATGGCTCTCCTTTGGGCAGCAGGCGCAACACCAGCTCGTTGAGATAAAAACCGCACCAGAAAGCCGTGCCCGCCAAATTTAATCGCTGGCCCGTGGCCTCGGCTTGGTACAAAGAAGGCAGCTTGCCGCGTGCGCCATAGCGCAACCAAAGTGGTGAAAAGGGCTGTAGCGCCAGATTTTTCCGCCCGCCTTTAGCCATTAAATCGAGACGTCCTTGCTCTAGGGTAAACAGCTCTAAAATCAGACTGGTGTTGCCATAAGCACGATGATGCAGCAACCAGCCATGGGCTTCTTCAGTGGTCGCCATCTTGATAGCCGAGGGACTGTAAGGCGCGTTCGTCATCGGACCAACCCGAGCGAATTTTCACCCAGAGGTTGAGCATGACTTTGCGCTCGATCAACCGCTGGATGTCTTGGCGCGCCTCGGTGCCAATGCGTTTGATGCGTTCGGCTTTAGTGCCGATGATGATTTTCTTTTGACCACGGCGCTCTACCAAGATAGTGGCATCAATATGTGTGGTGCGCTTGGCGTTTTCCCACTTGTCGATGGCCACGGTAATTTGGTGCGGTAATTCTTGCCCTAGCTGGCGTACAATTTTCTCGCGGATAATTTCTGCCGTCATAAAGCGCATATTACGGTCGGTAATTTGGTCTTCATCAAACCAAAACTCGCCCGCAGGCACATACTTGGCCATTACCGTTTCCAGGTCGGCCAAATTGTGCCCGTGCAATGCCGAAACGGGCAGGATGTCCACAAAATCATGCTGCTTACTAAGCTGTTGAATGTGCGGCAACAACAGCTCTTTGTTTTCAACTGTGTCTACCTTGTTCACCAGCAGCAAAACCGGCGTGCCGTCGCTGGGCAATAGCGAGGCGACATATTCATCACCTTGAGTCCATTTCATGGCATCGACCATAAAACACACCAAATCAACGCCTTTCAGCGCCGATTTCGCAGCGCGGTTCATATAGCGGTTGAGCGCCCGGTCATGGTCTTGGTGAATACCCGGCGTGTCAGCAAAAACAAGCTGGTAGTTGTCACGCGTCAAGACGCCATGAATGCGGTGTCGCGTCGTCTGGGGCTTTCGCGATGTAATACTGACTTTTTGACCAACAAGGTGATTCATTAGCGTGGATTTACCCACATTTGGTCGGCCAACCATGGCAATCACACCACAACGGGTTTCTGGCTGATCAACCATGTTGTTGCTCCAACCATTGCAGCGCCTTTTCGGCGGCCAGTTGCTCGGCGCGCCGACGACTGCTGCCTTCGGCAGTCACACTGTGTTGCTGTTCATCTAACATGCATTGCACCATAAAGGTTTGCTCGGGAGGCTGCCCCACCACACTGAGCTGAGTATAATCGGGCAGCGGGAATTTTCTGGCTTGTAGCCATTCTTGAAGGCGCGTTTTGGCATCCTTCAAGACAATATCCGGCGAGATCTTCTGTAGGCGTTGATCAAACCAACGCAAAATGCAGTCGCGGCTTTGCGTATGCCCGCCGTCTAACAAAATCGCGCCAATGATAGCTTCTACACAGTCTTCGAGAATGGAGTCGCGACGAAAACCACCGCTTTTCAGCTCACCCGATCCCAAGCGTAAATAACTGCCCAAATCCAGCTCGCGACCAATAGCCGCCAAGGTTTTGCCGCGCACCAATTGTGAGCGCATGCGCGTCAGCTTGCCTTCATCCGTATCGGGAAAATGATGGAACAACCACACCGAAATCACCTGTTCCAGCTGGGCATCCCCCAAAAACTCCAACCGTTCGTAGTTGCGGTTTCTGCTCACACTGCGATGCGTTAGCGCCAGCTCCAGCAGCGCGCTATCGTTAAATTGGTAACCTAGGCACTGCATTAGCCGATCGAGTGTTTTCATGATGCTCCGCAGTGGTAGTTAGCCGCCTACCACTTCTTGGTAAGTGTGCTCGAAATGCATAACCACCGAGACATTGTAGAAAAGGTGCTTTTTGACGTTATAGTCCAATACCACACGAATCTGCCCACCGTTTTTGGTGATATCCAGCTGATCGGCGTTAATGGTTTCAACATTATTGATATTAAGGTGCTTTGAAATGCGCTCCTCAATATCACCCACACTCATGACATTGATACGCGAGTCGTGCAGCACTTCTTCAATACTCGTTGTAATGGTGCCGTAGTCCAAATAGGCCGGCGCCATTTTAACCACCAGAATGCCAAAAAAGATAACCAGCGCACCAAGGATAAGCCACCCCAACATGGATGCGCCCTTTTGCTGGTGACGTGATGCACTGGGCTGATAAATAGGCTGTTTTGTTGTCATTGTTGCCACTCCACTTTTTTGTCTAAGCTACCATTACGGGAAAAATCAATCCACGGGAAGCTATCATCAAGGTGCATCCAGATGGCAACCGCTTGGCCGGTAATTAACCGCTCGGGTACAGTGCCCCAGAAACGGCTGTCGTTACTGCGATCGCGGTTATCACCCATGACAAAATAATGACCCGGCGGCACTTCCCACACACCATCTCTATAACGCCAATCGGGTTGACCAGAGTATGGATTGATCCGTGTTTGGCGGAGAATTAGATGCTTGTGACCATCGAGGTTTTCCACTAACAGCTTGTAGTAGGTGCCCCCTTCTACCCAGTGGCGTAGCTCACGATGCGGCACCTCTTTACCATTCAGGTAGAGTCGCCCTTTTCGCATGGCAATGGTATCGCCCGGCAAGCCAATAACCCGCTTGATGAAGTGGATGTCCGGATTACGCGGATACAAGAACACCATGACGTCACCACGCTCGGGTTCGCCAGTTTCCCAAAATTCATAATTAAAAACGGGAGTGCGCAGGCCGTAAGAAAACTTATTAACGACAACAAAATCATGCACTTTCAGCGTCGGGATCATTGATCCAGACGGAATGGTAAATGGCTCTACCACAAAAGACCGGATGAATAGCACGATGAAGAACACTGGCAAGAGCGAAATCACAAACTCGACAACGCTCTTGATAACGGAGGGCTCTTCTCGCTTGCGGATTTTCAGTAACCGATCGATAAACCAGAAAATGACGCATACCAATAGCGCCAAAGAAAGCCACATACCGACATCAATATTCATTAGTTATCATCCACTTTTAGCACGGCAAGGAAGGCTTCTTGGGGAATCTCGACATTGCCGACTTGCTTCATGCGTTTTTTACCGGCCTTTTGCTTGGCCAGCAGTTTCTTTTTACGGCTGACGTCGCCGCCATAACACTTAGCCGTTACATTTTTGCGCAATGCTTTGACGGTCGTTCGCGCGATGACCTTATTGCCGATGGCCGCTTGAATGGCCACATCAAACATTTGTCGTGGCACCAACGTTTTCATCTTCTCGGCCATGGCGCGGCCGCGAGT
>CAYVZZ010000093.1:0-592 GCA_964456185.1 uncultured Alcanivoracaceae bacterium
GGCGGGGAGGGCGGGATTCGAACCCTCGATACGGATTAACGGATACTCCCGTAGCAGGGGAGCGCCTGCAGCCACTCGGCCACCTCACCGGGAAGTCGTCGTTTTGTGCTGAAGTAAAACAAAACACGGCAGGCTATCTCGACCTGCCGCGCGCATGATAACACGAAAGATATAAATTCCTAGGGGGAAACTTATCCTTCGTTGTTATCTGCTGATTTTTCATCCTGAATACGCTGATAGATTTCTTCGCGATGTACTGCAATATCTTTTGGTGCATTAACACCAATGCGTACTTGGTTGCCTTTGACACCCAGTACGGTGATATTGACATCATCGCCAATCATCAATGCTTCGCCTACGCGACGAGTTAAAATCAACATAGTTATTGTCCCTCGAATACACTTCCTTATAATGCTGCTTAGCAGCGAGCGGCCTGCATTATGCAACAAGAACAGGCCGCTTGTCCCGTTTTCCTCATGAAAAATGATGAAAAATGGCACATTACAACAGGATTTATGGCGTATCCAGCTCAAATTCCGAGTGCAAAGCGCGTACGGCCAGCTCAAGATACTTTTCGGCCACCACAACAGAC
>CAYVZZ010000093.1:602-9218 GCA_964456185.1 uncultured Alcanivoracaceae bacterium
TTTCCGACGTGGAAATCATGCTGATGTTAATACCTTCGCGCGCCAAAGTGGAAAACATTTTACCTGCCACGCCGGCATGAGAGCGCATACCCACACCAACCAGCGAGATTTTAGCAATCTTGTCATTCACCAGCACTTCGCGTGCATTTAGCTCACTGTTCATTTCTTCCAATATGGCCTTTGCCGCGTCTACGTCTTTACGGTGAACCGTAAAAGTGAAATCGGTTAAGCCATCGGCTCCGAGGTTTTGCACAATCATGTCAACTTCAATATTGGCTTCACCAATAGGGCCTAAAATGCGAGAGGCGATGCCTGGGGTGTCGGGCACGCCGCGCAGTGTCAGTTTACCTTCATCGCGGGTAAATGCGATGCCGGATATCGCCGGCTTTTCCATATCAACCTCTTCATCAACCGTAATCAAGGTGCCGTCTCCGCCTTCCTGGAAGCTAGAGAGGACACGCAAAGGAACATTGTATTTGCCTGCAAATTCTACTGCACGGATCTGCAGCACCTTCGAGCCTTGGCTGGCCATTTCCAGCATTTCTTCGAAGGTAATTGTATCCAAGCGGCGAGCTTGGTCGACCACACGCGGGTCGGTGGTGTAAACGCCATCGACATCAGTGTAAATCTGGCATTCGTCGGCTTTCAACGCGGCGGCCAAAGCGACTGCAGTGGTATCACTGCCGCCACGCCCCAAGGTGGTGATGTTATTATCGGCGTCAATGCCTTGGAAACCCGCCACAATAACGACATTACCGGCGTCGAGATCCGCACGCATTTTCTTATCGTCAATGCTTTCAATGCGGGCTTTGCTGTAGGAGTTGTCGGTAGACAGCGGAACCTGCCAACCCGTATAAGAGCGGGCATTTTGACCGCGCTCTTGCAACGCCAAACTCAGCAGGCCAATAGTCACCTGCTCGCCAGTGGACAGGATAACGTCCATCTCGCGGGGGTTGGGGTTTTGGGCAATGTCGTTGGCCAAACCGACCAGCCGATTGGTTTCGCCGCTCATGGCCGACACCACGACAACGACCTGATGCCCTTCCTTGCGGAAGCGCTCTACACGTTCGGCAACCGCCTGGATCCGTTCCACGGAACCGACCGATGTGCCACCGTACTTCTGAACAATTAGTGCCATGTCACTCTCTTGATTGGCATGAATTTGAATGGCGCAGTCTAGCAGATTCGCGCTTTTTCTTCATCCGGCCTAGCTATTCTCTTCAAGCCAGGCAGGCAGATTAGCCAGCGCGCCAGCTACTGCCTGCACGTCACCGCCGCCCCCTTGTGCCATATCCGGACGACCACCGCCGCGACCGCCAATGGCATTGGCCACCTGTTTGAGCAGGTCGCCGGCTTTAACGCGACCCGTTAAATCTTTAGTGACACCCGCCACCAAGCTCACTTTGTCGTCTTTCACACCCACCAGCAGAATGGCAGCAGAGCCCAGCTTGTCTTTAAGCTTGTCGCAGGTGGTGCGCAAGGCTTTGGCATCGGCACCGTCAATTTGTGTGGCCAGCAATTTAATACCAGCGACCTCTTGCGCTTGAGCGGCCAAATCCGTGCTGCCGCCACTAGCCAGTTTTTGTTCCAGGCGCTCAATGTCCTTCTCTTGTTGACGGCTCTTTTGCACCAACTGCTCGGCTTTGTTGGCCAAGTCCTGCTGACTGCTGCGCAAGGTGGCCGCCAATTGCTGCAAGCTGGCGCGGTCGGTTTGTGCGGCCGCCAATGCCTTGAGCCCGGTGACTGCTTCCAAACGGCGCACGCCAGAAGCAGAGGCTCCTTCGGCAATAATGCGGAACTGGCCAATATCCCCTGTCGCCTGTACATGGGTGCCGCCACACAGTTCACGGGAAAAATTGTCTTCGCCCATGGTGAGCACGCGCACTTTGCTGTCGTATTTTTCACCGAACAAGGCCATAGCTCCGCTTTGCTTGGCAGCTTCCTGGTCCATCAACTCGGTGGTCACCGGCGTATTTGCCAGAATCTGACCATTAACGCGTTGTTCCAAGGCCACGATTTCATCATGGGTCAGTGCTTGTGGATGGGAAAAATCAAAGCGCAGATAATCGGCATTCACCAAGGAGCCCTTCTGCTGTACATGATCGCCTAGCAATTCACGCAAGGCTGCGTGCAACAAATGCGTAGCCGAGTGGTTGCGCATGGTGGCACGACGTTTGTCGGCATCCACTTCGGCGGCCAGCTTATCGCCTTTCTGCAAGCCGCCCTCTTCGACCTTGCCAAAATGCAAGAAAGCTTTTTGCCGTTTGCGCGTATCACCCACACGGAAGCGGGCGCCATTGGCCACCAGCAAGCCGGTGTCGCCTACCTGGCCGCCCGACTCGGCATAAAACGGGGTTGATGCCAGTAACACGGCACCTTCTTCGCCCGCTTTGAGTTGTTCGGCTTCTTCGCCGTTTTGGTAAACCGCCAAGACTTCAACATTGTCGGCCAACTTCTCATAGCCTGAGAAATCGGTCACCGCATCAATTTGCAAGCGGTCGCTGTAATCATTGGCAAAGTGCCCACCCTGTTTGGAACGCGCTTTTTGCTCGGCCATGGCCGCATCGAAACCCGCCATATCCAGTGTTAAACCACGCTCGCGAGCAATGTCGTTGGTGAGGTCGGTCGGGAAACCATGGGTATCATACAGGGTGAACACGACGTCGCCCGGAATGACCTTGCCATCCAATGTCTCAATAGCGGCTTCCAGCACTTTCAGGCCGGCATCCAGCGTGCGGGCAAACTGCTCTTCTTCTGCTAGCAACACTTTTTCAATGCGGGCCTGACTCTCGACCAATTCGGGATAGGCTTCTCCCATCTCTTTGGCCAAAGGAGCCACCAATTGGGAAAAGAAGGGCTCGCGGCATCCTAATTGATGCCCATGACGCAAGGCCCGGCGAATAATACGGCGTAGTACATAGGCGCGCCCTTCATTGCCGGGCGTAACGCCATCACACACCAAGAAGGCACTGGAACGAATATGGTCGGCAATCACGCGCAAAGACAAATTCTCACGGTCGTCACAGCCGGTTGCCTTTTGCACCGCCGTGAGCAATTGCTGGAACAAATCGATATCGTAGTTGTTGTGCACGCCCTGCATCACAGCGGCAATACGCTCCAGCCCCATGCCGGTATCCACGCTGGGCTTGGGTAATGGCTTAAACTCACCGTCCGGCTGGCGGTCATATTGCATAAACACCAGATTCCAGATTTCGATGTAACGGTCTAAATCGTCATCTTCCGAACCCGGAGGGCCACCAGCCACTTCTGGCCCATGGTCATAGAAGATTTCGGAGCAAGGACCACAAGGACCGGTATCGCCCATCTGCCAAAAGTTGTCTTCGTCCAGACGTGACAAACGATTAGGGTCGACACCAATTCCTTTTACCCAAATGTCAGCGGCTTCATCATCGGAGACGTGAACGGTCACCCACAGCTTTTCTGCCGGCAGATTCAACACCTCCGTAAGAAAGGTCCAGGCAAAGCGAATGGCATCCTGCTTGAAATAATCGCCAAAACTGAAGTTGCCCAGCATTTCAAAGAAGGTGTGGTGACGTGCCGTGTAGCCAACGTTTTCCAAGTCGTTGTGCTTGCCACCGGCGCGCACACAGCGTTGCGAGCTGGTCGCGCGGGTGTAATCGCGCTTGTCGCGCCCTAAAAACACATCCTTAAATTGCACCATGCCGGCATTAGTAAACAGCAAGGTGGTGTAGTTGTGCGGCACCATCGAGCTGGAAGGCACCACCTGATGGCCTTGCTTGGCAAAATAATCGAGAAATGCAGAACGAATTTCGGCAGTTTTCATAAGCGGAAAGCCCACTCCGAGTCAGACAAATGTAAAGCGCTAGTATAGCGTTATGAGCAGGCTCTGACGATGGGGCAAGCGGCAAGAGAGAAGACAAACCGCAAAAAAAGACGTCCGGCCATCAAGGAGACGGAAATGGATTGACCGGACGTCATAACAGGGGCTAAACGTTAAGCAACTTCAGGCTGCTCGAGCACATACGCCAAGCGTTCTTCCAGCTCTTCCAGGAAGTGGTGATTGTCATGGTCCCAGGGGTGGAAGCCGGGTTTGAACCAATCCAGCCAGGCCGGCGTAATGTAGCGGAAAATACCCTTCTTGCCCCATGTCTGTCGGGCCACGGCTGCCCAGCCTTTAGCGTTAAACAGACCGCCTTTAATGCGCACATTGTGCACATAGAAAGGAATAAAGAAGGCGAAGAAGATACCGGTCACTAGCGCTAATGAGGTGCAACGCCAAGCGTAAATGGCGGGGTTCTTGTCGGTGCCTATACAAATTCATGGTAATTCTCCCGTGATGGTTTAAAGCATGAAAACTTGAGAGCCGATTTCGTCGCCCTCTTGTTTTTCGAAGTAGCTAAATTCCAGGATACCGTCGTTTATTTTGGCGTAGCGCAGAGGATGAGTATCCAACAGATAGTTCATGTACACCTTCCAGGGGGCTTTTGTGCCCTGTTTAGGCATTTTGCTAAGTGTCCGCTGGATATAGGTGGTTTTTTGCGCGCCAGAACCGGCAGTAATGAAGGGCTCCCGCTCCATGTCTTCATCCCGATTGACCGGCATGACTTTGGTCGCCCCCACCTTGTCCATGTGCTTCAACAAGCGACAGAGATACTCGCTGGACAGGTCAGCTTTCAGCGTCCAGCTAGAGTTGGTATAGCCGAAAATCATGCCGGCATTGGGCACGCCTTCGAACAAGGTACCCTTGTAGGCCAACGCTTTGGACAAATCGACTCGCTTGCCGTTGACCGCCAGTGACATACCGCCCAACAGCTCGATGTTGAAGCCAGTGGCGGTAATGATGATGTCGGCTTCCAGCTCCTTGCCCGACTGCAGCTTAATGCCCTTCTCGGTGAAGCGTTCGATGTGATCGGTGACCACGTCAGCTTTGCCCGAACGCACCGCCTTGAACAAATCGCCATTGCGCACGGCACAAAGCCGCTCGTCCCAAGGCTGATAATCGGGGGTAAAATGTGTCATATCCACACTATCGCCCAACTGACGTTTGGCGAGCCCCAGCAGAATGCGGCGCGCCAGTTTGGGTTGCCGTTTGGCCAGTTGGAAAACACCCATTTGCAAGGCCACGCCATGGGCGCGCCCCAAACGGTGCACCAGCATGTCCGGCAACACCTTGCGCAACTGAGCTGATAAATAATCCTTCTCGGGAATGCTGGCCATATAAGTGGGTGAACGTTGCAGCATGGTGACTTGGCTGGCCTTATCGGTCATGGCGGGCAAGAGCGTAACGGCAGTGGCGCCGGAACCAATAATGACCACTTTCTTGCCGCTGTAGTCCAAGTCTTCCGGCCAATCCTGGGGATGCACGACCGGCCCTTTGAAATCCTCGCGTCCTTTGAAATCGGGTATATGACCTTGCTTGTAACTGTAGTAGCCAGTGCAGCCGATGAGGAAATCACACTGGATTTTCGAGGTTTTCTTTTTGCCGTCTTCCTGATGTGTCAGCGTCACCGTCCAGGTACAGCTGGCATCCGACCAACTAGCCTTGGTGACGCGAGTGCCAAAACGGATTTTCTCGTCAATGCCATACTCACGAGCCGTATCACGAATATAGTTCAGAATGGTTTGCCCATCGGCAATTACCTGACTATCCGTCCACGGCTTGAACTGATACGCATAGGTGTACATTTCAGAATCCGACCGCACACCGGGGTAACGGTGGATATCCCAGGTGCCGCCAATGGCATCACGGCTCTCGATGATGGCGAAGTCTTTATCCGGGCATTGACGCTTTAAGTGGCAAGCCGCCCCAATGCCGGACAAACCGGCGCCTACAATCAGCACATCCACATGGTTCACGCCCATTTGTCATTCCTCCAATCCGGTTAACGGCAACAACCGCCGTTACTGCCCCTGCACTATCCGCTCAGTCGGCCATGCCAAGTGGCGCGGATATCACAAGACCCAGAATGACAAGGAGTGGCATACAAACATTGACATTAATCAATGTCACAATGTGTAAAGAAACTAATGGCGCAATTTGCCGGTTGGCAAAGCAAAGAAAGGTATAGAAAAACGGCCATGACAGAACGCCATGGCCGTTTTAATCAGGCAAAAAGCCGAAAGTGTTACTTCAGCTCTTTGGACGACAAGTTAAGCTGACGGCGGGCAATCACCAGCTGCTGGATTTGCTGGGTGCCTTCAAAGATATCGAGAATCTTCGAATCACGCGCCCACTTCTCGAGCAGTTCGTCCTCGCTGTAACCCAGCACACCGGCCAGCTCCACACAACGTAAGGTAATGTCATTACCCACGCGCCCGGCTTTGGCCTTGGCCATGGAAGCTTCCTTGGTGTTGGGCAGCTTGTTGTCGGCCATCCAGGCAGCTTTCATGGTAAGCAACCAGGCCGCTTCCAACTCGGCTTCCATCTTGTAGATTTCCGCCTGCACTGCCGAACAGTTATCGACCGGCTGGCTATAGTCATCATCCAGCACATCCTTCAGCAACTCGCGAATGCGCTCTAGTGAGGCACGCGCCACGCCCAAGGCAAAAGAAGCCACCAGAGGACGGGTGTTATCGAAGGTTTTCATGGCACCGGCGAAGCCTTTTTTGACATTGACTTCCGGCGAACCCAAGAGGTTAGCGGCCGGTACACGGCAGTTTTCAAAGTGGATTTGTGCCGTGTCAGAGGCGCGAATGCCCAGCTTGTGCTCCAGGCGTACCAGCTCCATGCCGGGTGTGCCCCACTCGACGACGAAGCTTTTAATGGCGGCGCGACCTTTGGAGGGGTCAACACTAGCCCACACCACGACGCAATCGGCACGCTTGCCCGATGTGACGAAAATCTTCTCACCATTGAGAACATAGTGGTCACCGTCTTTTTTGGCAGTGGCGCGAATAGCCGCCGAGTCAGAACCACACTGTGGCTCGGTAATCGCCATCGCAGCCCATTTGCCATCAAAGCGTTTTTTCTGCTCGTCATCCGCTACGGCGGCAATGGCCGCATTACCAAGCCCTTGGCGTGGCATGGCCAGCAAGAAACCAGCATCGCCATAGCACAGCTCAATGGCACCTAGGCAAGTCGACATACTGGCACCGTTATGCACACTGCCATCATCACTCGTCGCGCCACCTGTTTTGCTGGCACCGGCTTCATTTTCCGGGTTACCGTCGGTAAAACCATCCAGCACAGCGCCGAGCATATCCAGCTCTTTAGGATAGGTGTGCTCACCACGGTCATATTTGCGTGACAGCGGACGGTAAACCGACAAAGCGACTTGATGGGCGTTATTAATTATCGGCTTAAATTTCTTTGGGATATCCAAATTCATGATAATTCTCCTTTACAGGTGCAGGCCGCCGAAGGCCACGCCCACGACACGCAAGTTGCGATACCACAGCTCAACCGGGTGCTCTTTGATAAAGCCGTGACCACCCAATAGCTGCACCCCGTCGGTGCCGATTTTCATGGCATATTGCTTACAGAAAGTGCGCGCCAAATAGGCCTCACGCTGCCAACTCTTGCCCTGCTCGGCACGGCTGACTGCGCGCCATACCAACAATTGCATGGCATCCAGTTCGGTCGCCATATCGGCAATCATGAAAGCCACCGCCTGGCGGTGACTAATCGGCTCGCCAAAGGCCTCGCGCTCATTACAGTATTCCGTGACATAGTCCAACACGCTGCGGGCACAACCCACGGCGAGCGAGCACCAGGCTAAAGTGCCCAAATCGACAAACTGTTGATAATCGAAATCACTGTCGCCCAGCTTATTTTCCGCCGGGACAACGACCTTCTCCAGCTTGATGCTGGCCTGACCGGCGGCACGAATGCCCATGGCTGGCGAATCGCCAATCAACAGACCGTCGGTACCGGCTTCCACGATGAACACAGCCGGTCCTTCGTCTGTGGCGGCAGCAACCAGGAACAACTCGGCACTGGCAGCCAACGGCACCAAAGCTTTCTCACCGCTAATTTCCCAGCCATTCGCCACCTTCTTGGCACGGGTTGTCAGCTTTTGCGGGTCAAATAACGGATGCTTTTCCGCCACCGCGATAGTCGTTGCAGGTGGCGCTTCGCCAACAAACGCCGGCAGGTATTTCGCCTGCTGCTCGGCGGTGCCCCATTGTGTTAACGCATTGGCCACACCAATAGGCGCCAAAATCGCAATCGCCTGCCCCATGTCGCCATAGGCCAAGTCTTCAGCCACCAGTGCCGATGTAACCGGCGAGCGCTCATTTGCCACACCGTCCAACTCTTCGGGGACGGCAAACAAGGCCAGGCCCAATTCTTGAGCGGCCTTTAGCACATCATCGCTTGTTTTCTGTTCTTCATCGGCTGTCGCGGCTGCCTCTTTCAACACCTCACGGGCAAATGATTGCACCGAATCGCGAATCATCTGCTGTTCATCGGTGATATTTAAATCAAACAAACTAGTAGTAACGCCAGGCGCTTTAAGCCGCGCCGGTTTAGCCAACTTATTGTTGGACTTAAACGCGCGCGCACTGGTAGTCAGCACCTGAAAGCCACTTTTTGTTAAAGAATACGCCATCCGCTCAACCAGCTTGCGCATGCCCATCTTGTCGAGCACATCCGAGCTGGCAAGACGGTTTAGCCCATCCAATGCGTAACCTACC
>CAYVZZ010000094.1:0-9207 GCA_964456185.1 uncultured Alcanivoracaceae bacterium
GTCTTCGGCAGTTGAGAACACCTGGCTCGCATTTGTCGGGATAGTGGTGTTCTTCTCGATGATCGGCGTCATCACGCCGCCCATGGTTTAGATACCCAGGGTCAACGGTGTTACGTCGAGCAACAGAATGTCTTTCACGTCACCGCTCAATACGGCACCTTGTACGGCCGCGCCCATGGCCACAGCTTCGTCGGGATTCACATCACGACGCGGGTCTTTGCCGAAGAAGTCAGCGACTTTCTTCTGTACCAGCGGCATACGGGTTTGACCACCAACCAAAATCACGTCGCTAATTTCGTTAGCGCTGAGGTCAGAGTCGGCCAAGGCTGTCTTACACGGCTGCAGTGAACGCTCGACCAATTCTTCGACCAGTGATTCCAGTTTGGCGCGGGTCAGCTTAACGACCAAGTGCTTGGGACCGGTGTTATCTGCAGTGATGTAAGGCAGATTCACTTCGGTCTGCTCGGCAGACGATAACTCGATCTTGGCTTTTTCAGCAGCTTCTTTCAGGCGCTGCATAGCCAGCGGATCGCCGCCAAGGTCGATACCCGAGTCGTTCTTGAACTCGTTAACCAGGTAATCCATCAGCTTGTTGTCAAAGTCTTCGCCACCCAGGAAGGTATCGCCATTGGTCGCCAAGACTTCAAATTGGTGCTCGCCGTCGATTTCGGCAATTTCAATGATGGACACGTCGAAAGTACCACCACCCAAGTCATACACCGCGATGGTGCGATCACCACCTTTTTTGTCCATGCCATAGGCCAAGGCGGCTGCGGTTGGCTCGTTGATGATACGTTTTACGTCCAAGCCGGCAATTTTACCGGCGTCTTTGGTGGCCTGACGCTGGGTGTCATTGAAGTAAGCCGGCACAGTAACGACCGCTTCGGTGACTTCTTCACCCAAGTAGTCTTCGGCGGTCTTCTTCATCTTTTTCAGCACTTGCGCAGAGACCTGCGGCGGCGCCATTTTCTCGCCCTTCACTTCTACCCAGGCGTCGCCATTGTCGGCTTCGGTGATTTTGAACGGCACCAGCTTAAGGTCTTTTTGCACCACGTCGTCTTTGAAACGACGGCCAATCAGACGCTTAATGGCGTAGAGGGTGTTGTTGGGGTTAGTCACCGCTTGGCGCTTGGCGCTTTGACCGACCAAAATTTCGTTATCGTCGGTATAGGCGATGATAGAAGGCGTAGTACGTGCGCCTTCGCTGTTTTCGATGACTTTAACTTTGTCGCCATCCATAATGGAAACGCATGAGTTGGTAGTACCCAAGTCGATGCCAATTACCTTTGCCATGTTACTTTCTCCTGTCACATCGGCTGGCGTCCCCGTAGGCAACGCCGTAGATTGATTACACTTTCTATATGCGGGGGTTTAGCGGGGTTTCAACCCTTGTGCACAAAAAATGTGCCGAAAACTTCACTTATTTCGATACCACAACACGCGCCGGGCGCAGCAGGCGGCCGTTAAGCGCATAGCCTTTTTCCAACACGTCAACAATTGAGTTGGGTTCGGCATCCGGCTGGGGAATCTGCGTCATGGCTTCGTGCTGTTCGGGATCGAACGGCTCGCCTGCTTGCGGGGCGATTTGCTCGATTTGATAGCGACCAAACACATCCAGCAATTGCTTTAGCGTCAGCTCCATGCCTTCGCGAGCGGGCTTCAATGCGTCATCGTCGGCGTTCATTGAGCTCAGGCCGCGTTCCAGGCTATCGGCCACGCTAAGGATGTCCTTACCAAACCTTTCCAAGGCAAACTTGCGTGCCTTGGCCACATCCATTTCCAAGCGGCGACGAATGTTCTGCACTTCAGCCTGTGCACGCGCCTGGGTTTCTGACAAGGCCTTGGTCACACGCGCCAACTCGGTCTTGGTTTGTTCCAGCGCCACTGCTGGATCAACGACCTCTTGCTCGTCGGCAACGGTTTCTTCTGCGTCTTGCGACTCAGCATTTACCTCAACGGCTTCATCATTAGGCTGTTCTGCGTTGACCTCGACGGTTTCTTCAACGTCAGGCTGTTGGTTTTCGTCTGTCACGAAAGCGCTCCTTCATTGGATTGGTGTTCAGGGGATGATATGGGGATAGCCTTTTAGACTTTCAAGGGACAGTTATTACAAGCCTTTCAGTGCAGCCGACAGCACTCGTGAGGTGACATCAACCGTGGGAATGACACGTTCGTAATCCATGCGGGTGGGGCCAACTACGGCCATGACGCCCAAGGCATTGTTGGCGCCCTGCCAAGGGGTGGCAACCAGACTGTAATCGCTAAAGGCGTCGTAACCGGCTTCACTGCCGATAAAAATTTGCACGCCGTCGGCACGCTTTACCTTTTCCAGCAAATCCAGCACATCGCGTTTACCGGCAAAGGCATCAAACAAATCACGCAGCTGGTCGAGCTGATTATTATCGGCCAATCCCAGCAGATTGGACTCTCCCGCTAGCAGATAATCTGCCCGCTTCTCTTCTTGTTTCAAGCCCTCGGAAACCGCTTCAAGGGTCGATTGCATCATCTCGTCCAAGCGATAGCGGTCGGAATTCAAATTAGCCAGTAGTGCTTCGCAAATGCTGTCGAGGTCGTGGCCTTCATATAACTGGTTGATGTAGTTGGCGGCACGGCGCAGCTCGTCCGGCTGATATTCCCTGTCGGTATGAATGATACGGTTTTGAACGTCGGCGCGGTTCAGCACCAACACCACTAACACCCTCTGTCCCGACAAAGGCAAAAATTCTACTTGCCGCAATGTCGTGCTCTCGGCCTGAGGTGCGGCCACCACGCCTGCCATACGAGTCAGTTCGGCCAGCACATTGGAGGCACGCCCTAGCAGCTCTTTGCGGCTCTGATCGGGAATCATCAGCTCGGTCAGCTGTTTTTTAAGCACTTGGGTTTGCGGCTGATTCATGGCGGAAGACGCCAGCAACGCATTGACATACAGCCGATAGCCAGCCTGAGTGGGCATGCGCCCGGCGGAACGGTGCGGGCTGTACAAGACGCCCAAATCCTCCAGCTCAGCCATAACATTGCGAATGGTCGCCGAGCTGACGTTGAGCGAAGTATTTTGCGAGAGGGTTTTGGAGCCAACTGGCTGGCCATCACGAATGTGACGTTCCACCAGCATCATCAGCAGCTGCTGCTTACGTTCACTAAGCTGCAATGATTGTGTCATTTAATGCGCCTCCCGACACATTTCAATTATACGATCAACACTCATGTATCGCCCCTATCAGGCAAGCTGTTCCGGTGCATCTGTGGCCGGCACCAGCATGCCCAATGTTCGCCGAAGGCGTGCAGCCGCTCGCTCAGTGGTAAACAAGCTGTCCATCAGCATTTGGCGCTCCAGGCGATAAATCACCGCCATGAGAATTTCACCATCCTCGTCGGGTTCCAGTGTGTGCATTAAACGGCAGGCATCAGACAACGCCTGCCGCTGCTGGTCAATGTACAGTGTGGCCAACTCTGCCAGTTTGGGCTGGATAATCGCTTCAGCGTAAAACGCCTGTTCGGCAACCAAATGGTCGCGCTGCTCATAGACCTCGCCGTGAATAAACTCAGCGGTGGCCTGACTGAGCTGATCGAGCAGTAGATCACGCTGGTTTGGCGAGCCTTCCGCCATTTCCTGAGCCTGCTCCAACAAGGAAAAGGCGTTATCACGAAAGGGGGCAATGACGTCGTTGATTGCCCGTTCAGCAAAAAAGGTAAAGGTATCAACGATGAGCGCCGGTATGTCCTTGAAATAATAGGTCGTGGCCGACAAGGGGACATCTGCTTCGCGCGCTACTGCACGGTGGCGCACTGCGCGGATGCCGTCCTTAATAATGATTCGTAGAGACGCTTCCAAAATGGCTTGCCGTCGTTGCTCACTGCCGCGCCGGCGCGCCTTGCGTCCCTCATATTGAATATCATTAACGTCTTTCATGACTGCTTGACCTATTCTTTCATTGCGTCTTTATTATTATTGGCTCTGCTGTGGTCGCATATGCGGGAAGAGTATCACGTCCCGAATAGAAGGCGCATCGGTAAACAGCATCACCAAACGGTCGATACCAATACCCTCGCCCGCAGTGGGCGGCAAGCCGTATTCCAGTGCAGTGACGTAATCGTCGTCGTAGAACATGGCTTCATCATCACCGGCTTCTTTTTCAGCCACCTGCTGTTGGAAGCGCTCTGCCTGGTCTTCCGGGTCGTTCAGCTCGGAGAAGCCATTGCCGATTTCACGGCCACCAATGAAGAACTCGAAGCGATCGGTGACGAAGGGGTCTTCATCGTTGCGACGTGCCAAGGGCGAGACTTCGGTCGGGTAAGCGGTAATAAAGGTGGGTTGTTGCAGGTTGGGCTCGACCACTTCATCGAAGATTTCCATCTGCAGCTTGCCCAGGCCCCAGTTGTCCTTCACTGCCACGCCCAGCTTGCGCGCCAATGCCTCAGCTGCGTCACGGGTTTGTAAATCGGCCGCCGTAATACCGGCCTCTTTGCCGAAGTGCAAAATCGAATCGAATACGGTGTAGCGCTCGAAGGGTTTGCCGAAGTCCAGCGTTAGGCCTTGATATTCCACCTGCGCACTGCCCAAAATGTTTTCCGCCAACTGTTTCAACAAGGCTTCGGTCAGCTCCATTAAATCATGGTAGTCGGCGTAGGCTTGATAAAACTCGAGCGTGGTAAATTCCGGATTGTGTCGGGTAGAAAGCCCTTCGTTACGGAAATTGCGATTGACCTCGAACACCTTCTCGATACCGCCAACTACCAGCCGTTTCAAGAACAGTTCGGGGGCGACACGCAAAAACATGTCGATATCCAGGCTATTGTGGTGGGTCACAAAGGGACGTGCCGTAGCCCCGCCCGGGATGACCTGCAACATGGGCGTTTCCACTTCCATGAAACCACGCTCTTCGAGGAAGCGGCGAATACCGGCGACAATTTGCGAACGAATCTGGAAGGTGCGACGCGTGTCTTCGTTGACAATCAAGTCCACATAACGCTGACGATATTTGATTTCCGTGTCGGTCAGACCTTTGTGCTTTTCGGGAAGCGGCTGCAGCGATTTGGTGAGCAATTGGTATTCCGCCACACGCACAAACAAGTCGCCTTTATTGGATTTACGCAGCTCGCCACGCACGCCAATGATGTCGCCCAAATCCCAACCGGTGGCTTTCTGTATCTTTTTATCGGTGTAAATCTGGATGCGGCCAGACATATCCTGCAACACCTTAAACATGCGGCGGTCGAGCATCATGCGACCGGCAATGGACACGCTAATGGCTTTTTCTTCCAACTCTTCTTTGCTGAAATCGCCATATTCCGCAATCAGGTCAGCGGCTAGCGCATCACGTTTAAAGCCATTGGGAAAGGCTTGCCCTTCTTCGCGCCATGTCGCCAGCTTCTCGCGGCGCTCGGCAACCAAGCGGTTATCGTCGTGGACTGTATCCTGTGAAGTATTGGCCATGTCTTGCCTTCTCGTTACGTCACCGGCTGTGCCGGCAAAATCAAGTCAACCCGGCTTATAAACCGGCTTTCAAAGATGCTTCTATAAACTGGTCTAGCTCGCCGTCTAACACCCGCTGAGTGTTGTGTGTTTCGACGTTGGTGCGCAGGTCTTTAATGCGCGAGTCGTCCAACACATAAGAGCGAATCTGACTACCCCAACCGATATCGGCCTTGTTATCTTCCAACGCCTGCTTTTCGGCATTGCGTTTTTGCATTTCCAGCTCGTAAACCCGCGCACGCAGCATTTTCCAAGCGAAGTCGCGGTTTTGGTGTTGGGAGCGCTGGGTCTGGCAGGCGGCGACAACAATGTGTTCTTCGCCGGTATCCGGGTCTTTGAATTCGTAGGTTAGGCGTACTGCCGAACTGGTCTTGTTCACATGCTGACCACCGGCGCCGGAAGCACGGTAAGTATCTTCACGCACCTGGCTTTTGTCGATTTCGACTTCAAAACTGTCGTCGACTTCAGGCGACACAAATACCGAGGCAAAAGAGGTGTGACGGCGACCGCCAGAATCAAAGGGTGATTTGCGCACCAAACGGTGCACGCCCGTCTCAGTACGCAGCCAGCCGTAAGCATAATCACCGGTAAATTGGATGGTGGCGGATTTGATACCGGCTACATCGCCATCCTGATTTTCCACCAGCTCGGTCTTAAAGCCATGCGCCTCGCCCCAGCGCAGGTACATGCGCAGCAACATGGATGCCCAGTCTTGCGCTTCGGTGCCGCCGGAACCGGCCTGGATATCCAGATACGCGTTGCTCTCGTCCATTTCACCGGAGAACATGCGCTTGAATTCCAAATCGGCGACCAGCTTTTCCAGCTCATCCAAGTCCGCTTGGATATCAGCGACTTCATCCTCTGCGTCTTCCGCCACAGCCATCTCCAACAACTCGCTGCTGTCTTCGACGCCTTGCGTTAATTTGTCCAGGGTGGTGACAATGCCATCCAGTCGCGCGCGTTCTTTGCCCAGTGCCTGTGCCTTGTCCGGCTCATTCCAGACATCCGGGTTTTCCAGCTCGCGGGTGACTTCTTCTAGCCGTTCTTTCTTAACGGCATAGTCAAAGATACCCCCTAAGCGATTCGGCTCGCTCGTTGATATTTTCAATTTGCTGACGCAGCGGATTAACTTCCATAAAACTCTCGGTTACTTTCCTCTCACGGAAATAGACTTTTTAATCGACAAATCCGCCACGCACAGCACTCAAAATGCTGTGTTGTGGCGGTCATTCAAGGTGTTGCCCTCGTGGGCGGTGTGCCAGCTAGTCCAGCAGCTCGTACACGTGATAGGCGTCGGGCATCATGTGGTTAACGGTTGTCCCGACATAACGCGCATTATCCGGAATGCCGTCCCCTGTCATGAAGACTTTGAATCGACGCACATTATCTACCGAATCGATTACCGTATCGGCATCGACCTCAACCCACATTTGTACGGCCTTGTCCTGCACGACATAGTCGACACGTCGCGGACTTCCATCACTGGGCATTTTCAATTCTTGAATGTCAGAATTCAGTTCCAAGCGGTGTTTATGAATGGTTTTCATATCAATCACTTTTCCATCAGGTGCAACAGGGTTCTTCCCGTTACTACCAACAAAGGTCGCATGCCGGTAATTGCCGACGCCGAGGCGCTATGCTACCAGAGAGCACAGATAAAGGTAACTTTCACCTGACCAATTCACTCACAGGGCCGCAAATGGTCGAACAACAATTGTGGCGCAACACGGCCACGGAAATAATTGCTTTCCAGGCGGTAGACGCCCTCTACACGGCGTATGTTTTTGCCCTGCCAGATAGCCGGGTCGGTATTAAAATGAATGGCATCAATGACGCCATTGGTAGCGGGCAGCCCTAATGTCAATTTCACATGACGCTCACCGACAATACGTTGGGACAGCACCTCGAAAGTGCCATGAAACAAGGGGGCGGGAAAATCTTTTCCCCAGGGCATGCCCAAGGTGAGCTGTTCGGCTTGTTCCAGCGTCAGCTGGTCATCAGCCAATTCGCCATCCACCAGCACGCGGTTTTGTAAATCGGCAGAGGTGATGCGCCGGTTGACGGCTTGTTGCAAGGCATCGCGAAATGCCGCCAGCTTATCTTTTGATAAACTCAAACCGGCCGCCATGGCGTGCCCCCCGAAACGGCTGAGCAAGCCGGGAGATTGCGCGGCCACATCGGCCAGTACATCGCGAATGTGCAGCCCGGTTACCGAACGTGCCGAGCCTTTCATCTCGCCTTCCTGCTGTGCATTCGCAAAGGCGACGACCGGGCGCTGCGTCAGCTCTTTCACCCGTGAGGCCAGCAAACCCACTATGCCCTCATGCCAATGGGGCGAATACAAACACAGGATTAACGGCAAAGTCCCTTGCTTGCGCAATTGCGCCACTTGATGACGCGCCTCGGTCACCATGTCGGTTTCTATGGCACGGCGGTCACGGTTGATGGCGTCCAATTCTTCAGCGAGTTGTTGTGCCTGAGTCGCGTCATCGGCCAGCAGGCAATCAATACCATGGCGCATATCCGCCAGCCGTCCGGCGGCGTTTAATCGCGGCCCCAAAGCGAAGCCCATATCGGCGCTGGTCAACCGCGTTTGCTCGCGACCGGACACCTTCACCAAGGCGCTCACGCCCGCACAGGCTGCGCCCGCACGCATTCGCCTTAACCCCTGCTCGACTAAAATACGGTTATAGTGGTCGAGCGTGACCACATCGGCCACCGTACCCAACGCTACCAAGTCCAACAGCTGCGCCAAATTGGCATTGGCGTTGGGTTCATCGACTTGCCGCAAGGCCTGGCGTAGCGCCATTAGCACATAAAACGCCACACCGACACCGGCCAGCTCGCTGGCGGCGAAATCCGGCTGCAACCGTGGATTGACCATCACCGCATCGGGCAATTGCTTGCCGGGCAGATGATGGTCGGTAATCAATACATTAATGCCCGCCGCTTTCGCGGCCTCGACACCGGCGACACTGGCCACGCCATTATCCACCGTGACCAGCAAATCCGGTTGTAATTGACGGGCTTCTTCAACAATGGAGGGCGTTAACCCATAACCATGCACAAAGCGGTCGGGCACGAGAAAATCGACCTGCTCGAAACCCAACAAACGCAACCCGCGCACCATCACCGCACAGGCTGTCGCCCCATCCGTATCATAATCGGCCACCACCACAATGCGCTGCTGTTGCCGGTAAGCGTCAAGCAGCAGCTGCACTGCTTCGGCGGGCACCAACCCCTCTGGTCGGGGCAACTGCTTCAAGGAAAAATCGAGACTGGTTTGCTCGACACCACGAGCCGCCAACAAACGCGCCATCAGCGGCGATGTGCCAGGCCAATCTACTTCGGGCAGCGAACGTTGTTGAATATCAGGCCAAGGTGAAGTAGTCATACGGCAGGGGTAAACCAACCACGTTGTTCCGCTTCCCTGTGCATGGCATGGGCGGTTTTCAGCAAACCAGCCACTTGCTGGTGGCCTTGATTTAGCGCATCGACTAACACCTGATTGTCTTCGATATACTCATGCACCATTCGATCACGCAGACGCCGCAAAGCCAACCAAGACTCGGTCGACTCAAGCCACCCCAAACGCTCAGCCTTATCCAGGTTACCAATGGCCGCACCAGTCGATTCACCTAACATCATCAATAAAGTCGGTAACAACTTATCGTCCAACAAATCTTGTAAGCGGCCGAAGCGACTCACGAATGCCTCGACACGTTCTGATAAGG
>CAYVZZ010000095.1:0-8899 GCA_964456185.1 uncultured Alcanivoracaceae bacterium
TGGCATAAGACAAGCGCGTAGTGACGGCAGAGAAAATCAGCCCGGTATCGGTAGGAGACACAAAGGCATCAATGTATAGCAAGGTAGCAAGCCAACCCAGCCCCAAGGTAACGGCCAAGGCAGCAAGTGGACCAAACTGGATGTCCATTACATGAGCTTCAATGTGCGCCCAGCCATCCGCCAGCGCGCCAGCGGGCAAAGCTGTGATGAAGGCGATTTGCAGTGCAACATAAATACCGATGGTGATGACCACTGAGCCAATAATGGCAAAAGGCACGCTGCGTTGCGGGTTTTTGCTTTCACCGGCGAGCTCTACACCTTGGCGGAAACCCAGATAAGAAAAAACAATGCCGGCGGTGGCGATGGATGAGAAGATGCCATTCCAGCCAAAGGGCATGAAGCCACCTTCCACGGTGGTAAACAGGTGCTCGGGTGAAAAGGCAGCGGCAAAGAAAGCCACAACCACGATGATAATGATTGCCAGCTTCCACCAAACCAGGGCGTTATTCAGTCGGGCAAACCAACGTACGCCAATGACATTGACGAAGCTAAACAACGCCAGCATGAGCACACCGGCGGCAAAACCGGCATTTGTCAGGGCTTTGGTGTCGCCTGTGCCGTGCATTAGCCAAGGCAGATAACTGGTGGCGTATTCCAGTGCGGCGACCACCTCAATGGCCGTTACCGATGCGGCGGCCAGCCAGGTAATCCACCCTAGGGTATAACTGGCAAAAGACCCAAAGGCGAAGTGTGGAAACCGCACAACACCACCGGATACCGGCAGCATGGTGCCCAACTCGGCATAGCAGAGACCAATGATAATAATCATGATGCCGCCCAGTACCCAGGCGATGATGGACGCTGGACCGGCGATTTGTGCGGCATTTAAGGCACCAAACAACCAGCCAGAGCCGATGATTGACCCAACGGCGGTAAACAGCAGGCCAATATGGCCGATATCACGACGCAGCTTGTGCGATGATGTGTTGTCTTGCATGAGCTCTCTCTATGGTAGGTGGGGCGTTTTATTATTATCTTGGTAGTAAAATAAACCGTAATTTTTTCTCTAACGCAACTTATCCCTTAATCGAGGCATCCAAACGCTGCTGGTCGTCATCACGCTGCTGCTTAAGTTGCGCCAAAGTATCGCCACTGATGCCTTTGGCCTGGGCGTGTCGCCAAGCCAGTTCACTGCGTGTGGCCGCCTTTTTTAGCTGCTCGATTTCAGCGCTATTATCGCTTTGAGTTTTCTGGGCTTGGTCAATTTGCGCTTTAAGTTGAGCAATCTGCTTTTCTAACGACTCGAGTTGTTGCAGGTGTTCAGGTGCCGGTTGTTGTCCCTGTTTTTCAATATAAGCGATAGCGGCTTGCAGCTGTTTTAGCTGGTTTTTGCTGCGTTGCCATGCGGCTTTGAGTTGGTTGAGCTCGCTTTCTGGCGTGACCTTAATGGGCTTATTCGCCGCGCGGCGCTGACGTTTGTACTCGCGTTCTTTTTCGTCACGCTGTTTTTCGGTGATTAAACGGCGCTCTCTGTTTTGATAGCGGTCGCGCGCATGAAAGCGCTCTTCATCACTTAACGTTTGCTGGTCGGCAGGACGTAGCACCATATCGATACAATCGACAGGGCAGGGCTCGACACAAAGCTCACAGCCGGTGCATTCATGGCTAATCACCGTGTGCATAAGCTGACGAGCACCAACGATGGCATCGGTCGGGCAGGCTTGAATGCACTTGGTGCAACCGATGCATTCTTCTTCGCGAATCACGGCTTCCAGCCGTTGACCCGGATGGTTTCTTGCTGGTGTGGCCAATGGCAATGACGGCTTGCCTAGCAGTTCGGCCAGTTGCTTCTCAACGGCTTCGCCTCCGGGCGGACAAAGGTTGTGTGTGGCCTCGCCACGGACGATAGCTTCGGCATAAGGGCGACAACCGGCATAACCGCATTGCCCGCATTGGGTTTGTGGTAGTAGGTCGTCAATCTCGTCAGCCAGCGACATTTAGCTAACCTTCATCCCCGGATAGGCACCGTCGTCGGCGCTAAGTAGGAAGACATCTTTATCGCCAGCCGCCAAAATCATGCCTTCGGATACACCAAACCGCATTTTGCGTGGTGCCAGGTTAGCCACTAGGATGACCAGCTTGTCTTTCAGGTCAGCTGGGGCGTAGGCCGCCTTAATGCCGGAAAATACCTGGCGCTGGCCGAGATCACCCACGTCCAACTGGATTTTTAATAGCTTGTCGGCACCTTCGACTTCAGAGGCTTCAATAACCTTTGCGACGCGCAGTTCGACTTTGGTGAAATCATCAATTTTGATTTCGCCGCTGTCTTTCTTGGTTGCCTTTTTCGGCTTTTTGGCTTTAGCAGGTTTGTCGTCTGCGGGTTGTACCAAGGCTTTAACTTGCTTCTTGTCAATGCGCTGCATTAGCGGTTCAAACGGCGCGATGCTGTGGTTAAGCAGCGTGCTTTGTGCATCTTGCCATGTTAGTGGTTCAACATTTAAGAAGGCTTCCGCTTTTTCTACCAAGGCGGGCAATACCGGCTTCAGGTAAATCATCAACAAACGGAAGGCATTAAGCGCAGTGGTGCACACGGCCACGACTTCATCGGCTTTGCCATCTTCTTTGATGAGCTTCCAAGGTGCACGCGATTGGATGTACTGGTTGGTGTTATCAGCCAGATGCATGATTTCTCGAATAGCCTGACCAAATTCCCGTGCTTCGTAGTTGGCTGCAATGGATTTGGCAGCCGCTTGGGCTTCCGTCAGCAGTTCGGGGTTGTCCAGCTCGCTGCCAAGCTTGCCGCCCAATTTGTGAATGAAGTTGGCTGAGCGGCTGGCGATTTGCACCACCTTGCCGACCAAATCCGAATTAACGCGCTGGGTGAAATCGTCCAGATTAAGGTCAAAATCATCCAGTCGACTGTTGAGTTTGGCTGCAAAGTAATAACGCAGATATTCCGGATCAAGGTGTTCCAGATAATGCCGGGCACGAATAAAGGTGCCACGAGATTTCGACATTTTTGCGCCATCGACGGTAACAAAGCCATGGGAATAGATAGCGGTAGGCAAACGCAAACCCGCACCTTTCAGCATGGCAGGCCAGAAAAGCCCGTGGAAGCTGATAATGTCCTTACCGATGAAATGATACAGCTCGGCGTCACTATCTTCGGCCCAGTAACTGTCGAAATCGATGTCGTTGGCATCGCAGTAGTTCTTAAAACTGGCCATGTAGCCAATGGGCGCATCTAGCCAGACATAAAAGTATTTGTGCGGGTAACCGGGGATTTGGAAGCCGAAATAGGGGGCTTCACGGCTAATGTCCCAAGGTTTTAACTCGGAATCCAGCCATTCACTGAGCTTGTTGCTGACGGCTGTTTGCAAGGTGCCAGAGCGTGTCCATTCTTTGAGCATGTCGGTGAAGGCAGGCAGATTGAAAAACAACTGGGTGGATTTCTTTTCAACCGGTGTGGCGCCACTAATAGTGGAATAGGGATTTACCAAGTCGGTAGCAGGATAGGTGCTGCTGCAAACTTCACAGTTATCGCCATATTGGTCTTCTGCGCCACATTTGGGGCAGGCGCCTTTGACAAAACGGTCGGCCAAAAAGAGTTTCTTCTCGGGGTCGAAAAGCTGGCTGATTTCTTTTTCGAGAATGTGCCCCTGCTTCTGGTTTGCCAAGAAAATTTGCTCTGAAAACTGGCGGTTTTCCGGGCTGTGCGTGGAATAGTAGTTGTCAAAGTGAATCAAAAAATCGGCAAAGTCGCGTTCATGTTCGGCTTTGACGTTGGCAATTTGTTGCTCGGGGCTAATGCCGTTTTCTTCCGCCTTGAGCATGATGGCGGTGCCGTGGGCGTCGTCGGCGCAAACGTAAATGCAGTCGTTACCCCGTAACCGCTGGAACCGCGCCCAAATGTCGGTTTGGATGTATTCCAGTAAATGGCCGAGGTGAATCGGGCCATTGGCATAGGGCAGGGCACTGGTGACCAAAATCTTGCGCGCTTGTGACATGAAATAGCTTACCTTGGTAGGAGGTTCTCGAACCGCGCCATGATAGCGGCTGGCGCGGTTTATTTCGAGAGGGAAGCGTTAGCTGCTCAACGTTTGTCCGCTATTGGCAAGGTTGAAAGTGTCGATAATGGCGCCACCCAAGCACTCGTCGCCTTGATAGAAGACAATGGATTGTCCGGGCGTTACCGCACGCTGTGCAGTATCGAAATGCACATAAAGTCGGTCATCCGTAATACGCGTTAAGGTACACGGCTGATCTTCCTGACGATAACGCACTTTCGCAGTGAGCTTTAAGGGTGTTTCTGGTGGAGTACCCGAAACCCAATCGGCTTTTACTGCTGTTAGTTGCTCGCTGAACAGCATGGGGTGATTTTTCCCTTGAACCACAACTAACTGATTATTATTCAAATCCTTGTGGGCAACATACCAAGGTTGGCCACTGCCATCGTTGCGACCACCAATGCCGATGCCTTGGCGCTGTCCCAAGGTGTAGTACATCAAGCCCTGATGTTCGCCCAGCACCGTGCCGTTTTCATCAACCACATCGCCCGGTTGCGCAGGCAGGTAGCGCTTTAAGAAGTCGCTAAAGCGGCGCTCGCCAATAAAGCAGATTCCTGTGGAATCTTTCTTGTCATGGTTTGCGAAACCGAGCTTTTCGGCTTGGCGTCGCACATCTGGCTTGAGCATATCCCCTAAAGGGAAAAGACTTTGCGCAAACTCGCGCGATTTCACTGCATGCAAAAAGTAGGTTTGATCCTTGTTGGTGTCCGTGGCACGCAACAAGTGTCCGCCATCGCCCTTGTGTGCTACTTGAGCGTAATGGCCGGTAGCGATGTAATCCGCACCCAGTTGAATGGCGTGATCGAGAAAGGCTTTAAACTTAATTTCTTTGTTGCAGAGAATATCCGGGTTGGGCGTGCGGCCAGCCCGATATTCATCCAGGAAATGGCTGAACACGCGATCCCAGTATTCTTTGGCAAAATTAATGGTATGCAACTCGATGCCGAGCGTGCCGGCCACCTGCATGGCATCCATTAAATCTTGCCGAGCAGTGCAATACTCGGTGCCATCGTCTTCATTCCAGTTCTTCATGAACAGGCCTTCGACGTGATAGCCCTGTTGCAACAACCGCCAGGCGGCGACGGACGAATCGACGCCGCCGGACAGGCCGACTATGACAGTTTTTTTCATGCGCAGTCTCAGCTCGACAGACTGGCCAAAATGGCGTTAAACGTCTGACTGGGACGCATTACAGCGGCAATCTTGTCAGGGTCGGTCCAATAATAGCCACCGACGTCAACCGGGTTGCCTTGTACTGATTCCAGTTCTTTGATGATGTCGTCTTTTTGCTGCGTTAACTGTTCAGCAAAGGCGGCAAAACGTTTCGCCAGATTGCTGTCGGCAGTCTGCTTGGCCAGCTCTTCTGCCCAAAACAGCGTCAGATAGAAGTGGCTACCGCGGTTGTCCAGCCGACCAGTCCGCCGTTGCGGGCTCTTGTTTTCGTCCAAGAGGCGCTCCGTGGCGGCATCCAGTGTATCGGCCAACACTTTGGCCTGATCGTTGTCATTCTTCTGGCTCATGTCGTGTAGACAGGCAGCCAATGCGAGAAATTCACCAAGCGAATCCCAGCGCAGATGGTTTTCTTCAACCAACTGAGTGACGTGACGTGGCGCTGAGCCACCGGCACCTGTTTCATACATGCCGCCACCCGCCAACATGGGGACGATGGACAGCATTTTGGCAGAGGTGCCCAATTCCATAATGGGGAAAAGGTCGGTGAGGTAATCGCGCAGAATGTTACCGGTTGCGCTAATGGTGTCTTGTCCGCGAATCACCCGTTCGAGCGTGTAACGCATGGCGCGTACTTGACTCATGATGCGAATGTCCAAGTCTTTGGTATCGTTTTCCTGCAGATACATTTTGACTTTAGTAATGATTTCGCGCTCGTGTGGGCGATAAGGGTCGAGCCAAAAGACCACCGGCATACCGGAATCGCGTGAACGGTTAACCGCGAGGCGCACCCAATCACGAATGGCAGCGTCGGTGGTGCGGCACATGCGCCAGATGTCACCTTCTTCAACCTCTTGGCTGAGTAGCACTTCATCCGTGTCGTTATCGGTGATTTGTACGGTGCCATCGGCTTCCAGCTCAAAGGTTTTATCGTTAGAGCCGTATTCTTCTGCGCCTTGTGCCATCAGACCGACATTGGGCACCGTACCCATGGTTTGCGGGTCGAAAGCACCGTGCCATTTACAGAAGTTGATCATCTCCTGGTAAATGCGCGCAAAGGTGGATTCCGGCATGACGGCTTTGACTTCTTTCAGGCGGCCATCGGCACCATACATTTTGCCGCCGCTGCGAATCATGGCTGGCATGGACGCATCGACGATTACGTCGTTAGGGGAATGGAAGTTGCTCCAGCCTTTGGCGGAATCGACCATGGCCAGCTCGGGGCGGTGTTCGTGACAGGCTTGCAGGTCTTCATGGATTTCTTCCTGCAGACTGCGGGGCAGGGTGGCGACCTTGTCATGCAGATCAGCCATGCCGTAGTTGACGTTAACGCCAAGCTGTTCAAAAAGCTCGGCGTGTTTCTCAAAGGCGTCTTTATAAAACACCCGCACACAATGGCCAAACACGATGGGATGCGACACCTTCAACATGGTGGCTTTCACGTGCAGAGAAAACATCACGCCGGTTTTACGCGCATCTTCCATTTGCTCTTCATAAAATTCCAGCAGGGCTTTTTTGCTGAAGAACATGCTGTCGATGACATCACGATCCTGAAGAGATACTTCAGGTTTGAGGACATGTTTTTTCCCGTCCTTGGTGATTAGCTCCATGCGCACGTTACGGTCTTGATTGATGGTCATGGAGACTTCATCGTTATAAAAATCGCCACGTTTCATGTGAGACACGTGGGTGCGCGAAGCGGCACTCCATTCACCCATTTTATGCGGGTGCTTACGCACATAGGCTTTTACGGCCTTGGGGGCGCGGCGGTCGGAGTTGCCTTGGCGAATAACGGGGTTCACGGCGCTGCCAATACAAACGGAATAGCGCTCGTTAATGGTTTTCTCTTCGTCGGTTTTTGGCGTTTCCGGGTAATTGGGAATCGCGTAGCCTTTCTTTTGCAGCTCCGCAATGGCGGCTTTCAGCTGCGTTACGGTCGCACTAATGTTAGGCAGTTTAATGATGCTGGCGTCTGGCTGTAGGGTTTGTTCGCCCAGCGCTTGAAGGGTATCCGGGAGTTGTTGGTCTTCGTTCAGGTAATCGGGAAATTGCGACAAAATACGTGCGGCTAGCGAAATATCGCTGGTTTCAACATTGATGCCGGCTGCCTGGGTGAAGTTGCGAACGATAGGCAAAAAGGAGCCGGTGGCTAGGGCAGGTGCTTCGTCAGTTAGGGTATACGTAATGGTCAAGGGTTGCTTGCTCATAATGCTTCTACTTCTTTTGAAAGTGGTGACTTATTCTATGAGCCTAAACGATAGAAAGTAAACGCCTGCTGCCGATTTGCTAGGCGCTTTTTTTGAGTTGGCTCACACAGGTCGCCAGAACGTATGAAATATCTGCAATGCAATTGCCCGTGATGCGAGGACAATCACTGTGCTTAAACGGCAGGCCTCCCGTTTTGACGCGTTAGGCGCTTGGTTGCGAATGCCAAACTCGTTATAAAAAAAGAAAAGGCAGCGAGTTAAGTGATGCAAACTTTTGTCGATATTGGTGATCAGGTACCCAGGCGGGGTAATTGGCTAAGCGTTATGTTGGGGCAGTGGCTGTTAAAGCTATTAGGTTGGCGGGTTGTCGGTCACATCCCGAATGTGCCGAAGATTATGGCCATCGGCGCGCCACATACCAGTAATATGGATGGATTAGTCGGGGTGGCGGCAATATTAGCCATGCGGTTGCGCATTAGCATTATGGTGAAAGACAATCTTTTTCGCTGGCCGTTGACTTCTCTTTGGCGCTTTCTTGGTGTGATACCCGTGCATCGCGATAGTCCACATGGCTTGGTAGGTCAATCTGTCGATGCCTATCAGTCACACGAGCAACTGTTTTTGGGAATCGCGCCGGAAGGTACGCGCAAAAGTGCAGCTAGCTGGAAGAGCGGATTTTATCGCATAGCGGAACAGGCGCAGGTGCCTATCATCGTGGCTGTGCTGGATTATCGCCGCAAAGAAATTCGTCTGCCCTTATGGTTTGTGCCAACGGGAGACTATGAAGCCGATATGGCACGCATATTAGCCTGCTATAAAAAAGTAGGGGCAGCACATCCCGAAAAGATGTCGCTGCCCCTACGTCAATTGCAAGAGACGGATTAACCAGCCGCCTTTTCGCCGGCGGCTAAGGTTTGCAAAATGAGTGTGTTAATGGTCATTGGACCGACGCCGCCGGGAACCGGTGTGTAAGCAGATACGCGTTCAATCAGTGCATCCGATAGCTCAATGTCGCCGCATTTTTGTGGGTGAAAGCCGGCGTCGACGACTACGGCACCGTCTTTAATCCACTCGGCTTTAATGAATTCCGGTTTGCCGACTGCGCCAACGATAATATCCGCCTGTTTTACCATTTCGGGCAGGTTCTGTGTGCGGCTGTGGCAAATGGTGACGGTGCAGTTGGCCGCCAGCAGCATCATGGCCATGGGTTTACCTAGAATCGCACTGCGTCCCACAACCACCGCATGCTTGCCTTCCAGGGGAATATCATAGTGCTGCAAAATACGCATGATGCCTTGCGGGGTGGCCGAGCCGTAAGCCGGTTCGTTCATGCTCATGCGACCAAAGCCGAGGCAAGTCACCCCATCAACGTCTTTTTCTAACGAAATGGCATCGAAACAGGCACGCTCATCGATCTGCGCCGGAACCGGGTGCTGCAATAAGATGCCGTGAACG
>CAYVZZ010000095.1:8909-9143 GCA_964456185.1 uncultured Alcanivoracaceae bacterium
GTTAATTTTCGCCAGTAGCTCATCGGTGGTTGTGGTATCTGGCATTTCGATAGCAACTGAATCCATGCCGACACGACGGCAGGCATTGCCTTTCATGCGCACATAAGTGGCAGAGGCGGGGTCGGCACCGACTAGGATGGTAGCTAGGATAGGGGTAGTGCCAGTGGCCTGTTTTAGTTTTTCTACACGCTGCTGCATGTCAGCTTCTGTGCTTTTTGCTAGTCCTTTGCCATC
>CAYVZZ010000096.1:0-9056 GCA_964456185.1 uncultured Alcanivoracaceae bacterium
CCAGTGATTTCAGGACTGACGTTGCATCCACGTCAACTTCCTCCGTGTTGTGTGAGTGGTTACAAACTCTGTTGTTCTATTTGATGGGCGACATAATCCGCTTGATATCTGGTTATTTTCCACCCCATTTAGCGACGAGACTTTACCATGAATTAACGCGCTATTTATATCCGCCATATTGCGTTGTAATCCTAAAACTACAATTAATACTTAATCAGTACTAACAAACTAATTATTAGGCATCTATTAAGTAACATTTAATCAGTTAAAAGCGCCTTACGCTGGACATTATTCAGCCTATTTTTCGTCTAATCCGTTGAGATATGTTTCCCGCTTTTGGTACATTAGCGCCCGCGCAATAGTCAACATAAAGGCCACCTCCATGCTGGACATCAGTACACTACTCAATCCCATTTCTGACGAGTCTCCAAGCGGTGAAGATTTGTCGTTTTCACCAGAGTTTGATGCCATTAAAGAGGCGCGACGGCATGATGATGCAACACTTGAACAAGGAGACTGGGCGACCGAGCTGAAAACGGCGGACTGGCCAGAAGCGGCTAAGCTTTGCACTGACCTTTTAACCAACCGCAGCAAAGATATCCGCATAATTTCTTGGCTGATCGAGGCGCAGACTCACCTCGAGGGCTTCACGGGTTTTGCCCAAGGCTTTCAACTTCTGGCGGCCACTTGCGAACAGTTTTGGGACACATTGTACCCGCTTGCCGAGGATGGTGATCAGGATCTGCGCATCGGCAACCTTGAGGGTTTATTAACACAATCAAACACTTGGCTACAGCAAATCCCGATTACCTCATCGGCAAAGGGCAATTTCACCAGTATCGATTTGATAGAAGCAGGACGTGGCAACGACAGCGACGAACATCCTGACACGGCCGCCATCAATGCGGCCTGCACCGCAACCCCGTTTGATTTTTACCAAACACTACTCGCGACAACCCAGCAAGCGCGCGATGCGTTTAGCGAGTTTGAGCGCGTCATTGATAACTTGCTAGGGCACGATGGCCCCAGCTTTACGGCCACACGCGATGTTTTGGATAAGGTAATCGACAACGCCAAACGCATGGCAGCAGATGCGGGCATTATGTCACCCACTGCACCCGATACCGACGCTGGCTCAAGCAGCACAGAAACCGACGATGCTACCAACGACAACGCAGCGACCGTGACAGTTAGCGGTGCAATCAATACACGCCAAGACGCCCTAATGCAACTGCAAAAGGTAGCCGATTATTTTCGTCGCACCGAACCGCATAGCCCGGTCGCTTATTTGGCCGAACGCGCCGTACGATGGGGCAATATGCCACTACACGTATGGTTGAAAACGGTACTCAAAGGGGACAACCCCGCCTTGGGTGATTTGCAAGAACTACTTGGCGTCAATGCGGAAGCCGACAACTCGTAGTTAGAGTTAGCGTCCAGTCATTGCCGTACAGGACCCCACTTCCAGCCCATACCGGCTACACACCCTCGTGATACACGCTGCACGCCCGGCTTTTCCCACATCCGGGCAGGCAGCGATATCACCGCGTAGCGCGTCCACATCAACCGATGCACCGCCAGTCTTGCGTCGTTCGATATAACGCAACAACATCGCCAACAGCTTGGCATCAGTGTCTGATTGCGGAACAGGTGCCACATTGACCGACGCAGCACCGCTTGGCGCATCCTGCGGCGCTGATGTTGTTGTCTGAGTGACCGTTTGCGGTTTGGTTGGTGCTTGATCGGGTGATATATTGGCTGCCCTTTTTGCCTCATCTCGACCGGCCTCATCCCGAGACACACCAACTAAGTGTTCACCGGTTTTCTGTCTTGGTATATTCTGACGATCAGCCAAAATAACAGCTTGCCCCGCAACATCACGTTCTTGAGTTGGCTGCGGGTGTGAGGATGAGTAGTTCGACTCAACCGGTAACGGAAACGCTGTCTGCGGCCGACTAACTTCATCGTCAACGACCCACCAAACAATCAATCCCGTTAGCAGCAACACAATCACCACCAAGACCAACAGCGCATGACGCCTTGGCGGTGTGGCCGGACTGTGGCTCAGCACCGAGTCATTCTGGGTTGTATCTGTTGTTGAGCCTGCCAAAAGGCTTGGCGTTCGGCTAGTGTCGTTTGGTGTCGTCAAACTGCACCCGTGTATCAAAATTTGCTGTGGAGTATACGACACTCAAAACCAATTTGCGCAGGACCATCGATCATTTTAATGATGAGATATAATCGGTTAATAATATTCACCTATAGGTGCGGGATATATTAGTGAGTTTTACCGAATTGTATCCTATGCCAACAAAGGTTAACCTTGCGCGACCCGAGCGTTTGTCATTCTGAAAAATGAATTTTGTTTTAGCCTGGCTGGCAGCGCTGACTCTGCTTGCATTTATATTATTGTGGTTAGTTTCTTTTCCCGAGAAGCGTGCGTTGCTAACCGATCGCCTAAAGCGCGGCGGCCTTCACATCACAACGCACACATCGCGAACGGCACAAAAGCTAGATGCCAAAATACAGCGTGGCGGCCAGGGGGCACACCAGTTGGCTGGCGCCATTGGCCATTTTGTTCAACGCCACCGTTGGCCGATTACCATGGTTTGCGGTGTGCTGCTCATCCCCACGTTGTTGGTGCTGGGGTTACGGCAACATATTGACATGCAGGCTTACGACACAAACGCCGCAGTCAATCAGAACACAGTCGCATTGGTGACCAGCCTGCTGGAAGGCGATCAATTATCGCCGCCGGCACCCTTGCCACCGGCAACATTTGTAACGGACTTGGTTGAGCTGGAAGCACCAGAGCGGCATTTGGGACAAGCCAATCGCGATTGGGACCGGCTTAACAGCCAGTTTCGTCAGCGTTTGCTAGCGGTGTTCAAGGTGATGCAACAGCGCTATGGCTACAAGATGGTCATGATTGAAGGCTATCGCTCGCCACAGCGCCAAGCACAGCTCGCCAGCAAAGGCAGCAATGTGACGAATGCTGGCGCTTGGCAAAGCTACCACCAATTTGGACTGGCGGCCGACTGCGCTTTTTATCACCACGGCAAACTGGTGATTGCAGCAAAAACGCCTTGGGTAAAACGTGGCTACCGCCTCTACGGCAAAGTGGCTCAAGCCGCTGGCTTGGTATGGGGCGGCAGCTGGGAAAGCATTCGTGACTTGGGGCATGTGGAGCTTCACCTGCCTGGTCACGGGCCGGCCGCTTATCGTAAGCGGTTGGCGCAACAAAACTCTCAATAAAAAGGATATTGACATGGGAAAACCAGTTTCAGTTGTAGGTGATCTAACAAGCCATGGCGGCACCGTTATTACGGGCGCACCAACCGCCACAACTAACGGCAAACCTATCGCCCGCGTAGGTGACATGGCCACCTGTCCCATTCCGTTCCATGGTGGCGTTACCACCATTGTCAGCGGCGATCCAGCTACCACGGTAATGGGTAAACCGGTGGCACGTCATGGCGACGTAACCGCCTGTGGCGCAACCATTATTGCCACGCAAGCTCAAACGACTGACGGCTAAACCACACCGTTACAATCACAGCCCCATGGGACACGCATGACACGTCGCAAAATACTACTGATTAGCGGACTAATCTTGCTAGTGTTCGCTGTTGTCTGGGTGGTAATGATTTTACGCTGGCGCGCCACCGGACAAACACCCAGCAACATGGACATGTTGCTTTATCTGGTCGCGCTTCCCTTGGGGCTGCTTGTCACTTTCGGTGTAGTCTATAAAACGGCCGACGGCATTAAAAAACGCAAAGAGAAGGCTGCCAACGAGGACGAAGAAGTCGTTGAGCCAGAGCCGGAAGACGACCCCACACTTGCTTGGCAGCTGCCAGTCATCGCGGCTGCCGCCATCTTGCCACAAGGCAAAAGTGACGCCGCCATCATCAAAGCAGCTAAAGACAGCAAACGCCCTGAGCTGCACAAAACCTTGAAAGATCCCTATAAACAACCCGTCTTGGCGGCCGACATAAAGGCCGTGGACGTGGATGCAGTAGAGGCAACACTAGATGATGAGTCGCCCCATTGGTCTGTTGCCGATAAACGCACACTGGCGCTAACAGAACTGCTGGCCACGCGCCTGCTGGACGAACATTTTGACGCCTTGCGCCCACCCGAAGACGAAGAACAGCCCAATAAGCCGCCGCAACTGGTGCTGGAAATCGACTGGTTACAACCGGCGCATTGGTTGGAAGAAGACCGCCTTGCTGCAACCCAGTGGTTAACTGAGCGCTTATCGGAACAAGGCTGGCAAGCGCCAGAATTACGCGTTAGCAGCCAAGCTATCAGCAGTGATCTAACCGCCCTTGAGCAATTGGATGAGCTCAATCAGGCCTATCATCAAACCAAAGACGAGCTGGCGCTACACCACCCTCATTTACTGGTGACCGCTGAATCCAATATTGATCCTGACGTCATCGCACAATGGAATAGCCAGCAGCAGCTTTGTAGCGCCAATCAACCAGAAGGCAAGGTGCCGGGCGAAGCCGCAGCCGGCCTTTTGATTGCACCCGACACCTGCGATGCAGAAGTCCTCCCTATGCAATTGGGACGGGTGTTTACCGACACGCGCAAAAAACCGGTTCACCAGCCCCAGCATTTACAAGCGGATACGCTCAAACGGCTCACCAAGGAGCTGCGCTATTACACCGACTGGGAAGAAGATGCCAAGATCAAGCTGGTATCAGACAGCGACATTCGCCCCAGCCGTGGCGGTGAAAGCCTCTGTTTTACCGAGGCTGTGTTGCCCGAAGAAGACGCCACCAAAGCCTTGTATGCCATTGGCGTCGGTAACGGCAACGCCGGCAATGCGCTGACACTTGCCACGCTCGCCGTGGCGTTAAACAACGGCGTCAAAAAGGAACAACCCCGACTCATGTTTTCTCACCAGTCGCCTGCGCAACGCGCGTTGGTGCTGGTCGCCGCTGCCAAGGAAGAGGCCGCCGATGATGACACTTCCACCACCTAATATCGACACGCAGCCCAACGACATATGAAACGACTTCGCGCTTTTTTCCTCCACCCGATAACGCTCGCCGTACTGGCCGTTATCATCGTGGCTTGCCTATTTTTGCTGGGTTCCAACACGCTTAAAGTCATCGCGCTTTTCCTGGGCTTTCTGCTCGCCATCGTCTTTATTGTGCTAATCACGCTATGGGTTAATAAACGACTACAAACGCGAAAATCGGCCAAAGAATTCACCAAAGCGCTATTTGGATTTGGCGAGAAAAAAGCAGAAGACGGCGACATTAAAGTGCTACGCGAGCGCATGCGTCATGCCGTGAAGTCCATCAAGACATCACGTTTGGGGCAAGCCAAAGGCACAGAAGCCTTATACGAGTTGCCTTGGTACATGATTATCGGCAACCCGGCGGCTGGCAAAAGCACCGCCATTGCCAACTCTGGCCTGCATTTCCCCTTTGCCGAAGAACACGGCACCATCATTCAAGGCATCGGCGGCACGCGTAATTGCGATTGGTACTTCACCTCCGAAGGCATCATTCTCGATACGGCGGGTCGCTACTCGGTACATGAAGAAAACCGCGACGAATGGAAAGGCTTCCTCAAACTGCTGCGCCGCCATCGCCCACGTGCGCCGATTAACGGCATCATTATTGCCGCCAGCATTGCCGAGCTCACCAGCAACCGCCCCGAGTTCGCCATTGATTTGGCCAAGAAATTGCGCAACCGCGTGCAAGAGCTCACCGAAGAGCTGGAAGTCGTTGCGCCGGTTTACATCATCTTTACCAAGGCCGATCTGATCGCCGGTTTCAACGGCTTTTTCGACTCGCTAGAAGACGAAGAGCGCAAGCGCGTTTGGGGGGCAACGCTGCCCTTCCGCACAGATGGCGACGTCGACATCATCACCGAGTTCGACAACCATTTCGACGAGCTAAGCGCCGGCCTGAAAGAAATGAGCCTGGCCAATATGGCCATGCAACAAAGTCAGGAAGTGGCACCGGGCACACTAACCCTGCCACTGGAATTTGCCAGCATCAAAACCGTGCTGCGCACCTTTGTGTCGACCCTGTTTGAAGACAATCCTTATCAGCACCGCCCCGTTTTCCGCGGCTTTTATTTCACCAGTGCCTTGCAGGAAGAAGCGGCGGTACACACCGCATCGGATCAAATCACCAAGCGCTTTCACCTTAGCCAACCGACGGCATCGGAAGGCACGCATCAACCCAGTGGCAATAGCCAAAGCTTCTTCTTACTGAAGCTGTTTCGTCGTGTTATTTTTGCCGACAAAGGCTTGGTGCGCCAATATTCCAGCAAAGGGCGCAAGCGCAGTCGTTATGCCATGCTGCTGGCCTCGGCGATTGGTCTGAGCTTAATCATGGGGGGCTGGGCCTGGTCTTACACCAACAACCGCCAGCTGGTCGCCGATGTGCAGCAAGACTTGCAGCAAGCCATTGCCGTGCAAAACGGCCGTGTTGATTTGGCGCCGCGTCTGAAAGCGCTGCTGATTCTCCAGAACCGTATTCAGCAATTGCAGGCTTATGGAAAAGATCACCCGGTGCTGACAACCTTGGGTTTGTATCAGGGCAATGATTTGGCAACGCGCTTACGTCAGGAATATTTCCAGGGCATGCAGCAAATCATGCTGTCACCTGTTGTGGCTAATCTGCAGGGCTATCTCGATAAGGTAGTGGCCAATCAAGACAAGCTCCACATTGTTAAAGGTGATGACGAGCAAGCAGACGACACCAGCAGCACGCAACGTTATCAAACGCCTTCACCAACCAACACGCAATCGGCCTACAATGCCTTGCGTGCTTATCTGATGTTAAGCCAGCCCAAACGGGTGGAACCGGTGCAGCTGTCTGGCCAACTTACTCGTTTCTGGCGCAACTGGCTTAATGCAAACCGTGGCATGATGGATCGCGACCAGCTCATCAGCAGCGCCCAGCAATTGATGACTTTCTATGTGGCGCAATATCAGCAACCGGCCTGGCCGACCATTCAGCCGCGCGTCACACTGGTTGAAAATACGCGCAGTGCATTGCGTCATGTCATGCGAGGCATGTCGGCGGTTGACCGTGTTTACACTGAGATTAAAGCGCGCGCCGCCACCCGCTACCCGGCACTCACGGTGGCTTCCATCCTGCATAAGAAAGCCAACGCCTTATTGCAAGGCAGCTACACCGTTCCAGGGCCTTTCACAGAAGAAGCCTGGAGCGGCTATATTAAAGATGCATTTAAAAACGCCGCGTATAACGAGCTCAGCGTCACCGACTGGGTACTGGAATCGAATCGTAAGGCTGACCTGACGCTGCTAGGCAGCCCCAAGCAAATACAGCAGCAGCTCACCGACAAGTACAACCACGAATATGTTCAGCACTGGCAGAAGTTCTTGAGCGGCGTTAGCGTCAAACGCTTCGCCAGTCTCGATGCGGCTATCAGTGGCATGAATCGTCTGGGCGATAGCGCCAACTCGCCATTGCGCAAGTTACTCACACGTGTTTACCACGAAACCTCTTGGGACAACCCGGTTTCCGTGGCCAGCAACTTAAAATCGCCCGACAGTGGCCTAATGGCATGGTTTAAGCAACGTTTCATTCAACGAGTTGATGCCGCTGAAAAGGTCAACGAAGGCTTCGAACATGCCGATACGGGCGGGGGGCCAACACTCGGCCCTATTGGCGCGTCATTCACCGGCATTGGCCAGCTAATGCAAGACGGCAAGAACAAATCTTCGCTGTTTGATAGCTACATGGCAATGCTGGGTAAATTGCGTGCTGGCCTGAACAGCATCACGACAGCGGGCAGCGCCAACAAAGGTGCCCGTAATCTAATGGCGGCCACGCTGGCTGGCAATCAATCACAACTGACTGCGGGGCTTCACCTAGTCGACCAACAGCTACTCAATGGCATTGATCCGCTACAGCGCAAAACCTTGCGCCCTCTGTTACTGCGCCCCTTAATTCAAACCTTTCGGGCACTCATCAAGCCAACCGAAACAAGCTTAAACAGAGCATGGGTTGCTCAGGTGCTTAAACCGTTCCAGAACAACCTTGCGGATAAATATCCGTTTAACCCGCGTGCCAATGTGCAGGCCACCGCCGCCGAGATATCGCAAATCTTCGGTCCGGGTGGCGCCATTGCCCGCTTTGTTAAGAAAGATTTGGGTCCCTTGGTGAATCAGCTTGGCAACACGCTCACCGCCAAACAATGGGCCGGCATGGGCATTACCCTGTCGCCAGCCATTATGGCCAACTATGGCCTGTGGACATCACCACCCAACATGGCTGCCAACAGCACGGGGGATAACCGCCAGCTATTCAAAATCTTGCCGATGCCGGCCACACAAGGCATTAGCGGCTACAGCATCAACATCGATGGGCAAAAGCTGCTCTATCGCAACACACCGCCTGAGTGGAAACCGTTTGTTTGGGGTATTCCCCACAAAACTCATATTGTTGAGCTGAAAGCCACTGGGCTGTCTGGTCAAACCGTGACGATTGAAAAATTCACGGGTAATAAAGCGCTACCTTCTTGGTTTGCATCGGCTGATTCGTCGTTAAACAAAGATACGGGAGTTTACACCCTCGCCTGGTCCAAGGGACCAATGGCGGTTAGCGTCAAGATGAAACTGATCAAGAGCGGCAATCTCAACGCCAAGGGCATTCCGCAAAAAGGGCTACGCGGCACCCAATTACCACAATTTGTGGCCGGCGGCATGCCCGGCATTGCCACCACCCAGCCCCAACAAGGCAAGGACAACTCATGAAGAACGCTACCGCACTGCGCGCCAGTTATTTTGGCAAGTTGCCGGGACGCGGCGACTTCTTGAAAAGCGCCGACAACAATCACCAGCTCATCGCCAGCCTTGATCAATGGGCTGGCAAAGCGCTTGAGCTGTTGTCGCACAGCATGACCTGGAAGCAAGATTACGACAAAGGTCGGGCGATTCACTATGCCGTTATGGGCTCACGGCATCGCCAAGTGGTTGCCGGTCATGTACTGCCCAGCACCGATGCCTCAGGCAGACGCTTTCCGTTTCTCACTGCCGTCACCTTGGATATTGGTGA
>CAYVZZ010000097.1:0-9041 GCA_964456185.1 uncultured Alcanivoracaceae bacterium
AATGAGTTCTGCAGGGATTGTCCACCCAATATGTATACGTGCTGTGCTACTTTCACCATTGAAAACCACTGTCAGGAAATCTACGCATTCAAAATGAAGCTGCTGTTAATTAGTCTAAGAAATATGTCTGACGATGAGGCAATGTAGCACCAGTTCTGTCTAGGTTCAAACCTGATGGGGTGGAAAGGTGAAAAACAGATGCAGATTCTGGTACACTGCGGCGGCTTTTTTCTGATTCCCTCCGAGGCTCCCCCATGGCTTCTGGTTATACCTTATACCCATCCGAGCGGCGTGCGGCTTTTTCTCTGGCTTCGATTTTCTCGCTGCGCATGTTGGGCTTGTTTATGATTTACCCGGTATTTGCGTTGTATGCGCATAAGTTGCCGGGAGCTACGCCTTTCACAATTGGTTTGGCGTTAGGCATTTACGGCTTGACCCAAGGCTTGCTACAACTGCCTTTCGGCATGCTGTCCGATCGCATTGGCCGGCGTCATATTATTGCGGTGGGCTTAATGTTGTTTGCAGCGGGCAGTATTGTTGCCGCGATGTCACATGGCATCTGGGGCATTATTGCCGGTCGCGCATTGCAGGGCACGGGCGCGGTAGGTGCTGTTATTTTAGCGTTAATGGCCGACCTGACCCGCGAACAGCAGCGCACCCGTGCCATGGCAATTATTGGCATGAGCATTGGCCTTTCTTTTGCGCTGGCGGTAGTACTTGGTCCGGTGCTGGATCACTTTATCCACCTGTCGGGTATTTTTTGGGTAATGGCCGTGTTGGCTGTCATTGGCGTGGCGGTGCTTTATTTATTAGTGCCCAAAGCGCAGCAGGCAACCCTGCACCGCGATACGGAGGCAGTACCCGCGTTGCTTTGGAAGGTTTGTTGCAACGGGCAGCTGCTGCGTTTGGATTTCAGCATTTTTGCACTGCACGCGATTTTAATGGCGGCGTTTTTGGCGTTGCCTACCTTGCTGCGAGAAGGCGGCGGTGTGGCACATGAGTCGGCGCTGTATTTTGTCGTGCTGCTGCTTGCCGTGGTGCTGATGGTGCCGTTCATTATTTATGGAGAAAAACAGGCGCAACTTAAACGCGTGTTGCTAGGCGGCGTGATTGCTATTGGTCTGTCGCAATTTTTATTAGCGACTCAAGTACATGCTCTGTGGCTGCTGGGCATATTGTTGGTGGTGTTCTTTACGGCATTCAATTTGCTGGAGTCTATCTTGCCTTCGTTGGTGTCACGGGTGGCACCGGCCGGCCTTAAAGGCACGGCGATGGGGGTCTATTCCAGCAGCCAATTTATGGGCATTTTTATTGGCGGTGCCGTGGGTGGTCTGGTGTACCAGCAGTTTGGTGTCGGCGCAGTGTTTGTGTTCGCTGGTGTCATCGCGGTGATCTGGGTCTTATTAGTCTGGGGGCTGGATAACCCGCGCTTGTCCTCTTATACACTGGCGCTGGAAGAAATGGCGACCTTGCCTGCCGAACAAATAAAACAGCGGCTAGAACAAACGAAAGGAGTTTATGCAGTGGCGTTGGCGACGGAAGACCATACGGCATTGCTAAAAGTGAACAAGAACGAGCTTGATGAGGCGGCCTTGTTGCGGATGGTGAAAGCCCCATAAAACTGTTGCTTTTCTGTCGACTAATTGCCAATACAATAGGCAAAGGGATTTGAACCTGACACAATAAGCCTTCTTGCCAAAAACACGGAGAATGCGAATGGCACGCGGCATAAATAAGGTAATTTTGATTGGTAATCTGGGGCAAGACCCAGAAGTAAAATATACCCAATCTGGTGGTGCAGTGGTTAACGTGAGTTTGGCCACCACCGAAGGGTGGAAAGACCGCAATAGCGGTCAGATGCAGGAAAAAACTGAATGGCACCGTTTGGTGTTCTTCAACAAGCTAGCCGAAATCGTGGGGCAATATCTGCGCAAAGGTAGCCAAGTTTATGTAGAAGGTCGCTTGCAAACCCGCCGATGGCAGGGGCAAGACGGGCAAAACCGCTACACCACGGAAATTGTAGTCAACAACATGCAAATGTTGGGTGGCCGTGGCGGCGGCTCGAACGATGGTTTTGGGAACAATAATAATTTTGGCGATAACAACTTCGCCAGCAATCCTTTTGATCAGTCGGCTCCTGCTGCTCAGCAAGCGCCAGCACCTCAGCAATCTGCACCCGCTGCAGCCCCGGCTGCTCCTAATAATGGCTTTGACGACGATATTCCGTTTTGATGAAAGGTTCTGTCGGCCGTATCAGCTTCTTGTTGGCGGTTTTTTTTCTTAGCTTGGTTTTCTGGGCAGCGTGGTATTTGCCGGCATCGGTGCTGGTATCGCGCTTGCCTTCTATTGCTGCGCCTAGCGGGCAGACTCTTGTGCTGTCCAATGCGCAGGGTCGCGTGTGGCAGGGGCAAGCCGAGTGGCACTGGGCGAGTTATGAAGGGCGTCTGAGTTGGCGACTTGATTGGCATGGTACAACGCCCGGCATCGCGTTCGATGCGACGGGCAGCGGGCTGAAAGCCAGTGGCTGGTTGGCGACATTATCGGAACAGATTTATTTGAAAAATGCTGTGATGTCGGTTCCCTTACCTTTGGCATTAGCCGGTCAGCGCCAGATAGAAGCCACTGGTGTGGTGAGTGGGCGCATTAAGAAGCTGGTCATTCAAGGTGGTGCCTTTGATGCATTGAAAGGTCGGCTGCACTACACAGGCGGTAACGGGCGATGGCGACAGCAGACGGCTATGTTGCCTGTTATGAATGCGCAGCTCGGCATGCAAAATGGGCAGGCACAGGCGCTACTAACTGACCAGCATGGCACTAAGTTGGCGCTGGCCTTGGTGAATCAAAAACAGCACGGCAAGGTGACGGTTTACCGAGCATTGGCAAAAGCCCTGGGCTTTAGCCGTGGTCAGGGCAAACCCACTGACGTTATTTTTACGTTGGGACAATCGCTTAAGGGGATGCTGCCGTGAAGGATTTGAGCGTTAAGACAAAGGTACAAGGGCGGCCACTATGAAGGCGTTGAATGCTGTCTTTTGGAAGAAATTGGCTTCCCGCCCGATCTGGCGCACCCTAGTGCTTGCCCTGTTGCTGGTGTTGCTGGCACAGGTCTTGGCGCGCACCATTTGGGTGGTGTTGGCAGGGCCTTTAGAGCCGGTGGCGCTTGCACCGGGCATGACCGTTGTGCAAGTAACGGAACAGCATCAAGTGGCGGGGCTTAATCAGGCCACAGTGGCAAGCTGGTCGCTATTTGGTGTACCCAAAAAAGTGGCGTCTCCCAGTGGAGAAGATGCGCCAGAGACGCGTTTGAATTTGACGTTGCTGGGCGTTTTTGCACAGACGGACAGCAAAATGGCCGGCGCGATTATCCAAGCGAATTCGCGTGACAGCAAGCTGTACCACCCCGGCGATGAGCTACCCGGTCGGGCAACTTTATACAAGGTGTATCCCGATAAGGTGTTGCTCAAGCGCATGGGGGTCGTTGAAGCCTTAAGCTTCGAAAATAATAAATTGGGCGGGAGCGTAAAGGCGACGAAAAAAGTCGTGCCGCCGCCATCGAGTAGTGTCCAGCAGCAGCGTTCGATGGTCATTAATCAGTTGGCGTTGGCGCCAGTCAAGCCGGGCTATGCGAGTGGTTACAAGGTAACCAAAGGCATCGCGCCCACTATTCAGAACGCTGTTGGGCTGAAGCCTGGCGACGTTATCCTATCCGTAAATGGACTTCCCATAGGAACCGGCCAAGCGGATCAAGCGGCCATCCAATCGTTTTACGACCGAGGCAAAGCATCGGTGCGTATTAAGCGCGGCGGCAGCCAGATCACCTTGGTTTATCCACCCTGAGGTTTAGCGTAATGATAAAAACCACACCGTTTTTGCTGGTATTGGCGTTGATTTGTGGCATGGCCGCATCGACAGCGCAGGCTGCCGCGTCGAAGGGCGTGCAGGCGCAACCGACACCGCCCGGCACTGTGAAAAGCTGGACGATTAATATTCAAAGTGCTGATATTCGTGCGTTCATCAATCAAGTCGCGGACATGACAGGCAAGAACTTTGTGCTAGACCCGCGCGTTAGTGCTAAAGATGTCACTGTGATTTCACGCACGCCGCTGACGAAGAGCGAAGTGTATCAGTTGTTTTTGGCGGTGCTACAGGTTAATGGCTATGCGGCGATCCCGTCTGACGATGTGGTCAAAATCGTGCCCAGCACCACGGCAAAATCGTACAGCCTGCCGGTCGTAAAAGGCGGCACAGGGCAAGGTTTGGTGACAGAGGTATTACCGTTGCATAACTTGTCGGCCACCGAAATGGTGCCGGTGTTACGCCCCTTGGTGCCTCAAGATGGTCACCTGGCTGCCGTTGCGTCAGCCAATGCGCTGGTGGTGAGCGATCATGAAAATAATATTCGTCGTTTGGCAGCGATTATTTCTCGCCTGGAACAGCAGGGACAAAATGGTCTGAGCGTGATTAAGCTGCATCATGCCTGGGTTGGCGATGTGGTCGAGCAATTAAAAGTGCTCATTCCCAAGGCGGCGACTGGGGGAAAACGTAATGCTCGTGCCGCGGGTGGAAATGCGGTGATTGTGGCTGACGAGCGCACCAACCGGTTATTGGTGCGTGGTGACGCGATAATGCGTCATCGTATTCGTAATTTGGTCGATCAGCTGGATGTTAAGGCATCGCGCCGCGGCAACATTCAGGTGATTCGTTTGGAGCATGGTAACGCTAAGGAAATGGCTAAGTTGCTGAGTGATTTTTTTGGCAACCAGAAAAAAAGTAAGAAAAATAGTGCGGTTGAGGTATCTATTCAGGCCGACGAATCGCTTAATGCCTTGGTGGTAAGGGCCAATAACAGCAAGATGAAGCAGGTGCGCAACGTCATCCGCCAGTTGGATGTGCGCCGCGCTCAGGTGCTCATCGAGGCCGCTATTATTGAAGTGTCGGCCAATAAGGCCGAAAACTTGGGCATTCAATGGGCGACTGGTGATGTGGATACAGGAATCGGTGGAACCAACCTCACCACCGGCGGCCAGCTGAGCACGAGTGATATTGTCACCGGCCTGTTGGCTAGCAATGCAGGGGCTGCTGTGGCGCCGCCCGCTCTTGCTCAAGGCCTAACCGCAGGCTTTGGTGAGTTGGGAGACGATGGGCGCTTGGAGTGGGCGGGTCTCATCCAGGCGCTGGCAACCGACTCGTCAGTGAATCTGTTGTCAACACCCAGCATCCTGACGCTGGACAACGAAGAAGCCAAAATCATGGTGGGTGAGAATGTGCCCTTTGTGACCGGCACCAGTACCAGTACCGGAGCGGGCATTAGTAACCCGTTCCAAACGATTCAGCGTCAGGATGTGGGGATCACTTTGGAAGTGACGCCACACCTTAGTGACGGTAATAGCATGCGCTTGGAGTTGAATCAGGAAATCTCCAGCGTGAAAGACTCATCGGCCTCGGTTTCTACCGTCGACATCACGACCAGTAAGCGACAAATCAAAACGACCGTTTTAGCCGATAGTGGTGAAACCATTGTGTTGGGCGGCCTGATTCAAGACGACATCAAAGAGGTGCAGCATAAGGTGCCGATTTTGGGCGATATCCCTCTGTTGGGTGTGTTGTTCCGCTCGACCAAGCATACCCACGTGCGTTCCAACTTGATTGTCTTCCTGCGCCCGACCATTGTGCATGACAATGACAAACTCGTCGCACTGACACGCAATCGCTATTACGGCTTGTTGTCGTTGCAATTCAAACTAAATGACCGCGGTGAGTTGGAGCGTGTTGCAGAATCACCTCTGCCATTTAATGTCGGCAATGTCTTTAATGGCCGCACGCCACCCCCGAACGAGTTGCGTCAGGCGTTGCGTAAGAAAGCCAATGGCATGACAGGTGTTAAGCCGCAGTCACAGAAGAATGCTGATGTCACACCGGCAGAGCCAAAGGCAGATGTTGATACCGCTGGGGCGAATGCCAAAAAAGCGCCTGCCCCTAGCGAATCGACGGGGTCGCAATAACAGGACGTCGTTATAAACGCCGAATACGTTGATCCGCGACGGCAGGTAGTAAATGGTCTATTTGCCGTCCGTTTGGCAGCGTCAGTGTCGGTGCTATCTCTGCGAGTGGCTGTAACACAAAAGCGCGATTTTCCATTTCTTTGTGAGGCACCCGCAGTCGTGGCAGCCGTATCACATTTTCCCCGTATAACAGAATATCCAGATCAAGTGACCTTTCTCCCCAACGGCGATGACGCACCCGTCCGGCGCGTTGCTCTAGCGCTTGCAACGCATCGAGAAGGGCTAAAGGGGCTAGGCGGGTTTCCAAGCCGGCGACGGCGTTAATGAAGTCGGGCTGGTCTTGAGGCCCGATAGGCGCACTACGATACAAGCTCGATGCAGCCACTAGGCGGCATTGATCAAGCGCTGACAACCAGTCTAGTGCTTTGCGGACTTGCTGTGCGGGCTGCTGTAAATTGCTTCCCAAGCCAATATAGGCAAGCACGCTTGTCATGAGCGACGCCGCCGTCCTGAACGACGCTGGTTGCGTCGGCGTTGTTGTTCGGCAGCCCGGTTGTAGAGGCATTCTGGATGCGCTTGTTGCAAGTCTGTCCAATATTGGCCGAGCGAGTCATCCGGCAAGAGTCCCACTTCTTCACGCAGCAACAGGAAATCGTAGGCTGCTCGAAATTTACGATGTCCCAGAAGGCGTTTAGGGCGTCGCCGTTTCTCCAGTCGTGGTTGTAGTTCCCACATGTTGCGCATGACCTGTGTGAAACGCTTAGGGATGGCCACAATGCGAACTTGCTGCGAAAGAATCTCGGCGGCGGCTTTGTCAGCGGGCATTTGTTGACTCAAGGCGTTCACCGCAGGCCATAGAAGGATGGCCAACAAGAAAGCCGGTGTCACGGGTTTCCCTTCGGCCAAGCGCCGGTCGGTATTACGCATGGCGGCCATGAAAAGCGCTCGCCATTTGTCGGCCTGAACGCTTTGGTGTAGCTGCTCGGCAGCATCTGGAAAGAGATAAGCAAACAGGCCGAGTCGTTCGAGTTGGTGAAAAACGCCCTGCGAATAGCCACCCAGGAACAGCTTGCGTTGTTCATCGAAAAGGCGGGCAGGAGGGATCTGCAAAAGCAGGTGCCCCAGCTCGGTAATCGGTGCTTCACTGGCTACGTCGATGGAGAACCCCAGCTTGGCCGCGAAGCGGGCGGCTCGCAACATGCGTACCGGGTCTTCACGGTAGCGGGTTTCTGGATCACCAATCAGGTGTAAGCGTTTTTCTTTAATGGCCGTCAGGCTGTCGACAAAATCATAAATGCAATGATCGACGGCACTGTAATACAGCGCATTGCTGGTAAAGTCACGCCGCAAGGCATCTTCACCGATAGAGCCAAAAACATTGTCACGCAAGATTAAACCAGACTCGGTACGCTCATGTTGCCGGCTGGTTGACGTGGTGTTGCCGGTGAGTGCACGGAAGGTCGAGACCTCAATGATTTCGCGCCCATAGCGCACATGCACAATGCGAAAGCGCCGTCCAATGATACGGCTGCGCTGAAATAATTTGTTGACCTCCTCAGGCGTGGCGCTGGTGGCCACGTCAAAATCTTTAGGGCTTTTCCCTGTGAGCAGGTCGCGTAAGCAGCCGCCGACGAGGTAGGCATCATGGCCTGCCGCATTCAAGCGTTGTAATACATCGATGGCCGCATGGTTTAGGCGATCGGCGGTTATGCCAAGTTCGTCGGCCGGTATGATGTTTGGTGAGTGATTTGGCGAAGCTTCTAACAAGATTGAACTTCCATATTGGTTGACTGTCACACCTGATAACTACAATACGTTGTGCACTGTGAGTTAAGTGGATTGTGGTGAGCTGAGCCAGTGTATCACTTTTATTGTTGCCGTTTTGCACCACCTGGTATTTGGGCGGGCGTTGGCAAGGAAAGGAAGACATAAAAAAGGGCCCCGTGAGGGACCCTGTATTGCGCTGATTGTTTTGTTTTTGTTTTATCCTTTCTTGCATGAACCGCGTTGTGCACGATAGCAAGTGTTAGCTCAGGTTTTTATTTTTATTGCTGCCTTTTTTGTTGTTATTAGGCGCGAACTCTGTGCCGTTTTTTGTTTTTATTAAGCACGTGAATATAGTGCCGGTTACGCGATAACATTGCAATAAATGTAAAAGTACTTTTATTTCAACAGCTTACATAACTTTGTAAAAAAACGTACAAAAAATATACGCTGGTTTGTTGTGTTGGTGTTACCTCGATGTGTGAGAAGGTAACAGCCTGACCACGGCCAGACTGTTTTGCCGTCAATCTTTACTCTGATTCTCTAGCGCACATAGGTGAACGGGGCTTACTGAATCGCCAGGAGCTAACCGAGATAACATGTGACGCATGCTGTCCAAATTGCTGGGTGTCAGTTTTTTGCCGGGGATTTCCATCGCACTGGCCAGTTTGAGCAGTACTGCTTTCATGTTATCTGGGGCATAGATGCTTTGGCGATGCTGCACAACGTAGATGATGTCGCCCTTCTTGAGTAAGAGAAAGCCATAGTAATAGGTGCCACTTTTGATCGGTTGACCGGCGGGGGCGTTACTGCCATCGACAACAATTTTCACCACAGCAAAAACGGACTTGGGATCGGTGTTGTCGAGAAACTCCCGGTGTGCTGCTTCGACGCGTGTAATAACGGGGGATTTGGCCAGCCGGTCGCGCAAGTAGTTGTTAAGCACCAGGTTGAACAGTGTCATGTCGGACGCAAAGCGCGGTGCATTGACCAATGGATTGTGCCGTACATCGAGGTAGTCGATGCGGAACATACGCCCATGACCATCCCAGAAAGTTGTGGAGCCGCCGGTTTGGTTGCAGCGTTCATCCAGTACTAACTGGCCGCGAAAAGTGTTGACCGTGAGGTTGAGTGCATAGGCCGCCGCTGGTGAATAATAGTAATCGCCTTTAAAAGCGCCTTGCATGCTCTGGCAGCCCGCGAGTACGAGCAAGCAGAAAGAGAGTGTGATGGCACGGATTATTGTCATTATTTTGCCCTTTTTATGTTAATCCG
>CAYVZZ010000098.1:0-8817 GCA_964456185.1 uncultured Alcanivoracaceae bacterium
GTACCAGTTGGTACCGGGTCGATGAGGCGGCTTTCTGGCCGCAACACTGGGTGCAATATGCCAATCGCCCCGAGGCCGACTGGTTTCAGCAGTTGGTGGCGCGTCGTCAACAAGCGCCCAGTTACCATTATCAAGTGATGTTGCAGCCCACCGGCCAACGCTGGTTGTATGCGCTAGCAGTGCCTTTTAGCGCCAGTGACGACGTGGGGCTGACGCGTCATTACCGTTTAGTGCGTCGCCAACCAGTAGATGATGTGATTTCTTATAATGTCAGCAGCTATACCCAACTGGTGCGCGATCCTGTTCTGCCTGATGCGTTGCGCCAATTAAATTTGAGCGTGCCTGCTAATGGCAACCCGCGAACCCGCGAGTGGGTCGCACGCTGGCGTCAGCAAACGCCTAGTGACAAGGCTTTTATCCAGCGTGTGCTGCAATGGTTCAACCAGGAGCCCTTCTACTACACCTTGCATCCACCTACTTACCCCGGCATCAATAGCATTGACGATTTTCTGTTTGGGCAACGGGAAGGCTTTTGCTCGCATTATGCCTCGGCCTTCGCTTTTATGATGCGTTTGGCCGGTATTCCCGCGCGTGTGGTGGCCGGTTATCAAGGCGGACAAATGAGTGCAGTAGGCGATTACCTGCAAGTGCGCCAATATGATGCGCATGCCTGGGTGGAAGTGTGGCTAAAGGGGCAGGGCTGGGTCAGAGAAGACCCCACCGCAGCCGTTTCTCCAGCACGTATCAAAGATGGCTTGATCCCCGCGTTGAGTGCGGACGATGAACCAACGGGTGCCAGTTCGACACTTTGGGCAAGTGGCAACCTGCTAAGTCAATTGAGCATGTATCGGGATTACCTGAATTACCTTTGGCAACGTTGGGTGCTCAGTTACGACCAATCACGCCAACGCACATTGTTTAAAAACTGGTTTTCCGATATCAATTGGGCGCGCTTATTGATTGGTCTCGCTGCGTTTCTATTGGGGTTGGTAATGCTGGTGTACGGGCTGAGATATTGGCAGTTACGTCGTCGCTGGACACCTTGGCAATGGCAATATCGTCGGCTGTGTCGTGCCTTGTCTCAACGTGGTGTGGCGGTGCGGCCGGGTGATTCACCGCGCTTGGTTATTGCTAAAGCTTGCCAGGCTCTGCCCGATAAAGAACCGGCCTTAACGCGCTGGCTGAAAGCGTATCAACAATTGGCCTATGCGCCGCCCTTGCCTGAAAAGCAGCAAGAGCAGGTTCGGCAATTGAAAAAGGCGTTTCCTTTGTAGTGTGTAGTGTGCTTACTGAAGCGCGGCCAATGCATCCCGCAAGGTAGCCGGAATAGGCGTGGGTTTCTGGCTGTCGCGATTGACGAAAACATGCGTCATGCGTGCCGTGGCCGCTTCTTGTCCCGCCTGATTAAACAACGTTAACGCATAGGTCACCGAACTATTACCCAGCTTGGCGACTTTCAGCGCCACGCGTATTGTTTCAGGGTAGGCGATGGGGCGTTGATACTGGCATTCCGATGACACAATAAACGCGACAGTATCGCCGCTGTGAATATCCAGACCGTGACGAATCAGAAAACGGTTAATCACCGTGTCAAAGAAACTGTAATAGGTCACGTTGTTCACATGACCATAGATATCGTTATCAGCCCAGCGGGTGTCAATGGTATCGGAGTAGGCCATGATTTATTTCACTAAATTAATGTGAACTTGAGGTGCGTCTAATATGCGTTGTGCATAATTTGTTGGATCTGTTATTCGCTGACCGTTGTAAATAAGCCTTACCTTAAATGAGAACAACTGGCCAAAGGGCAACTTGTTTATATAGAACCCAACATTTGGCCACTGTCCTACGAAGCGTTCTGGTTCATTCTTTAGTGTCGTGCTGTCCTGGTAAAATAGTGACACTGGCGTATTCAGGTTTTTGCTGAAGCTTAATTGAGCCAATAAATTGAAGTGACGTTGTGTGTCAAAGAATAACCAACCGTTGCGCGGCATAGGATGCGATTTCATTTGTTTCTCGGTTACAGAAAGCTTCCCGTCGGTGATGGCCGTGTGAGAACCCGTCCAGCTGGTCACTAGCGTTGAGCCAGCTAAGGTGTTCCCGTCAAGCGAAATGGAAATGGCCGGATCTTCTAGTACAAGCCCTGCTGCGCTAGGTAGTGTGAACTTTGCGTAAATGGTTGTTTGGTTAGGTTTGATGACGAAGTGGTTGCGAATGGATAGCACTGTAATACCGGTCACCTTTAATGATGTATCGGCGTAAACCAGTGTTGCAATAGGCCCCGTGATAATTTGTTCAATTTCTGGTTTTAGGTTGTCGTTCGTTAATGTGACACGTGCATCGCTGGTAAAAATCCCGCTGCTCAGCCGTAGCTTCATAGTATCAAGAATGGACACAGGCGAGGTTTTGGAGCTTTCGTACCCTTTATAGTAAAAGTCATTCCACACCAGCATGTTATCTGGATCCATAAACAGGGCGTAGTGTGTTGTTTGGATTCGCATTTTTTGCGGATTGAAATTGACGTAGTGCTTGGCGTTGCGCAAATATGGATTCTTAATAAGGTAGAAAAAACGTGTCTGATTTTGGTAGGTGACACTGATTTCGGCAGTAGGCTTATTCATGTAGTTTGAGCTGGAATCTAACCGCTTCCCCCCATCCCGAAAGCGAAGCAACAATCGCGTGCTGGACTCAATCTTAGTTGGATCACCATCGGCATGCAGGTTTGGATCTTCAGAAAAGTAGGGGGTGTCTTCAATTGACCAAGGAACCCACTGATGAGGGATGGGCTCAAGCTGACCGTTTTGGAGCGCAAAAAAACCATAATGCCCAATGGTTTTGCCAACAAGCTGAGGAAGCTTTGCGGCTTTAATGCTGATTACATAGGCGGACGCGGGCAGCGTAAAGCTCGAAAGACACAGTATAAGCACAAACAGGGCAAACGAACGCGATAGTTTTGTGCCGGTCGCAAAACGCTGTGTTAAGAATGTGTTGAATAAAGGTGTCACACTTTTTCCCGAATTCGCTGATCTCTTCGATACGACGAGATTAGCAGTTTTTTGTGATTCGTGACTGACTTCACAGCCAAATAAGATGTTCGTACAATCAATGCTAACTTACAGTAATTTCTCCGAGTATGCTCCAACTCATTGTACACAAACTGTAAATTAATCATTTCTTGCTGATAGATCGAAGACGTTGGTATTGGCAGTAGTCATTTGAAATTATAAAACATGATTAAAAATTACTCAGCATGGATTGCAGTCTAACCATTTATTCCTATACTGCACTTCATACAACACACGGAGAGTTTGAAATGCGATTACTCGGCTTGTTGTTGATTCTTGCTCCGCTGGTAGGTCAAGCTGCCACACTCAGCCAATCAACACAAAAGCAACTTTGTACTGCGGCCACTCAGACTGATGCCTTTGGCCTCACTGTTGAACAGTTGCTGTCTGAAGGCACTATTCAATACACTGATGCCGGTGCAGTGCTTTCCGCTACATGTGGTGACAGCTTTGTACTAAGTGAAATGGTAAAAGCCCGCCAAGCAGAAAACTTGGAATATGCGGTTATTGATATGGGGGTCAACGTCGATGCACCTATCCTTAGCCACCAGGGTAAAAACTTCTCCGTAAGTGATTATCTAACGAAAGTGGCCAGTAATAAAGCCGCTGACTCGGCCAAATTTGCGGCCAATTATCTGCAGGATTTCCACAACCCTGCATTTAACCCCAACTTGTTGCTGCGCCGTCTAACCATGGCGAAGTAAACCTCCACACAATCTTGCTGATTGTTTTAACGGTGACCACATTGGTCACCGTTTTTTTTGCGCAACGAATAGTCAGTGCACCTTACCGCGTAGCGCTTTAACCCGTCCTCGATGTTTTTTATTGTCCGTGCGGCGATTGCGTGCGGCTCTTGAGGGCTTGGTGGCGCGGCGTTTTTTGGTCTGGCGTGTTGCTTTAAGGATAAGTTGGCGCAGGCGCTCGCGGGCGTCTTCCAAGTTTTTTTCTTGGTGTCTAAAGCGTTGTGCCTTGATGACAATGACACCGTCTGTAGTGATGCGTTGGTCGGATAGCTTCAGCAGCCGTTGTTTATAAAAATCAGGCAGGGCACTGGCGCGAATATCAAAGCGCAGATGTACGGCAGAGGCGACTTTGTTGACGTTTTGTCCGCCTTTTCCTTGAGCACGTATGGCCTGCCAAGTGATTTCGTGTTCGGCAATGCCAACCCGTGTCGACAGCATCAGCATGACAGCTCCTTGTTGTATGTGGCAGTATCTAGGTTTCCCTTTTTACAGCTTAGTGATGTCGTCTAATAAAAAAAACAATAATGCCAGTTAATTGGCGCGTGTTGGTGTTGTATGCCGTTTTAATGGCGTTAATGCAGTTTGAGTGGTTGCGCTTTGCGCCCATTACCACCCTTGTGGCAGAGCACTATGACGTGCCGCCTAGCGCAGTTGGTGATTTCGCTCTGGTTTTTCCCTTGCTGTGTGTGATTTTGGCGTTGCCAGTGGGGGCACTATTAGATTACCTCACCGTGCGCACCTCATTACGCATAATCGCAGTCGGTATGGCAATAGCGGCCATTTTGCGTTTGCCAGCTTTAACAGAAGGCTATTCCTATGTGATGGCGGGGCAGATTGTGTTTTCTTTGCTACAGCCTATGGTGCTGGGTTGGTCGCGAAATTATCTAATGTGTGGTTCGAAGAGGAAGGACGCCTACAAGCTACCGCGTTATCCAGCATGGCGTTGTTCGTGGGCATAGGCTTGGCGTTTGTGGCGGTGCCAATCATTGGTGGAAAAAGTCTCTGGTTGGATGTGTATGTGCTGGTTGCTCTCGCCGGCCTCGTTTGGTTCTTTGTGCCTGCCGATGCGCGACAAACGGAAACATTAGATAACGCAACCAAAGCAAGTTGGGGAAAAGATCTTGTAGTGATGCTGCGTAATCCGGTGTTTTTGCTGTTAACCGGTTACTTCTTCTTTGCTAATGGCTATTTCAATGCCATTTCTGCTTGGCTGCAGCCAATTTTAAAGCCTCATGGTGTTGATCCAAAGACGGCAGGCATGGTTGCTTTAGGTATGTTGGTGGCGGGCATTGTTGCCATGGCCTTGGCCGATAAGATTGCTCAATGGGTGAGCTTGCGAGTGCTGCTCATTGTGGCATCCATTGTGCCTGTCGGGGTCACCTTGGTGTTCTTTAATACCGGTAATGTGTTCTTTCTCTGTGCTGCAGCCGTTGTCCTCGGCATTACGCTGCTGGCACCTTTGCCCTTATTGATTGATTCGGTAGTTGCGACAGTCGGCGGTGGACAAGATGGTACCGCGGCTAGCGTGTTCTGGATGGTAGGCAATGCGGGTGCAGTGGTGTACATGGGAATGTTCGGGCCAATCGCTGACAGCAATAGTTGGTCACTAGGCTGCATCTTGCTGATTGGTTTGTTGATCGTACAGCTAATACTGGGCGGGATAGGGTGGCGCTTTTCAGCCTTGCGTCGAAAGGCGTAGTGGTTCGTGGAACCCTGAACAAGCCCTCGCTGCGAACAGCCAGGACTTGCTCAGAAAGTCATTCCTTAAGCGTTTGATTCGCCGCCCGAACCAATGGGTTCGATTTGCAGAGAGGCGGCACCCTCTGTTCCAAAATTAATCGTACGGTGAGAGCTGGGTACTTCAATGCCTTCTTTCGCGAATTCTTCTTTAACACGCTTGAGGAAGGCACGCCCCGTTGCCCACTGGTTCATCGGAGTGGTCTTAAAGAGGCCACGAATGACATAGCCTTCATTATTAATGGAATTCACGCCGTGGATTTCCATATCTGCGATCATGTGTTGACCAAATTCGGTATTTTCCTTGATGTCGTCTCCAATACGTTTAAGGACGCTAATAACATGATCTGCGTCAACATTATGCGCCACGGCGATCTTAAATAGATAGCCACCCCAGCCTTTGGTCGCATTGGAAAGCTCATTGATCCCACCGTTGGGGAACATATGCACTACGCCGTCTGTGCCACGCAATACGGTGGTACGGAAATTGATCTCTTCAACGGTTCCCCAGGTGCCGTTGATAACAGCAATATCGCCGATACTAATTTGGTTTTCCAGCACAATAAAGAAACCCGACACATAGTTTTTCACCAGTTGCTGCGCACCAAAGGCAAAGGCCAAACCGAAAATACCGGCACCGGCGATCAGGGCACCAATGTCTACGCCTACCTGCGACAGGATGGTCAGTAAGATCATTACCCAGTAGACCACGCCAATGACCTTTCGTAGTAAGCCGCCGATGGTTTCGGCTCGTTCTCTACTGCCATGAACACCTTGGCCGCTGGCTTCAGCATTATCTATCATGCGTTTGACAAAGCGGCTAATAGCTAAACGGATTAGCCACCATATAATTAGCGCAATGACAACGATGACGCCGATACGGATGCAGTTTTGTATCAACGCCGCAGTATCAATGTTTTGTAGAAAGGCTGGTAATTTTTCGTTCATGGATCTTTCCTTTAGCTCAGATGATCAAGTTAGTCAGTCGCTCTTTGATTATAGGAATAAATGGCGCATCAGTATATCAACAGCTTATGCGCCATAGGCTTCATCAAGATAATCGATGATATTAGCCGATTCAAATAATTCTGTGTCGGTATTGGGGTCGATTAGATAGGGAATGGCGACCTTGCCCGTGCGCGCCTTGAGCTGCTTGCGGTTACGTTGATCCGGCTCATAACGGACGCGAAACTGTTTACGCATATTGGTAAGCAACCAGTCGTTTGGCTGTGATTTGCCGCATTGACGCACAATATATGGGATTTCCAGTTCACATAGCCGCTCGCGTACCAAGCGCGCAAAAGGGCTGCCCTCGAAGCTATATAGCGTCAATGGTTGCTGTGGTGGCGTATTGCGATAGGCGTGCAACCCACGTTGATAACGGATAGACGAGGCCTGTACGGAGCTGCCCAATTTAATGAGTTGGCGCAGGCGACCGCGTGGTGTCGCGCCATTGCCGTAAGTGCTGTAAAGGTAATGAATGATATCGGCGGACTCGTATAAGGCAGCATCCGTATTGGGATCCATCAAAAAGGGAAATTGTTGCTTTCCGCCTAAGCGTTCAACCAGCGGGCGATACCGCAAGCCATCTTTAGGGCAGGGGTATATCACCACATCAATATCCAGTTCGGTGAGTACCTCGCGCACTAAACGACAAAAAGGACAGGCTTCCATATCGTATAGCTCTAATAGTTCAGCCGGTTGCTTACCGGCAGGCTTCGATTGTACGCCGCGTCCTTGCTGTGATAATGAGGCTAAAAAAGAAGTGCCCACATCCCATTTACGTCCCATGATGTCCTCGCTAATACAAAATCAATGTGAGATTTTTGGAGTATCTAAGGTTAGCGCGCCACGCGCTCGAAATCATCTGCCCTAGCGCCCCGTATGACCAGAATTGTTGTCAATTCGTTGGCGTGACCGAAATTGTCATTGCAGGCTAACGGGGCGGGCGGCAGTCTATGGTGCCAGTGCAGTGGACTGAATGCGGTGATAATGCCAGTTCAGCACTGTGGATAATGATTATTTAACGACAAAGCCAAGAGGATTTTGGTATGGCTGAAGCCTATATTTACGATGCTGTGCGCACCCCGCGTGGGCGTGGCAAAAAAGATGGTGCCTTGCACACCGTCAAGCCGGTTGATTTGTCAGTCGGTTTGGTGGACGCAGTGCGTGAGCGTAACCCCAATATGGACGTCAACGGTATCGACGATGTCATCCTGGGCTGTGTTACCCCCATTGCCGATCAAGGCTCCTGTATTGCGCGAACCGTATCGCTGAAAGCCGGTTTGCCATACACCGCGGCAGGTTTCCAGCTCAACCGTTTTTGTGCGTCGGGTTTGGAATCCGTCAACACGGCGGCACAAAAAGTGGCCTCTGGTTGGGATGATCTGATTCTCGCTGGCGGCATCGAATCCATGAGCCGTTGCAAAATGGGGCACGACGGTGGTGCCTGGGCAATGGATCCCATGACCAACTATGAAACAGGTTTCGTACCGCAAGGCATTGGCGCGGATTTGATTGCCACGCTCGAAGGCTGGAGCCGTACCGACGTAGACGGTTTCGCGGCAGAATCACAAAAACGTGCGGCGGCCGCTCGAGACAAAGGTTACTTCGATAATTCCATTATTCCGGTGAAAGACCCTGCTGGCCTGACGATTTTGGATCACGATGAGCACATTCGTGAAACCACAGTAGACGGTTTGTCCGGTCTTAACCCGTCTTTCGCCATGATGGGCGAAATGGGTGGTTTCGATGCCGTGGCGCTGCAAAAGTACCACTGGGTCGAAAACATCAATCACGTTCACCATGCCGGTAACTCATCAGGCATCGTTGATGGTGCTTCTTTGATGGTCATCGGTAACGAAAGTGTCAAAGAGCGTTATGGCATGAAGCCGCGCGCACGCATTGTTGCCACGGCAGTATCCGGCTCCGAGCCAACCATTATGTTGACTGGTCCCGCTTACGCCACGCGCAAATGCCTCGATAAAGCTGGCCTCAAAGCCGAAGACATCGATCTGGTAGAAATTAACGAAGCCTTCGCAGCGGTTGCCATGCGCTTTATGAAAGACATGGGTTACAGCATGGATAAATGCAACGTCAACGGCGGCTCCATCGCCATGGGTCACCCGCTGGGTGCCACTGGCTGCATGTTGTTGGGCACCGTGCTCGACGAGCTGGAGCGCACCGACAAGCGCTACGGTTTGGCCACCTTGTGTGTGGGCGGCGGCATGGGTATTGCCACCATCATCGAACGTCTGTAAATCCTGTAACCC
>CAYVZZ010000099.1:0-8498 GCA_964456185.1 uncultured Alcanivoracaceae bacterium
AATTCTCTTGGCCGGTTGGGTGTCTCAATAGGTACCTTGTTTTCTGTTCGGAGTTCAAGGTGCCAAGAATATTTAACGCGCATACATGTAAAAGCGAAGCTCACCTGAGATTACGGTAATGCGCATTCCTTAAGTACTCTTAGCTATCTAAGCCCAGAGAGTTTTCAGTTGAAGATCAGTGCTTGGTGAAGTGTCTACTGTTGCAGGTACGTATCAAAATTAAGTGGACACTTAAATTAGAACACCTACCTGTGATCGCCGGACGCTTAAAGTTATGTCAGGTCATCGGTTGACGGCACCGCTTGCTCAACTTCTGCTTGTTTACCCTTAGCTTGGGCTGATTTTCGTGCTCGAATTTCGATATCAATAATGCGTCGTGCAAGTTTGATAATGCGCTGTTGCCATGCGTAGTTGCCATCAACACGTTCCATGAAGAGGCGCGTGAGAATTTCAAACGAGAGGCGTTAGCTGGATGGGCGGCATTTAAGGAAAATGGCCGCCATCTGACAGGAAAAGAAGTGCAAACTTGGCTGGATAGCTGGGGAGAAGAACATGAAAGGGTTCAGCCGGAGTGCCATGATTAGTAGTAACTGAATCAGCAATGCAAATCCCCGTCACTCCGGCCTTGGGCCGGAGTCCCCATCCAAACACACCAATCCGAGCCTACTTCTTCTTCAACTTCGCATGCGTCCCGTCACAAATCGGTTTGGTGCCCGAATGCTTACACCCACAAAAGAAGACTTTGCCGTCTTTCTCGGCGGTGTATTTCATCGGTCTGATATCCGTTACCTTATGGCTGCCATCACAAAAGGGTTGGTTCTTGCTTAATCCGCAGGCACACCAAAAATAGGTTTTTCCGGCTTCAACTTCTTCTGGAAAAGGATGATAGGCGGCAATTGTTGGTTCACTCATGGTCGTCCCTCGTTGTTTGCTGTTATTATGCAGCGGCAAATTTCCACTGCTGAAGGGATAGTCTATGACGAAAGCGGCCGACTTGAAACGTGGCGATGTGTTCTCGCTAAACGACAACCTGTTTATTGTGCGCAAAATCGACGTGCAAACGCCTTCGGCACGTGGCGCTGCGACGCTTTATCACGTCACGGCCAGCGGCATTACCACCTCGCAGAATTTCGACAACCGCTTCAAAGGCGGTGATGAGTTGGATACCGTCGATATGACCTATCGCAAGGTGCAGTTCTCTTATGAAGATGGCGATGATTGCGTCTTTATGGATAATGAAGATTTCAGCCAGTACCCGCTGAAAAAAGCCGATATCGAAGACGAAATGCTATTCATTGAAGACAACACCGATGGCCTTTCCGTGATGCTGGTGGAAGGGCAGGTGGTGGGTTTGCAACTGCCGCAAACCGTGGAGCTGGAAGTGGTCGAAACCCCGCCGCCCATGAAAACCGCTTCGGCCAGCGCGCGCACCAAACCGGCGACATTAAACACCGGCTTGGTGGTGCAGGTGCCGGAATACATCCAGCAGGGCGAGAAGGTACGCATCCACACCGCCGAACGTACCTTTAGCTCGCGCGCCTGATGTTCGAGCTGGCAACACTACCCAACCAAGAGCTGGCGCAGTTAATTTGCGACAGCTTGAAGCAACAGGGCATTCCCGCTGATGCCCGTTGGCAGGGCGATGGCTGGCATTTATGGGTGCCCGGCGAACAGTTGGCCGATGCTCAGGAGTGGCTCAACCATTGGCGGCAGCACCCCGACCAGCTCAACCAATCGGCTTGGCAAAGCAGCCGCGCCAGTCAACATAAAAACAACGTCCGCCTTACCCAGGGCTTTCGCCGTTTTGGCGCACTAACCAAAATCGTCACAGCGATTTGCGTATTGGTGTATTTGTCGCGCTATATGGTCGGCGGCGAGCTTTACGCCGCGCTACTTTACCCAGAGCAGCTAATCGGCCTAACGCAAGCCCCGTGGCGACTGTTTACCCCCGCCTTGCTGCACTTTAGCCTTTTGCATATCACCTTTAACCTCATCTGGTGGCTGGACCTTGGCGGACAAATCGAGCGCAAACAATCCTGGCAGCGTTTGCTATTGCTGACATTGCTCATCGCGGTGATTTCCAACACCGCGCAATTTTTAATAACAGGCCCCTTGTTCGGCGGCTTGTCGGGCGTGGTCTATGGCTTGCTGGGCTATGTTTGGGTGCAAGGCAAATTGCGCCCGGCATCCGGCTTATCAGTCCAAAACGGGGTGCTTATCCTCATGCTAGTGTGGCTGGTGCTCTGCTGGACGGGTTTATTGGGCAATGTGGCCAATATGGCGCACCTCGCAGGGCTAATAACCGGTACACTATTTGGCGTAGGAGCGGCTTGGTTTGACAAGCAGTCAAGCCGCCAAGTCAATGAAAGCGCCCCCTGAATCTGATATAAACCTGCTACTTATTGAATAGAGACTCATAAAAGAGAAGGAATTGATGTTGCTGTCGCGTTTCTTTAAGCCTGTTGTATTAATGGGGCTAATCGCCTTGTTGGGCGCTTGCTCGTTGGGCAATTTAAAAGCCAACCTGGGCAAAGCTGTGATGAATAACGACGACTTGCAGCTCGTCGGCGATGCCTTGCCCACCTACATGCTGATGATGGATGGCGTCGTGAAAACCTGGCCGGAAGACCCGGCAGCCTTAGCCAGTGCTGCTAAATTATACAGCGCCTATTCAGGCATTTATGTAGAGGACGAAAAGCGTGCCGGCAAGCTATCGGCCAAAGCCTTGAGCTATGCATTGCGCGCCGCCTGTGCGGATGACGACGATTTCTGTCATGCTGACGAAATGCCGCTCGACCAATTCAAAACCGAGCTGGCTGACATGGACGAGGACAACCTGCCCATCTTGTTTACCCTGGGCGGCGCTTGGGCGGGTTGGATTCAGCTGCACTCCAACAATTGGAATGCCATCGCCCAATTGGCGCGCGTACGCTTGATTATGCAGCGCATTACCGAGATTAAACCCAGCTATAATGCGGGGCAGGCCTATATGTATTTGGGCATTTTGCACAGCCTGCTGCCGGCCGCACTGGGTGGCCAGCCCGATAAGGCCAAGAAAGAGTTTGAACAGGCCATTGAGCTATCCAACGGCAAAAACCTGCTGGCAAAAGTGTACTATGCCAAGCAGTATGCACGGGTAACCAGCAACGACGAGTTGTTCAACCGCTTATTGCAGCAGGTAGCAAAGGCCGACCCGCACGCACCCGGCCTGACGCTGCAAAACGTATATGCCAAGGAGTTGGCGAAAAAACTACAACAAAGCACCGACTTTTAATTGCGAAAAGAGGCATTTATGCGAATTTTTCTGCTGACCAGCTTATTGGCGCTGTCACTTTCCGCCCAAGCGCTCACTCTGCGTGTGTCAACGCTATATCCGGAAGGCACCAGCGCCGTCGAAGCACTTGAGCAAGCCGGACAAACCATCGCCAAGAAAACCGATGGCCGCGTTAAGCTAAAAGTCTACGCTGGCGGCACCATGGGTGACGACAAATCTGTGCAGCGCAAAATCCGCATCGGTCAGCTGGATGGCACCCTGGCGCAATCTGGCGCTTTCGCGCGTTATTACCGCGACAGCCAAGTGTACAACCTGCCCATGGCCTTTCAGTCGTACGATGAAGTGGCCTATGTACGCAAGCACCTCGACCCGGTGCTGCAAAAAGGCTTTGAGGAAAACGGCTGGGTGACCTTTGGCTTTGTCGATGGCGGCTTTGCCTATCTAATGAGCCAACAGCCTGTGTCCAGCGTGGCCGAGCTGCAACAGCAAAAAATCTGGTTGCCCTCATCGGACACCGCCTCGGCTGCTGCTGCGGAAGTCTTCGAGCTGTCGCCTGTTTTGCTGCCCATCAGCGGCGTGTTAACCGCCTTGCAAACCAGCGCCGTTAACGCCTTGGTCGCACCGCCTGTTGCGGCACTTACTTTGCAATGGTTTACCAAGGTCGACTACGTCACCAGCGTGCCGCTGCTATACACCTATGCCATGTTGGGCATCAGCAAGCGCTCCTTCTCGCGCATTTCCGAGGCCGACCAGAAAATCGTTCGCCAAGTCTTCGCGAAAACCTTTAATCAAATCGATGCCAACAGCCGTAAGCAAAACCAAAAAGCCTTTGCCGCGCTGAAAAATCAAGGCATCAAGGTGGTCACACCCACCGCCAAAGAACTGGCCGTGTGGCAGCAATACGCCAGCAAAACCATTGATACGTTGGTTGACGAAGGTCAAGTATCGGCCGACATGCGCGACAAGCTGCAAACTTTGCTCAAGCAATATCGCGCTGGCTCTTAAACGCATGACTGCATAAGCCCAAAGCCCATGCGCCTTCTGCTAAAGCTGTTTCACCGCATCGAAGACACCTTGCTTGTCGCCATTTTGCTGATGATGATCGCGCTGCCCGTGCTAAGCGTGGTGCTGCGCAACTTCTTTGGCATCAGCCTGCCGTGGACAGACCCCGTGCTGGAGAACGCCGTGCTGTGGGTGGCGCTGCTGGGCACCATGGTCGCCTCGCGTAAAGACCAGCAGATTCGCATTGATATCGCCTCACATTACTTACCCAAAACAGCGCAGCGCTGGTTGTCGGTGTTAATCGACCTTTTCACCGCCGCGATTTGCTTAATCGTGGCAGGTTATAGCATCCACTTTTTATATGCCGTAGAAATCGAATTTGGCGGCAAAGCCTTTGCTGATGTGCCAGCTTGGGTGCTGGAAACCATCATCCCCATTGGCTTTGGCATTATCGGGCTGCGCTATTTGGTGCTGTTCGGTTTCAACCTGCTCGGCAAACGTCCCAACTTTGAAGATGACGGTGACAAAAGCCTAAACGAAGGAGGGCAGGCATGATTGCTCTCGCCGCGCTCCTGATTTTAGTGCTGGCGCTAATGGGCGCCCCCTTGTTTGTGGTCGTCATAGCCGGTGCCGCCTTGGGCTTTGTTTCCATGGGCACGCCCTTATCGGTATTGCACATCGACATTTACCAGCTATCCGATTCGGTCGTGCTGCTGGCCTTGCCGCTATTTACCTTTGTGGGCTATGTGCTCACCGAAGCCAAAACCGCCGACCGCTTAATCCGTCTGTCACAAGCCATATTCGGATGGATGCCTGCCGGTTTCACCTTTGTGGCCTTGGTCGCTTGCGCCGGCTTCACCGCCTTAACCGGTGGCAGTGGCGTCACCATCGTCGCCCTAGGCGCATTACTTTTGCCCGCCCTCAAGAAAATCGGCTATAGCGAACGCTTCTCGCTAGGGCTGGTCACCTCATCCGGTAGCCTGGGGCTGCTGCTCGCGCCCTCTGTGCCTTTGTTGATTTACGGCATCGTCGCCCAGCAAATGTCGAAAAACATCCCCGGCATGCCCCCCGTCAACATCAACGACCTCTACATTGCCGGCATCTTTCCTGCCATCTTAATGATTGCGCTGCTCTATATGTGGAGCGTCTGGGTCACCCGTCACGACCCGGTGCCACGCCAAGGTTTCGACTTCGGCGAATTAAAATCCGCCCTCTGGGACATGCGCTACGAACTGCCGCTGCCTTTCGTGGTGCTCGGCGGCATCTTTTCTGGCTTTCTCGTCATCAGCGAAGCCGCCGCCATTACCGCGCTTTACGTGCTAATCGTGGAAATGTTCCTCTATAAAGAAGTCACCTTTAAAGCCCTGCCGCGCGTCACCCGCGAATCTATGATTATGGTCGGCGGCATCCTCGTCATCATGGGCTGCGCCATGGCACTCACCGACTACCTCGTCTACGCCGGTGTGCCCGACCTCTTCATCAACTTTGTGCAGGAGCACGTCTCCTCAAAAATCGGCTTCCTGGTGCTGCTCAACATCTTCCTGCTCATCGCCGGTGCCGCGCTCGACATCTTCCCCGCACTCATCATCCTTATTCCGCTCATCCTCCCCATCGGTTTGCGTTACGGCATCGACCCCATCCACCTGGGCATCATCTTCGTTGCCAACATGCAAATCGCCTACATCGTGCCGCCCATCGGCATGAACCTCTTCATCGCCAGCTACCGCTTCAAAGAGCCAGTCGCCAAACTCATCAGTGCGTCTTTCTCTTTCTTGCTGGTGCTGCTGATATCCCTGCTCGTCATCACCTACGTGCCCGAGCTCAGTCTTTGGCTCATTCGCTAAACACAAAAACAACACCTTTTAAGCCCCTTTGTTACCAAATCGTCGGTTTCTGTTACCACGGGTAACGGAACGGGCGAAATGTATAAGAATGATAAATGACCAATCAGTGAGAGGGTGACCGAAAATGTCACGAAATATCGAGAAAACAATAAGTTATCTTCAATAATAAAACGCTGTTGCAGATTGTTCCCAATGTAAAAGCTGTGTTACATTGGCTACATACGCTGTAACAAGCGTATACATGAGTACATGAAAACAACCAACGTTGTGCACAACGACGAGGAGAACAAAATGAAAGGGTTTAAAAAACTCGCTTTGGTAACTGCTGTTGCCACCGCTATGCCTGCTGCTGCTATGGCTATGCAGCCGATGAACGACAGCCAGTTGGCTGGCGTCACGGGTCAAGATGGTATTGATATCAGCATTAGCACAGGCGATTTGACATTTAACCAAATTATCTATGACCGTGATGGTGGTGCTAATACGCATGGTTTGGATGCTAATGCCGGTGCTATCGTAATTGAGGGCATGGCAGTTAAAACCAATGGCAACGACATCAAGATTTCCGTTGATGCTGGCCAAGCATCTGGTGCTCCAGTGCTGAACGTAAACGTGGCTCTAACCGGTACTACCACAATTAATACTGGTGATCTGAGTGTGGCAAACACCAATGACGGTACTGGTACGACACCTTGGGCACACGGCACAACAGTTGGTACTGACAAGTCTGGTGTGATTCTCACCAACTCGTCAATCAACATCGGGGCTACTAGCCTAAATATTCAACTGGGTAATGTACCGCAGACCATGACTTTTGGTGGCGGCACAGTTAACCCGATGATTTTGATTAGTAATACAACCGTTAGTGGCGGTATCAATATCTTGAACACATCGCTCCATGATAATTCTACCGCTACAGTTAATGGTGATGCTGCATCGGATATTAATATTGCTAGCACGTTGATTATTGACTCAACAACAACCAGTGCTCCTGGCACTGATTTGACCATTGGTAACATTGGTGTGAACGTTACAGCCAATGGCTTGGCTATTGGTATTGGCTCCATTGGTGATGCTACTAATGGTTTGAGCGTTTACCAACGTGATGTTGATTTGGGTAATGGATCGCCGATTGGTGATATTGCCATTACAGGTCTGCAGTTATCTGGCACATCCATCACTATTGCTGGTCACTAAGTACAGCCTAGTGGAAAAGCCCGAGGCAGTTGTCTCGGGCTTTTTTTGTGTCTAAATTTATAGCTTTTTATGTGGCTATATATAAGCTCGATATAAAGACACAATAAGTACAGCCGATCAATGTGCTGTTATCTGTTACAATATTGCTATGAGTTCATAGAAAAATAATAGTTATAGGTAGATTCACCCAGTGGTACCGTCATCAACTTCTTCCGATAGTATCGTCCATCCACTTGAACAATTATCTCTGATCGATCGGTTATTGCTTGATGGGCAACATCTTGCCGCAGGAAATGCATTAATTGCTTTTTTTCAAGAGATGGGGCGTGCTCACTGGTCTGGCAAGGATTATAACCGCCGTGACAATCATGGTGATGTGCTTAATGTATATGCCGAAGTGGCTGAAAGAGCAACCAACCAATGGAGACAGGTGCTTCTTTCTGATATTGATTTAACGCAGTTAAATCTTGTTTCGTTGATTCAAAATATCTACCAACTTCACCTGGTACTTATGGGAACTTGGCAAGGGCACCTGGACGATGTGATCCTGGCTCAGCACCAGCTTTTCGGTAGTGACTATACACCCAGTCGTTTGCTGCGTTTGCTGTTGGCTTGGTGCCCCGCGTCTCGCAAGGGGATCAATATTTTTGAACAATACCCGCATGCGCCGGAGCTAGTATTTGCTCACGCGCTAGCCACCATTGCTGGTATGAGTTTAGTGTCCGATGCAGCGAACAAAACAAAAAATGACGCCTTCACGTTGTTGAACAAGAAAGACTATATCACAGACGAAACTCTGCTGAAGGTACGTCCTAATAGCGCAATTGTTCATGGTTGTTGGATGCGTTGCAGCTATAGCGACTTTGAGCACAAGCACGATGTAAAAAAACTGCTGATACATCTGTCACAAGTCTGGCGAGAACAGCAAGGTGCGAGCACGAAGCAACCGCTAAAGCTGCAGTACTATGGCACTGATAAGCCATTACTCGTGTTGCCACTGGAGAGCTTTGGCGGTAACCATGCCATGTTTCGTTGCTATGCCGATATTGTCCAGTCCCTTCGCCAATCTTTTTATACGGTGGGTATGGCTTTTCGAGGACAATATGATGAAGCCACCTCGTTGCTTTTTGATGAATTTTTCGATGTCCTAGATTTCTTGGATAGTAGCAATCCTGGTGATC
>CAYVZZ010000100.1:0-8264 GCA_964456185.1 uncultured Alcanivoracaceae bacterium
AAGAAGAAGTTTGGGGACAGGTACATTTTATCCTGGAAGACCCGGCAGGTTTTCGGATCGACGTGGTCCAACATTTAGAAGTTTCAGGTAATTAGTCAGAGTAAATTTAACAGGGCGCTGCACTCGGAAAATTACTCACTACGCTCCTAATTTTCCGGTGAGCGCAGCGTTAAGTTCTTTAGTGTGTCCTTCCAAGCTACGATGTAATACACTGTAGTTATAGATCTTGGAGGTAGAGCAATGAGCGTCACTACAGTTCGTTTACAAACAGAAGTTGAGCACCACCTTGAAACAATTGCTGGCAGACTTAACCGAAGCAAAGGCTGGGTGATTAATCAGGCGCTGTCAGAGTACATTGAAAAACAACAACGCGAGCAGGAGCGTTGGCAGCAAACACTAGAGGCAATGGAATCTGCCGCTCAAGGAAAGCTAGTAGATGCCAGTGATGCTCATGATTGGCTTAGAAGTTGGGGAACCGATAGCGAGCAAGAAGCGCCGAGGTCAGGTAAGTGAAGCTGGTTTACACGGATGAAGCTATTACCGATTTAAAGCGCCTCAGAGAGTTTATTGCCGTCCACAATCCTGTCGCTGCAGCCAAAGTGGCCGAAGAGATGGTCAGCAAAATTGAGATGCTGCTAGACTTCCCTAAATTAGGAGTGCCGGTTGAGCTGGCACCTGTACCTGAGACTGTTCGCGATATCATCTTTGGCAAGTACATTGTGCGCTACTCCGTACATGAGAGTGCCATCATCATCCTCAGAATATGGCATGGTCTGGAGGGTAACCGGTAGGAATTTAACAAACCATGCAAGGCGGACGTGCCGACGCACGGCGCTTCGTTTAGCGTTGGGCGCTTAAAAGGGGGCAATGGGGGCAGACTCGAATACCACCAAGTTAAGGTCGATTTGCATGCATTTAGCCCCAACAAATCGGCTCGTAGTTTTTCTCTAGGTTGCATTAACAATTTGAACGGTTCTGGCCGCCGTTTTCTCACTCTTGGCAAGGGGTATTCGCATATCATCAAAATGTTTGGTAACAACATTGAGTATTTGCGATAACAGGGCGCAAGGTATCCATAAAACAATGATAAAACGCTCGGAGGTAATGGCATGACTCAATTGCTATCCAATCTATGGAATCTAGACGGTCGCGCAGCGTTGGTGACTGGCGGTGCAGCGGGTTCGGTCAACAAGAGCCCGGCCATGAGTGGCTATGCGGCCTCCAAAGCGGCGCTTAATCACATGGGCGCCAATTTGGCGCATGACTATGGGCCAGTTGTGCGTATCAATGCGGTTGGGCCGGGGGCGACGCGCACAGCGGCATTGAAGAAGGTGCTCACGCCTGAAATCGAAAAACGCATGCTGGCTCACACGCCCATTCAACGATTAGGAGAGCCAGAGGATATTGCCGGTGCGGTGCTCTACTTTGCTGCGCTGGATACCCTGCCCTACCGCTTGTTTATCAACCCACATAGTGAGGGCGGGAAACGCCTGATGCAGGAGCTGCCACTTTTGCGATAGGAAATTGCCATTTTACCGACGCAGCTTACAAAGCTGCCTATCTCTTCTTGCGCTTTGGCCCTTTATCCAGGCTGATATTCAGCTTGCGTCCTGCCACCATGACGCCTTGTAAGTGCTCAAACACTTCTTTGGGCATGCCTTTTGGTAGGTCAACCAAGCTGAACTTTTCACGGATATTGATGCGGCCAATATATTGGCTGTCGATGCCGGCTTCATTGGCGATGGCACCGACGATGTTGCTGGGGCGGACTTTGTGTTTGCGGCCAACGGCAATGCGGTAGGTGACTTTATCGCTATCATCACGCGCTTTGCGCTTGCCTTTTTTGCTGCGCTTTTGCCCTTTATCATCGCCCTTGTCATCGAAGCGGCCACCTTTGTAGCCCTTGTCCTTCGCATCCAAAAACAGTGGCATATCATCTTGCGCCAACTTTGCTAACACGGCGGTTAGGTCTAACCAGTCGGCATTGTGCTCTGCTTGGTAATCACGAATCAGTTGCTTAAACACGGCGTTATCATCCATCTCTAGTTGCTCGGTGATTTGCTCTTTAAAGCGCTCGACGCGTTGGCTGTTGATTTCATCAATGCTGGGCAAGTCCATCGGCTCGATGGTTTTGCCGGTGGTGCGTTCGATGGCTTTGAACAAACGCTTTTCACGGCGTTTCACAAACAAAATGGCATCACCCGAGCGCCCTGCTCGACCGGTGCGGCCAATGCGGTGAACATAGGCTTCGGGGTCGTGGGGAATATCATAGTTAATAACGTGTGTGATGCGTTCTACGTCTAGCCCGCGAGCGGCCACATCGGTGGCGACGATAATATCGATTTGCTTTTTCTTTAAGCGACCAATGGTGCGCTCGCGCTGAATCTGGGCGATATCACCATTGAGCGCCACACAGGCATAACCACGAGCGGCGATTTTATCGGCCAATTCTTCGGTTTCTTTTTTGGTGCGCGCGAAGATAATGGCGGCATCAAAGGGCTCGGCTTCCAGCACGCGTGTGAGCGCTTCCAACTTGCTGATGCCGCCGCCCACCAGCCAGTAGCGTTGACGAATGTTGGTCGCCGTGGTGGTTTTGGATTTAATGGTGACTTCTTCGGCATCGTCCAGATAGGTCTGCGCGATACGGCGAATAGCGTTAGGCATGGTGGCCGAAAACAGTGCCACTTGGCGCGTGGGCGGCGTGTTATCAAACACCCATTCTACGTCTTCGATGAAGCCCATTTGCAGCATTTCGTCGGCTTCATCCAGCACCAGCCAATCGAGTGCATCCAGCTTTAAGGTGCCGCGCTTGATATGGTCCATCACCCGCCCTGGCGTGCCGACGACCACATCTACACCGCGCTTCAAGGCTTTTAATTGCGGCGCATAGCTTTGACCGCCATAAATCGGCAGTACGCGAAAGCCTTTGATGTGCTTGGCATAGCTTTGAAACGCCTCGGCCACCTGAATGGCTAGCTCACGGGTGGGTGCCAGCACCAATGCGCGCGGCGTTTTGTTGCCGGGACTAATGGTGGATAGCACCGGCAGCGCAAAGGCCGCCGTCTTGCCAGTGCCCGTTTGCGCCTGCCCCAAAACGTTGCGGCCTTTCAACAAAGGCGCAATGGTGGCCGCCTGAATCGGTGTGGGTTGTTCATAGCCCAGTTCGTTTAAGGCGGTTAATACGTCGGGCAATAACCCTAAGTCAGAAAAGCGTTCTGACGATTCAGCGCGAGACATGGAGGCACCTGTAATGATATGAAGCCCGCATGACACAGGCGAACCGGGCAAAGATACGCCCGCTGATGAGGAAAGTAGCGCATTCTAACGCGTTTTGTGGGGTGATGCGGTAAAGTTGTTAGGCAAGCGGCTGATTTGTGGATTATTTTACGTTTTGTTTTATTGCATCGTCATTTATGACGATTTAATTGTTAATAACACATTATATCGACACATAAGACGATAACGGTTAGTATAAGACTAAATCTATTGTGTCGTCACATTTGTCGATTTGATTTGTATTAACGATTCAAGTCGTCATAAAAGACGAATAGAAGGCAACATGAAAATCACCCCCGCGCTCACCGATGACAACCTGCTCGCCGAACTGGGCAAGCGTCTCACCCATCAGCGTTTAAACCGCGAGTTGACGCAAGCCGAGTTGGCCGCAGCGGCCGGTGTGTCAAAACGTACCTTGGAACGCATCGAGGCGGGAGCCAGCAGCCAATTATCAAGCTGGCTGCGCTGCTTGCGCGCACTGGATTTGCTGGATGGGTTGGAGCAGCTACTCCCCGAGGCCAGCAGCAGCCCCATGGCATTGTTAAAGCAGCAGCAACAGCAAACCACAAAACAACGTGCTTCTCGTAAACGTCGACGCCGCGTTGCCGAAGTCGAATGGTCTTGGGGTGATGACGCATGACAACACTTGCCGAAGTCAGCCTTTGGGGCCGCACCATCGGGGCCGTCGCTTTAGCCGACGGCAGCGATGTAGCCACTTTCGAATATGACGCCGCCTTTGCCCAAAGCGGCATTGAAGTCGCCCCGCTGATGATGCCATTATCGCGCCGTGTGTTTCGTTTCCCCAACTTGCCACGCGACAGTTTTCATGGCCTGCCCGGCTTGCTCGCTGATGCCCTACCCGACAAATTCGGCAATGCGTTGATTGATGCCTGGTTGGCACAACAGGGGCGTTCTCCAGCATCATTCAACGCCGTCGAACGTTTGTGTTACACCGGCCAGCGTGCCATGGGCGCATTGGAATTCTCACCGGTATTAGGCCCGCATGCCGACCAGTCGCAGCATTTGGAAGTCGACCGCTTGGTGGCTTTAGCCTCATCTGTCCTAACCCAGCGCAGCCAATTGCACGCCCAATTATCTAGCGATAAAGACGCCGCCGCTCTCACCAACATATTGCAGGTGGGCACCTCCGCGGGCGGTGCGCGCGCCAAGGCGGTGATTGCCTGGAACCCGGCCACCAACGAAGTGCGCTCCGGTCAACTGCCGACCGACAGCGGCTTCGAGCAATGGCTGCTGAAATTCGATGGCGTGAGCAACAATCGCGATAAAGAACTGGCCGATCCGCAAGGCTTTGGTGCCATCGAATTTGCCTATTACCAAATGGCGAAACTGGCCGGTATTACCATGTCGCCCTGCCGCTTGTTTGAAGAAGGCGACCGGCGGCACTTCATGACACGCCGCTTTGATCGCACAGCCGATGGCAAAAAACGACACATGCAGACACTGGCGGCATTAGGCCATTACGACTTTAATGCGGCTGGTGCCCATTCTTATGAACAAGCCTTTTGGGTCATGCGCCAACTGGGGCTACCGGCTGCCGATTTAGCCCAACTCTTTCGGCGCATGGTATTCAACATCGTGGCGCGCAATCAGGACGACCATGTGAAAAACATTGCCTTCTTGATGGACAAACGCGGCCAATGGAGCTTGGCACCGGCCTATGATGTCACCTACAGCTACAATCCAACCGGTTTGTGGACAGGCCAGCACCAGATGTCACTCAACGGCAAGCGCGATGACTTCACCATTGAAGATCTGCAATCTTGCGCAGACGCTGCGCTATTAAAACGCGGGGAGGACAAACGCATCCTTCGTGACGTATGCGAAGCAGTCAACCAATGGCCGCGCATTGCCAAATCACTGGATATTCCGGCAGAACAAATGAAAACACTCGCGCATACTTTTCGGCTTAAAGAATGGAGAACCACGTAATGACTCATTCTCTGGTTAATGCACAAGGTCAGGTGGCATACGGTCACTTCGATGACACCCTAGCTTCCGTGAACGGTCGCGATGCGACCTACAAAACCCCCATGGGACGCCAAGCCAGCGCCTTTGCGCGGCACTTTCATTACAAGCAATTCCAGTATTTCGGTGTGATCAGCGAGCGCTATTTATTGGGCTGCGCCCTGGCCGATACCGCCTGGCTAGGGCTGGCTTTTGTGTATTTATACGATGTTAAAGCCGACAAGCTGGAAGAATGGACCTGGCGTTCTCCCCTCGCGCGTGCATTGACCATGAGCACATCGCCACGCGAAGGCATGAGCGAGTTTAAACAGGGCAAGGTGCACATTCGTCTGGGTTATGCGGAACAACAAGGAAAGCTGACTAAGACATTGCAACTGGATACGCCCGCGTTACAGGTGCAGACCGAAATCGATGAACGGCACTTTTCACCCATGTCACTCTGCACGCGCACCGGCGTAAATGGCTTTACTTATGCCAACAAGGTGGCCGGTGTGCCAGTCAGTGGTGAGCTCACATTGGGTAATGAGACGCTATCGCTGGAATCCATCGGGGCGTTTGGGCACCATGATTTTTCGGCCGGTTACATGCGTCGGGAAACCTTTTGGAATTGGGCATGCACCAGCGCCGAGGTAGAAGGTCATGCTCTGGGGCTGAATGTATCCTGCGGCGTGAACGAAACCAGCTATAGTGAAAACTGCTATTGGCTAGATGGCCAGCTACACGCTTTGGGCGGCATCGCCTTTGAATACAATCGTCACAATTTGCTGCTACCTTGGCAGATACATGACCAAAACAACCAATTGTCACTGACCTTTCAGCCCGCCGGCGAGCATGTGGAGCAATTAAATCTGGGGCTGTTTGCCAGTAACTTTCACCAATTATTTGGGCATTTCCATGGCCACATTGACACCCCCGAGGGCAAGCTAACCTTGTCGGCCATACCGGGATTCGTAGAGGAGCAATACGCCAAATGGTAAAGCAATACAAAACCGATGATGACGAGAAAAAGCCATCGCGCATCCGATTATGGCTAGCCTGGTCGGTGCAATATTGGCGCGAGCTGCTCAACTTCCGCTTTGATAAATACATGATTGTGCAAGTATTGCCCGGCGTTTATGGGCTACTACTGGTCGGTATCGCTTTGTCATTGTTGTTTTTCACTGTCGTCGCCTTCCGCGCCAATATTTGGTACGGGCTGTATTTCCTCTTAATCGTCACTCCGCTGGGCTTTTTGGTGAGTGCCTCTATCCTGCGCGGGTTAATCGAGTTTTACCTCGTCGTCTTCCGTATATCAGAAAAAGTTGATGAATTAGTCGGCATACGCGACACGGTGGATCGCTTTTCAGGCATTGGTGAAACCGTGGACCAAATGGTATCCGTCACACGCAAAATCCCGTTCGCGTGGCTCATGTCATCGCCCACCAAAAACAAGCAAGGAAATAGCGCGCGGCAAGAAAAGAAACGCCAAACAGACAACAACGAAGCAGACGATGATTAAACAGCGGTGCGAGGCTTGTCCCCTCCGTTGACTAATCCCCCCACGTTTCTTATTGTGCCACCAACCACAAACACGAAGGTATGCCATGGCCAGCAAAACGCCAAACTTAGAGACATCCATGCAACAGCTGGAAGAGTTGGTAGAAAAAATGGAATCCGGCGAGCTCAGCCTGGAAGACTCGCTCAAATCCTTTGAGCAAGGCATCAAGCTAAGCAAACAATGCCAAAAGGCACTGCAAGCTGCCGAGCAAAAAGTGCGCGTATTAATGGACGATTCGGATGATGCGCCACTGGAAGACTTCAACGAAAAGAGCACACCTGACAACGACAACCAGCAAACAGACGGTTTTGATGACGAACTCCCCTTCTAGCGATAACTGGCAAGCCACTACCCGCCAGCAAATCGAAACCGCACTCGCCGACACTTTAAACCGCTCCACCCCGGCTGCCCGGTTAAACGATGCCATGCGGCATAGCCTACTTGCCGGTGGTAAACGGCTGCGCCCACTACTCTGCATTGCCGCCTGCGAGCTGTTTCAGGGCAATACCGAGCAAGCTTTAGTGCCCGCTTGCGCCGTTGAAATGCTGCACACCTACTCACTCATCCACGACGACCTACCCGCCATGGATGACGACGACCTGCGGCGCGGCCAACCCAGCTGCCACAAAGCCTTCGACGACGCCACCGCCATACTCGCCGGTGATGCGCTACAAACCCTCAGCTTCGAGCTACTCAGCAGCCACGGCGAACTCACACCCAAACAGCGCCTCGTCATGCTGAACACCCTCACCCAAGCCGCCGGCGCACACGGCATGATTGGCGGCCAAATGCTCGACATGCAGGCCGAAGGAAAACCCATTGACCAGCAACAACTGGAACAAATTCACCGTTTGAAAACCGGTCAGCTCATCAAAGCCGCCCTACTCATGGGCGCTCACGCCGCCAACGTCACCGATGCAGAACAACTCAGCCGCATCCAACAAATCGGCGACACCCTTGGCCTCGCCTTTCAAGTGCAAGACGACATCCTGGATGTCATCGGCAATACAGAGTTATTAGGAAAAAACAGCGGTGCCGACCAACAGCACAATAAAAGCACCTACCCCGCATTAATGGGACTAAAAGCCAGCCAGGACTATGTGCAGCAGCTACACCAAACTGCCACTAACCTACTGTCGATTTATGGCGCCAAAGCCGCACACCTGCAGCAACTAGCTAATGAAATCATCCAGCGGGAAAACTAACGTGGATAGGCCGTAATCCTTAGCCCTAACAAGCAAATTGCCCACACCAAAAAAAACAGACAAATGCTTACACGAACTTCAGCATTTGCTTACCATGCACAGTAAAAGTGTGATGTAGTATGCACGCCAATCACGGAAGATTAGGGCCTCATGGACGAGGCCTTTTTTATTATCAGGAATAATACCCGCCCTTAAGCTTATTGGTGTCCTTGCCGGTGATTTATTGCGCGTATTAACGATGAATCAGAGTGGTAAACCTT
>CAYVZZ010000101.1:0-8126 GCA_964456185.1 uncultured Alcanivoracaceae bacterium
ACCATCAAGAATAAGCGGCTCGCGCAGCGCTGCTTTAAGCGCCTGCCAGTCTGGCCCCCAATATTGCTTCCACTCGGTGAGCAGTAACAGGGCATCACAGCCTTCCACCGCTTTCATGGGATCATCGACGGGTTGCAATAAAGGCTGATCAGGCGCCCATTGTTTCAAGTGGGTTAGTGCCAACGGGTCATGCACACGGGTAACCACCCCCTGCGCCCAGAAAGCGTCTAACAAGCGCAAGATAGGTGCATTGTCTATCTTGTCACTGCCCGGTTTATAGGCCGCGCCCCAAATCGCCACCTGCTTGCCCTGTACATCGCCTTGGTAATGCTGCCAAAACTTGCGGAACAACACTTCTTTTTGCTGTTCGTTAATGGCCAACACCGCATCCAGCAACTGCGCTTGTCGCTGTTCAGCGCGCAGCGTGTTGGTTAGCGTCATCACATCGCGAGAGAAATTGGGCCCACCAAAACCACAGCCCGGGTACAAATAAGCCTCACCGATGCGCGCATCGGAACCTACCGCCCGACGCACTTTTTCGATATCCACATCGAGGGTTTCGGCCAAATTGGCCAAATCATTCATCAACGAAAGGCGTGCCGCCAGCATGCCGCCAATAGCCAACTTGGCAAACTCGGCCTCGCGGGGACGCATCACCTGAATGACGTCGCGACGGCGGTTATAGGGGCGCAAAATATCGCGCATTAATAATTCGGCATGCGAATCATGACAGCCCAACAAAATATGGTCCGGGCGCATAAAATTCTTTAGCGCCGCACCTTCTTGCAACATATCCGGTAAGGTGACGACCACACACCGGCTGCCCGCTTGTTGCAATTGCTGCTGAATGGCTTCGCTGGTGCCCACGGCAAAGCTGCTTTGATTAACCAACACGTCAACTTGAGCGGCGGCAACGACCTGCTCAACCAGCCAATCACGCAAGGCATCATTACCAGGCGACAACGCCATGAAGACTTGAGGCGCAGGTTGCCGATAATTGGCGTTCGTTGTGACCTGCAGCCGTCCTTCGTTCCACTGCTGTTGAAACAAAGCCTGTAAGCCTGGCTCGGGTAGAGGACAGCGGCCTTGTTTGAGTTCGTCATACAGGCTGTCGTCAGCGACCACTAGACGCAACTGGTGACCACTCTGCGCAAAGCTACAAGCCGTTACTAACGCACAGAGGTTGTGCCCTACCACATCGATTTGCACGCTTTATGCCCCCTATTTCAAGCAGTTTTCAATGCCGACTTTACCAAAGCCTGCACATCCTGCCCCAATGTCTCATGCTTCAACGCATAATGCAGCACCGCTTCAAGATAGCCCAGCTTATTACCACAGTCGAAGGTTTGACCTGTCATGCGCCAGGCATCAACACCGGCAGTTTGAATCAGCTCGTCAATGGCATCGGTCAGCTGGATTTCACCGCCTTTGCCCGGTTTGGTATCAGCCAGCAGCGGCATAATGGCGGCAGGGAACACATAACGCCCAATCACTGCCAATTGCGACGGGGCTTCTTCCGGCTCGGGTTTTTCCACTACACCATTTAGCTGTGTCGATTTTCCCGCACCCACTTGCGGATCACGCGGATCGACGATGCCGTATTTGTTCACATCCTTTTCCGGCACCGTTTCCACCATGATTTGCGCATGGCCATGTTGATCAAAGGCTGCCAACATCTGGCCTAAATCGGGCGCATCAGTGGCACTGTCCACCAAGACATCGGGCAGCAGCACGGCAAAAGGCGCATCCCCTACCCAATCGGCAGCCAACGCCACAGCATGTCCAAGACCATCGGCCTGATGTTGCATCACGCTGCTCAGGGACACACCCGCTGGCAACACCGCTTGCACGGCCTCTAGCAAGGCTGTTTTACCCTTGGCCTGCAGTGTGCTTTCCAGCCCTTCGTCTTTGGCAAAATGGCGCTCGATTGCGCCTTTTGTCGGGTGGGATACCAGCAGAATATCGGTGATACCTGCGGCGGCGGCCTCTTCGACCACATATTGAATAGTGGGCTTATCGACCACCGTTAAAAGCTCTTTCGGAATGCCTTTAGAGGCGGGCAACATGCGTGTGCCCAACCCGGCAACCGGAATTACTGCCTTACGTACTGTCATTCGGAATACCCTTGCGGATTGTTTTTTTGCCAGCGCCAGTGATCGGCACACATGGCTTGTAAATCACGTTTTGCTTCCCAACCCAATAGCTGTTTTGCCAAGGCAGGGTCCGCATAACAAGCGGCCACGTCACCGGGGCGACGATCAACCAGTTGATAAGGAATGGCATGGCCACAGGCGGCGGCAAAGGCTTCCACCATCTGCAACACCGAATACCCCTGCCCAGTGCCTAAATTGACCTGTAACAGCTGCGGTTGTTCACTTAAGCATTGCAACGCATCGAGATGCCCTTGCGCCAAATCCATCACATGGATGTAATCGCGCACGCCAGTGCCATCGGGTGTGGGGTAGTCGCTTCCGAAGACACTCAATTTCTCTCGCTTGCCCACTGCCACTTGCGCAATATACGGCATCAAATTATTGGGAATACCACTTGGGTCTTCACCGATACGGCCACTTTCGTGAGCGCCTACCGGATTAAAATAACGCAATATCGCCAGGCCCCAGCTGTCGTCGCTGGCGTGCAAATGGCGCAGCATGTCCTCAATGTGCAACTTGGTCGCGCCATAAGGATTGGTAGTTTGCAGTGGAAAATCTTCGCGAATGGGCACACTGGCCGGATCCCCATAGACGGTAGCCGACGAGCTAAACACCAACTGTTTAACACCGGCCGTCTGCATGGCCTGTAGCAGCACCAAGCTGCCATTCACGTTAACGTCGTAATAATTTAACGGCTGTTCAACCGATTCGCCCACGGCTTTGAGTCCGGCGAAATGCACCACTGCATCAATCTGGTGTTGTGCAAACAGCTGATCCAGCAAGGCACGATCGCGAATATCGCCTTCTACCAATTCGGCAGAGGCACCGTCGGCCAGTTCGGCCACGCGGCGCAAGGATTCAGGGCTACTGTTACTGAGATTATCTAATACAACAACGGAATAACCGGCCTGCAATAGCAGCAGCACCGTATGTGAGCCGATATAGCCCGCACCGCCGGTCACAAGAATGGTTTTAGACACAAATACTTCCAGCTTCTATTGAAAGCTGCAGTGTACTGGATTTTGTCTTAGCTTTCTTGGAGAAACGCCTGTAAAGCAGACGATAGAAGGAAACAGGAGGAAGGATGGTGGGTCGTGAAGGATTCGAACCTTCGACCAATTGGTTAAAAGCCAACTGCTCTACCACTGAGCTAACGACCCGTCCAATGGCGCGCAATGATACAACGTATTCGTCGAGTTGCAAGATTTTTTGCGTAAAAAACTATTCAACCGGTCAAATTAAAGCCAATGACGAAATATACATCAACGCCGATAAGGTGTCGGATCGGCCACGCCTGCCTCTACAAAGCCCTGATGGCGCAAGCGACAGCTATCACACTTGCCGCAGGCTTTGCCCTGCTCATCGGCCTGATAGCAAGACACGGTAAGCGCATAGTCCAAGCCAAGCCGACTGCCTGTTTGAATAATCTCAGCTTTGCTGAGCTGCTGCAATGGGGTTTCGATGCCCGGCGCTTTACCTTCGGTGCCCGCCACCGTCGCTAAAGCCGCCAAGCGGGAAAATGCCTCGATAAAGGCGGGTCGGCAATCCGGGTAACCGGAAAAATCCACCGAATTGACACCAATAAAAATATGCTGCGCATCGACCACTTCGGCCAGCCCCAAGGCCAACGACAAAAATACCGTATTACGTGCCGGCACATAGGTAACGGGCACACCTTGGCTTTCCTCTTCCGGCACGTCGATGGCGTCATCGGTTAACGCCGAACCGCCAATGGCGTCCATACCCAAATGAATCACGCGGTGACTGGCTGCCCCCAAGTGTTTTGAAATGCGCTCGGCAGCGGCCAGCTCGGAACGGTGGCGCTGACCATAATCAAACGCCAGCGTATGGCATTCATAGCCTTTATCGCGGGCAATAGCGAGACAGGTGGATGAATCCAAGCCACCCGATAAGAGTACAACGGCAGTTTCGGTTTGAGCAGTCATTTTCCGGGTTCATCCCCCCATAACACTTTGTGTAATTGCATTTGAAAACGCACCGGCAGACGATCTTCAATAATCCAATCGGCTAATTGGACAGCCGGCAGGCTCTCCCAGACCGGCGAGAAGAGCACATCAGCCACTTTGTTGGTTAAATCATGAGTGGTGATTTGTGCCTTGGCCCAGTCGTAGTCAGCGCGATCGCACAACACAAACTTCACTTGATGGTGAGGGCGCAGCGCGTCGATATTAGCGGGCAGATTGCGCTTTTCTTCGGCAGAACCAGGCGTTTTAATATCCATCACCACGTTGACGCGTTCATCAACCGCATTAATTGCCAAGGCGCCACAGGTTTCCAAACTTACTTCATAGCCCAAATCGCACAGCTTGCCCAATAACGGCAAGCAGGCCGGTTGTGCCAGCGGCTCACCGCCGGTGACACACACATGACGGGCACCAAAGCTGGCCACCTTGTCGAGCACATCCGACAGGGACATGCGCTCGCCACCATGGAACGAATAGGTGGTGTCACAATAGGTGCAACGTAATGGGCAGCCAGTAAGTCGAATAAAAACGGTAGGATAGCCCACACTGGACGACTCGCCCTGCAGTGAGTGAAAAATTTCGGTAATGCGCAGGCCGATGGGCTGGGCAGATGACATGGTGAGGTGCGCCTCTTCACGCGAAAGTGGCGCATATTTTAACAGGAAGCAGAAAAGTAAACAGGCCGCATCGGCGACCTGTTTATTCGTACTGAAATGAAAGCCGTTTATATCAAAGTGCTTTCAGCAACTTAGCAGCCAGCTTGGCTTCGCTGCTATCAGGAAACTGTTGACGAATCCGTTTTAAGGCCACTTTTGCTTTGCCCGATTCGCCTTGGCGCGCACGGACAGTAGCCAGCTTATACAAAGCGGTCGGTACTTTGCTGTTATTCGGAAAGTCGTTAATCAGCTGTTTAAACTGCTTAGCGGCCTTCTCCAGTGATGCGTCATCGCCTTCAATGCGATACACCTCACCCAGCCAGTAACGGGCATCGGCCACATGCAGACCGTTGGGGTATTTAGTGAGGTAGCTCGAGAGCGCTTTGGCAGCTCCTTTGTGATCACCAGACAACAGCTTATTGCGTGCGGCCACGTAAGCCTTGTTATCTTCTGCGGCAGATACACTGGGCTTTTGGCTAGGTGTTTCAGCGCTAGCAGAATCAGCCTCATCGGTTGCCGTATTCGCATCGGAGGTTGTCGCTGCTTTACCGGCTGACAAGTCACGCAAACGCGTATCGAGATCCACATAACGCTCGCGGGCGTTTTTCTGCATCTGATCCACCTGGTGACGCAACTGCTCTACGTCGCCGCGCAATTGGTTGAGCTGCTTTTGATAGCGTTGTAACTGCTGCACCAACACCAACAAATTGCCGCCTGCCGATTGACCGTCCGAGGCAGATTTGGCAGTGCCGTTTCCCGCAGCAGATACCGGCATCGCCTGACCATTTGCAGTCACCGTGGCCGCGGTAAGATCCTTGACGACGACGGGGCCGGTACTGGCGGCCAGCGCTTGCACGCTGGGCAGTAACAGCCCCATCAACATCCAGATAACAGGATGTTTCATATCAACTGACCAACTTAGGGTTGGTTAGACAGATAGTTGATGACAACTCGGCGGTTTTTAGCCCAGGCCATTTTGCTGTGGCCAAATGCTGCTGGCTTCTCTTCGCCATAGCTGACGATTTTGATTTGTGATGCGTCAACGCCTTGTACACGCAGGAATTGGGCAACGGCTTTCGCACGGTGCTCGCCCAGCGCCACGTTGTACTCACGGGTACCGCGCTCGTCGGTGTTACCTTCCAAGCGGATAGTTGCGTTAGCATTGTTCATCAGATACTCGGCGTGCGCACGCAGTGTATCGAAGGCAGCGCTTGGCACTTGTGAGCTATCGAAAGAGAAATAGATCACGCGGGTGTCGGTGGTGCCATCATAGTTGACAGGGTTGTTCCAGAAATTTTCTGCTGTCACCGGCATAGCAGGCTCGTTGTTTTCCACCACGGTCGGCTCGGTTTGTTGCACCGGCTGCGTGTTGGTAACCGGCTGCTGCGGTTGCGGCTGTGGGTTGTAATCGTTCTGCGTGGTGTTTTGGTCATTTGGTGTGCTGGAACAGGCGGCTAATGCCATAGCAGCAACCAGTGCAACCAACAGTTGGCTGAGTTTCAATTTACGCATGGGTAACTCCTCTTAGGGTTTTGAAATTACAATTGTGAATTGGTTTTGTAGCCCCAACACAGGTTACATGTAAGGTGACCATGCCGGATCTCTTACCTGTCCCCGTTTCGATGGTAATCGAATTTTCACCTTGCCATCAATGGAAACCGCTTCTAAAACGCCTTTCCCCTGATACAAGGTGCCATAAACTACCATACTTCCGTTGGGTGCGATACTAGGTGATTCATCAAATCGGGTCTCTGTCACAGTTCGGAAGGTTCCTGCGATAAGATCCTGAACTGCAATGTGAAACTTTCCGGCTTGACGATGAACATAAACAAGAAAACGACCATCTGGTGTGATATCCGCACGGGCGTTGTAGCTGCCGTGGAAGGTCACCCGACTGACCGATTTATCATCTAAGCGCATTTTGTAAATTTGCGGGCCGCCGCCGCGACCTGAAGTAAACAAGATACCTTCGCCATCTGGCATCCAGCTGGGACCTGTGTCGATCGAATAGTTGTGGGTTAAGCGCGTTAGGTCGCCACTGGCGATATCGAGCACATAAATTTCGGCGTTGCCGTCTTTCGATAACGTCATGGCCAGCTTGCTGCCATCTGGCGAGAACGCCGGTGCGCCATTAATGCCCGATGCACGACTGACAATGCGGCGTTTGCCGGTTGCCAGCTCGTGAATGTAAATAGCTGGCCAGCCGTTATTTTCAAACGACACATAGGCGATGGATTTATGGTCTGGCGACCAAGCAGGGCTCATAATCGGCTGCTTGCTGCGCAATACGGTTTTCGCACGATGACCATCGGCATCGGCATATTGCAGCTGATAGGGGTAATCGCTGTGACGATTAAATGTGACGTACAAAATCTTGGTTGAGAAGACGCCGGGAATTCCAGTCAGCTTTTCGAATAGCTTGTCAGATATGGCATGTGCTACATCACGCATTTGCGTGCCACTGGCTTTAAAGGTTTGCCCCAGCATCAACTTCTGCCGGTTAACGTCATACAGCGCGTAATGCACACGAAACGAGCCGGCACCGGCTTGTTTGATTTGGCCAATGACCAAATAGGGAATACCTAACACCCGAAAATCACGATAAATAATGTCGTCTTTACTGGTTGGCCGACTCAACATGTCGTTTGCGGCCAACGGCGCAAACATGCCGCTACGGTGGAGATCGGCACTGATAATAGAGGATAGCTTATTCGCTCCCGATAAGGCGCTACCCGCAAAAGGCACCACGGCAATCGGCGTGGCATTTTTTAGCCCTTTGGTGACTTCGATTTGCAGCTCGGCTAACGCAGGGAGCGAACAGAACAGCAATAGAAATACGGCAATTTTTCTCACAGGAGCAAATCCTCCGGTCTGAATTTCAATGCAAATTGTCGGAATTTATCGAACAGCTCCCCCGATGGCACAGGCAAGGGGCTGGCTTTGTGTACCGCCTGTACGGCGGACGCATCCAGTGCTTTATTGCCACTGGATTTAAGAATACGCACGCTGACCACATCGCCACCGGGAATCAGACGGATTTCCAGCAACACTTCCATGCCGTTTCGGGCAGAGGGTGGTCGCTGCCACTTTTGACTTAGCGCCAACTTAATGGCGGAAATAGCGGCCGCAGTTTTGCCGTTGTGAGCCAGCACATCAGCCTGCTTTTCGCTTTCCTTCACTTCCTCTTTGGACGCTTGCTGCTTGGCCATGGCGATATTTTCCTGCGCCATCATGTCGGCCATGTCGTTTTGCGTAAACTTCGACCAATCGATTTCCTGCTTCGGCTTCGGCTTCGGCTTCGGCTTCGGCTTCGGCTTCGGCTTCGGCTTCGG
>CAYVZZ010000102.1:0-8074 GCA_964456185.1 uncultured Alcanivoracaceae bacterium
CGCGTAACCACCTGGGTGCCCGATTTTTCTTTTTCACCCGACGAGCCGCCCGCCCCAGCTGAATTGTCCGGCTTTTGGGACGGGTTGGTTGAGGTAGTGCGCTATACGATTTATCTGTTGTTGGCGGCTTTTGTGGCGTGGCTGCTGTTTCAGCTTTACCGACACCGGCATTATTTAACGCTAAGCCGAGAGACCAAGCAGGGGAAAGCACCACTCCCCAGCTTTCAGTTTCTTAATGAGGCGGCTGATGATGACTTGCCGGCAGATTGGTATCAACGCCTTTTGGCGCTTTGGGATAATGGTCAGCAGCGTAAGGCCATGGCGATGCTGTACCGCGCCACCTTGGATAGGCTGCATCAACAGGGGGTGATCTTTGCCCCCGGTGATGTAGAGGGCGATTGTTTACGGCGTGTGAGGAAAGCAGGTAATCAGAGCGTTAGCGGTTACTTTGAACGATTGAACGATTGCTGGTTGCAGTTAGCCTATGGTCACCATTTACCGCCTCGTTCTGCGTTCGAACTTTTACACCAAGAGTGGCAAAGGGTGTTCGGCTCCACTGCAGGTGACAACACATGAGCCAAACAGCGCGTCGTTGGGTTATTGCTTCCGTTGTCGTTGCGCTGTTACTGGCCGCAGCGGGTTGGTGGCTGTCTGGTCATTTGAAGAAGCGTGTGGTCGAGGCCGGTTTAACCGAGCAAGCCTTGGCCAACCCCTGGTTGGCTACCGACAAATTGTTGCAGCAATGGGGCAGGCCGATTGAAGTCGAAGATGGTCTGCAGTTGATTCAACACGAGAGCCGTCTCCAACAACTTCACTCGACTTTGTTGCTCACTCATGTGTATGCCCAATTGACGCCAGCGGAAACGGGCAATCTGTTGCATTGGGTGAAGCAAGGCGGGCAGCTGATTGTTGCTGTCGATAACCCCTTTGTTGGTGTTGATGAGACATTGAAAACTCCTCTGATGGATGTCTTGGGTGTCAGTGTGTATAAAAGCCCAGACGAGAGAGCTTCGTTGCTTCAGACAATCTTGATGAGCTGCTATAGCGGGGCTGATATTCCCGCTGTGTCGATTGGTCAGGATAAAGTGGAGTTTGCGGCGCATTCCAACCGCTTGTTGAAGCAGGTTGATACGAAGCAAGGCATTCGGTTGCGTCTTGAAGGTAAAGACAAACAAGGCATTCGTTTGCTTCAGTTTGCTGTCGGTCAGGGTAGTGTCACGTTATTGCCGTCGGCGACTATTTGGCATAACCGCCATCTCGGCTGTCATAATCATGCTTATTTGCTTTGGACGTTGGTTGGGCCAACGGATGGCCTGATGGTGGTTGATAACAAAGAGCCACCGTCGCTTTGGGGTACCTTGTGGCAGCATGGCTGGCTGGTATTGATCATAACCGCACTGGGCATTTTACTTTGGCTGTGGCGGGCAGGGCGGCGTTTTGGGCCGGTACATCATCAGTTGCCCGAAGACGAACCCGACTTACAGCAGCATTTGCAGGCCAGTGGGTGGTTTTTATGGAGGCACCATGCAGAGCAACCGCTGATTGACGCGGTACGTCAGCAGGTCATCGACTTGGCCTCACAGCGCGTACAAGGTTTTCGTCGAGCCGGACGGCAGGAACGGTTACGTTTGTTGGCAGAAAGAACACCCCATAACAAAACACACTTGCGGCATCTCTTGTATCAACAACCGATTGAACGCAAAAACTTTGTTTCTCTTATTAGTGAGCTACAACAATTGAAGGATCAGATATGACCGAACAAACAGCCGATATGTCCGTCACCAAAGCGGCAGCGGTGCTCTCCCGTCTTAAAGAGGAATTGCAGCGGGTGGTAATAGGCCAGGACGAGGTGGTGGAGCAAATTATCACTGCCTTGTTAGCGGGGGGGCATGTGCTGTTGGAAGGGGTGCCCGGGCTGGGTAAAACCTTGTTGGCAAGAAGTCTGGCCAAACTATTGGGGGGCGACTTTGCGCGTATCCAGTTTACACCAGACTTGATGCCGGCCGATATTACCGGTCATACGCTCTACGACATGAAAGAACAGCGTTTCCGGCTTCGTCGCGGGCCGGTGTTTACCAACTTATTGCTGGCGGACGAAATCAACCGGGCACCGGCGAAAACCCAATCGGCCTTGCTTGAGGTCATGCAGGAGGGGCAGGTCACCATTGAAGGGCGCAGCTTGCAGGTAGGGCATCCCTTTATGGTGCTGGCTACGCAGAATCCCATTGAGCAGGATGGCACCTATCCACTGCCGGAGGCCGAGCTCGACCGCTTTATGTTTAAGCTGTTTCTGAATTATCCAGTGCCTGGCGATGAAGCACAGATGGTCAAGCAGGTGGCTTCGTCGGCCGGACAGGATGACTATCTTGCCGAGTGCAAGCCGGTGTTAAAACCGGCGCATATTTTGGCGTTACAACAGCGGGTGCGTGACATCACGCTGGACGATGCGGTGGTGGATTATCTTGTGAAACTGGTGACTACCACTCGCGACTGGATGGGCATTCAGCGTGGTGCGGGGCCGCGCGCGAGCTTGTGTTTGGCCACAGCAGCGCGTGCGAAAGCCATTATGGCCGGGCGCGACTTTGTCATTCCGGATGACGTCAAAGCGATTGCGTTGCCGGTGTTACGTCATCGGGTGCTGCTTGATGCCGACCAACAAATTGCCGGTGTCAGTGCCGACCACTTGCTGCAAGAATTATTGGATAAAACGGCCGCGCCACGCCAATGATACAAGCCAAGGGCTGTCGGCCTTCGTCTTTATTGCTTTCCTTTATACTGGCATTGGTTATTGCCGGTCTCATGTCACTTGTCGCCGCCTTTTTGACGCCGGCAGTTCATACTGTATTGCATCGAGTGGTGTTGGCTTTGCTGCTGGCGCTGACTGCAGTGACCCTAGTCGACTGGTTGTTATCTCGACAAGCAGCCAAGGGGCTAACTGTTGATCGTCAGTTGCCACACAATATGTCGGTGGGGCGCTGGCAGGCTATTGAGCTACGCGTGGTCAACAATACACCTCGAGCATTGGCCGTCAGTCTGTATGACCATTTTCCCGCAGATATGGTCTGTGCTGATTTTCCTTGCCATTTCCTGATTGACCCGCAGCGGGTGCAACAGCCGAGTTATCAGATAAAGCCCCTAAAACGCGGTGCCTATGGTATTTCGGCTACGGCGTTGCGTGTCAGATCGCGCTGGCATCTGTGGGATATGCAGTACCTGTATCATAATCCCCAGTCACTACGGGTGTTACCTGATTTTAAAGCCATGCAGGGGTATGACCTGCTGGCTGCACTGAATCGCACCAGTGTGATGGGGGTACGGCGACGGTATAAAGGGCAGGGCACGGATTTTCATCAATTGCGCGCTTATCAGGAAGGCGATGCGCTTCGACAAATTGACTGGAAGGCTAGTGCCAAGCACAAACAGCTGATTTCACGGGAATATCGTCAAGAGCGTAACCAGAATTTGGTTATTCTGTTGGATACAGGCTTTCGTTTGCGAACACGGGAGCAGGGGTTAAGTCATTTCGATTACTGCCTTAATGCCTCTTTGATGCTGGCGCATGTGGCGCTCGACCAAGGGGATGCCGTGGGCATGATGGATATGGGCGAAGCACAAACCTGGGTGCCGCCAGTGAAGGGGCAGGGGTTGCATAGGGCGTTGCTTTCATCGTTTTATGCGGTGTCAGCTGGTGGCGGTGCGGCCGATTACATTCAAAGTGCTCAGGCAGTGTTGGCGAGACAACGTCGACGCTCGTTAATTGTCATAATGAGCAACCTGGGGGATGACGATACGCGTGAATTGGAGCAGGCCGTAGAGTTACTCAAGCATCGCCATTTGGTGCTGATCGTTTCGTTGCGAGAGCCACACATTAATGGGCTTGAAACGCGCGAGGTAACCGACTTGCGTGGTGCATTACAATATGCGGAAGGAAGTCGCTATTTGAGTCGTCGGTCGGCCAATCATAAGCGTTTGTCACGTAGAGGCGCCATGGTGATTAATACTAGCGTAGAAGACTTAACCCCGGCAGTTATTAATCATTATCTGGATATCAAAGACAGCGGGCGTCTGTAAACGCCCGCAAAAACTGCGCCTTATTTTGCGATGAAAGGAATCGTGATGGCGGCAGCGATACCCACGACAAGTCCCAGTACGGTCATGCCGATGTAAATGCCAGCCAGAACCTTAACCGCGCTAGAGTTAGGTGGAGGCACAGGGCCATATGGGTTTGGCCCTTTGGTGCCCGGCACCAATATCAGAATGAGTTGAAAGATAGAGTTTACGTAAGGCACGAACATGAGAAGCATGAGCCAGCCCGATACGTTGAAATCGTGTACACGCCGTATGCCCCAACGTATTGTGATGATTAATGCCGGGATGAAAGCGATGATAAAGAAGATAACGCCGGCAACTAAAAAAGCATCTTCCGAGCCTGACACAAGGTAGCCGACGCCTCCAAAAATGAGCGTTAGCAGCCCCACGCCGCCAAATAATACCAGCGACATGACAAAGGTGTAGGCAATTAAGCGTAGCCGCCCAAGCCGCCCCTGCGCAGAGAAGATTTTGATATCGTCAGCCGTAGCTACAGGCTGTTGCACTTCGCCACGCGGCGCAGCATACGGATTGTATTCAGGTGCTTGTTGCATAAGATCCCCAGTTTTTGTGATTTTTTACGAGTTTACCGGACAGGCCAAAGCAAACCAATACAAGATGTGTTGGCTGATGTAAAACGGTAAATTGAAACTCGCTCAACTGTGCTGCTGTGCTGGCATATCTGTTGAGGATGGTGTGTCACCGACCAGCTGCAAATTGACGGCATGATACCCCTTGTCGCTGGGCTTCAAGTCAAACTCAACCGGTTGGCCTGCCTTCAGGCTTTTGTAGCCTTCCATTTGGATGTAAGAGTAATGGACAAAGAGATCGTCACCGCCGTCATCCGGGCAAACAAAGCCGTATCCCTTTGCGTTGTTAAACCATTTAACTGTCCCCTGTGGCATTGTCCCCTCTTATTTTTTTGCTGGGTCTTTGACCAACTTTTGACCAGATATTAACGGATGTCAACATGTGGGTAACATTCTGTGGCGTTTATCTGCATTGAAAAAACGAGCTTCCACCTCCATAAATACATAAGATAGTATGAGAGTAGTCAATAACGGAGAGCGACGCTTGAGCTGGCAACAATCACAACCCCCACATGATCCATTACCCATTTCACCCGACGTGGGTGACTTGGCGTTGGAGAAGGCCAAGTCGGCGCTACGCAAGCCGCTCATGTACAAGGTCGTTATGCTCAATGACGACTACACGCCGATGGATTTTGTCGTGGAAGTCCTCGAACGTTATTTCTCAAAGAATCGTGAGCAGGCCGTGCGCATCATGATGACAGTGCACAAGCAGGGGCGCGCCGTATGCGGCGTGTTCAGCCGAGATGTGGCAGAAACCAAGGCGGAGCAAGTGATCGATTATGCCCGCGAATGCCAACACCCCTTACTTTGCCAAGTAGAAGAAGCGTAATGCAGGTTGATCTGACGTGGATATCACTCTCCGCATGCGGTAGGTTGGTACAAACAGCACCTGATGTTCGCAGGAGGTAACAATGCTCGACCATGAACTGGAAACATCGTTGAATATGGCCTTCCATGAGGCGCGTAGCTATCACCATGAGTTCATCACGGTGGAGCATCTGCTGTTGGCCTTGCTGGAAAACCCTTCTGTGATGGAAGTGCTGGATGCCTGCGGTGCAGATATTCCTGTGCTATCCAGCTCGCTGCGGCAATTTATCAAAGACACCACACCGCTGCTGCCCAATGGAGTGGAACAAATAGATCATGAAACTCAGCCGACATTGGGGTTTCAGCGTGTATTGCAACGTGCGGTTTTTCACGTGCAGTCATCCGGCAAAGAAGAAGTTACTGGCGCCAACGTGCTAGTGGCCATTTATAGCGAGCAAGAAAGCCAAGCGGTTTATCTGCTGCACTCTCAAGGCATTCATCGGGTCGATGTAATTAATTTTATGTCGCATGGCATCTCGCGTTTAACGGCGAATACCGACGAAGAAGCTGGCGATGTGGGTGCTCAGGTGGGTGGCGAAAAAGAAGCCGATGCCACGGCGCTGGATAACTACACCACCAACCTCAACGAACAGGCACGCCAGGATTTGATTGATCCGCTAGTGGGTCGCGAAGCCGAAATTGAACGGGCGGCGCAGATTCTTTGCCGTCGGCGCAAGAACAACCCCTTGCTGGTGGGCGAACCCGGCGTGGGGAAAACCGCCATAGCCGAAGGGCTAGCCTTGATGATTGTCGAAGATAAGGTGCCCGAGGCATTAGGCGATGCGGTTATTTATTCGCTGGACATGGGCGCATTGCTGGCTGGCACCAAGTATCGTGGTGACTTTGAAAAGCGCTTTAAAATGCTGCTGGCCGAGCTGAAAAAGCAGCCGCATGCGGTGCTGTTTATTGATGAAATCCACACCATTATTGGCGCGGGGGCGGCGTCTGGTGGCGTCATGGACGCCTCAAACTTACTCAAGCCCATGCTGGCTTCCGGGCAAATAAAATGCATGGGTTCGACCACCTTTGCGGAATTCCGTGGCGTGTTCGAGAAAGATCATGCGTTGTCGCGCCGTTTCCAGAAAATTGACGTGGTTGAGCCATCGGTGGAACAAACTGTCGGCATTCTGGAAGGACTCAACACCCGTTTTGCCGACTATCACAAGGTCACCTATACCACAGCGGCGCTGCGTTCGGCGGCAGAATTGTCGGCACGTTTCATTACCGATCGCTTCCTGCCCGACAAAGCCATTGACGTTATCGATGAGGCGGGTGCTTGGCAGAAGCTGCACGTGGCGGAAGGCGAACGTTGTGTCGATAAGCCGGATATTGAAAGCATTGTGTCTAAAATGGCGCGAATACCGCCGCGTAATGTGTCATCGGATGATCGCAAATCATTGCAGCGGTTAGAGCGCGATTTGAAGATGACGGTGTTTGGACAAGATCAAGCCATCGATATGCTGTCGGCCTCCATCAAACTGGCTCGTGCCGGATTGAAACAGCCGGATAAGCCAGTTGGTTCTTTTGTGTTCGCAGGCCCCACCGGGGTGGGTAAGACCGAAATTTGCCGACAGTTGGCAAATATTCTCGGCGTCGAGCTGGTGCGTTTTGACATGTCCGAATACATGGAACGCCACACAGTAAGCCGTTTGATCGGCGCGCCGCCAGGGTATGTGGGCTATGATCAAGGTGGTCTGCTAACGGAGGCCATCACTAAAACACCGCATTGTGTGTTGCTGCTTGATGAAATCGAAAAGGCGCATCAGGAAGTCTATAACTTGCTGCTGCAGGTGATGGACAACGGCTCGCTGACAGACAACAACGGACGTAAAGCTGACTTCCGAAATGTCATATTGGTGATGACCACTAATGCCGGTGCGGAGAAGATGAGCCGTACATCAATTGGCTTTACCGAGCAGGATCATTCCACCGACGGACTGGAAGCATTGAAGAAAGTATTTACGCCGGAATTCCGTAACCGGTTGGATGGCGTGGTGCAGTTTAATCATCTGTCGCCCGAGGTGATCCTCAATGTGGTCGACAAATTCTTGGTTGAGTTGCAAGTGCAGCTTGACGATAAGCAAATTACGCTGGAAACCAGCAAAGCTGCAAGAGAGTGGCTTGCCAAGAAAGGCTATGACCGCGACATGGGCGCAAGGCCGATGGCACGCACTATTCAGGAACACCTGAAGAAGCCACTGTCAGAGCTGCTGTTGTTTGGCCAATTGGCCGACAAGGCAGGGCGCGTCAAAGTTGACGTAAAAGGAGATGCCTTGTCGTTAAGCGTTGAAATGGCCGAAGCAGAGCCGGCCTAATGCTTATTTCATACGGAAGGTAATGCGACCTTTGCTGAGGTCGTAAGGTGACATTTCTACGCGGACGCGGTCACCTGTCAGAATGCGAATGTAGTGTTTGCGCATTTTGCCTGAAATATGGGCGGTAATAACGTGGCCGTTATCCAGCTCAACACGGAACATGGTGTTGGGCAGGGTGTCTTTAATAACGCCTTCCAGTTCAATCTGCTC
>CAYVZZ010000103.1:0-8036 GCA_964456185.1 uncultured Alcanivoracaceae bacterium
GCTACAACATGATGTTGTCTCAGCAACGCGCCCAGTCTGTGGCTAACGTGTTGATGAATTTCGGCGTAAAACGTGGCCGTATCTTCGTGCAAGGGTTTGGTGAAGCCAACCCAATCGCTAGCAACGACACGGCAGCAGGCCGTGCACAAAACCGTCGTGTCGAATTGGCACTGACGCCCACTGGCGATTAATCGAACAATTGCTTTTGGACGCAAAACGGCCGCTTCATTGACTGAAGCGGCCGTTTTCTATTGGGGCTGTTTAGTTAATGGATAGTCGTGGCCAGTGTGGTGAATCCAAAAGCAAAATAAGCTGTTGGCTCGGTTATGCAATGATAGTTGTATCCGCTTCTTCTGCCAGCAAAAAGTGGGCACGCGCCATGGCGATGGGCTCACGTCGTGTTGTTTGCCAAGCCGATATGTGTACATTGGCCACGCGACGCCCTAATCGAGTCACTTGGCATTCCGAAAAGGTGTCGCGATAATGCCCCGCTCGCAGATAGTCGATAGAAAAATCGATAGTCTTCGGCACTTTAGGCTCACCCATGGCCAACATCAGAAAGATAAGAGCCGATTGTTCCATAAAGCCGGCAATCGCACCGCCATGCAAGGCGGGCAGCGTGGGGTTGCCAATGTTGCTGTCATTTCTGGGCAATGCAAAGCTCACGTCTTCACCGCGCGCTTCGGCTTGGATGCCAAGGAAATTGGCGTAGGGCACGCGCTCGACCAAAGCTTGGTATGGCAACTTGCCGGCACGACAGTCGGCAATGAGCTGGGCTAATGAATCACTCATAATCAATCCTTGTATTGTGTCGGCAGTTTCATGCGCATGTAGGTGGCGAGGCCGGTGGCAACAACTTTGTCTTCGTCATTTTCTTCGTAGACCGTCATGCGAACAAACATGACTTGTTGACTCTGCCGATAGCATTCAGCATGGCAGAGTACCGCCTTGCCTTTTTCAGGGGCGCGCAGGTGATCAACCCGCATGTCGATGGTAGGCGTGATTTCAAACACGGGAAAGGTAGTGCAGGTGTTCGCCAAGCCGCCAGCCATATCCATGAAGGCAAATAGCGCGCCGCCATGAAAAGTGCCGGTCTCCGGGTTGCCTACCAAGTCTTCACGCCAAGGTAGTCGCACAGTCACGGCACGTTGAAAAGTGTCTTCCACGGTCATGCCGAGATTTACCGAATGTTTAACGGTGGCAAGAAAATGATCACAAGCGGTTTTGCGTGTTGTGGTGTTCGTCATGTAACGCCCCTCCCTATTGGCTCATAAGGGTAAGCACTCTGCATGGGCAATTGAAGGTAAAAAGTATAAAATTGATCCCAATTCGTATTATTTTCAGGCAAGCAGCATGCAATTTCGACAAAAAGCCCGCAGTGGATGGTCTGCGATCAGTAATGTGGTGGAACGTCGCCGTCACCCACAGCACTTTATCCGCACCGACAAAACACCCTGGATTGAGCTTTTTCGTGATGACATCATGTCGGTACGCCATTACAGCCTACCACCGACCCAGTCGATTACGGTAGAGGGCAAAGAAATCGCCGTTACGCCGACCAAGCATGCGATTCCGCTGATTTTAATCCCGGCGCTGGGCATTCATTCTTGGACATTTGACATCATGCCAACACGGAGCATGGTGAAATACCTCATGGCTCGTGGCTACAAGGTGTATTTAGTGGATTGGGGTTCACCATCGGCTGCCAATCGCGAGCTAAACTTGTCCACCTATGTTAATCGTTGGTTGCCGAAGGCTGTAGACGTAGTAAAACAACACGCGGACACACAACAAGTGAATTTGCTGGGCTATTGCATGGGCGGCCTGTTGGCGTTGATGTATCTTGGTGCGCATCCTGATGCGCCGGTTAAATCGCTCGCCACCATTGCCAGCCCGGTTAACTTTCATCGCGGCGGCCAGTTGGGTCGTATTGCCTCGGTAATCAGTCGCCCTGCCCTCAAGCTGAATGAATGGTTTCGCATCAGTTTGGATCCATTCGACACACGGCTTTTCCATATCCCGGGGAAATTGGTGTCGGTTGGCTTTAAGCTGACCAATCCGCCAGGCGTGGTGAAATCGTATTTGGATCTGGTGCGCCATATTGGTGATCGTGAATACGTCACCAATCACATGACCATGGGGCAATGGTTTAACGACATGGTCGATTACCCCGGCGCAACGGTGCGTGAAGTGATTGCTAAAATGCTAATCAGCAACAATATGGTTGAAGGCGGTATCCGCATTGGTAATAAACGTGCGCGTTTTGACAACATTCATCAAGATTTGCTGGCGCTGGCAGGCAAAACAGACAACATTTGCACTTTAGCGGCCGCCAAGGACGCCCTCAAGCTGGTTGCCAGCAAAGACAAGCGCTTTGAAGTCGTACCCGGCGGCCACGCCGGTGTTTTTGCCGGCAGCAAAGCGCCAAGCACAACCTGGCGCATTATTGCCGACTGGCTTGAAGTGCGTTCGGATGAAACACAACAGCCAATAGAAGAAAGCGCCAAGCAGGTCGCCGGCGCTTAATCTTTTTCAGAGGATTAGGCGAGCGCTGCGTGGAGCTCGTGAAACTGAGCCGTCAGCTTATGCTTGGGGGCCAGTTTGACGAGCGGCGTCGCCTTATCATGCGATTCACGCATAATCACACTGCTGGCAAGATACGTATCCAGCAGTGGCAGCCCTTCTTTCTTGAGCTCTTCGATCAATTGGCGTGGCAGCTTAGCGCGTGCCTGAAATTGATTGACAATAATGCCTTCAACTTCGAGCGCTTCGTTATGATCTTCAATGGTTTCCTGAATGTTACCCAGCAGCGTATAGAGCGCTTGGCGCGAAAAAGCATCGCAATCGAACGGAATCAAGCAGCGATCACAAGCAATTAACGCCGATAGTGTGTAAAAGTTGAATGCCGGCGGAGTGTCCACATAAATCACGTCAAATTCGCGCTCTAACGCCTTGAGCATGCCACGCAACTTGTAGATTTTATGCTTGCTTTCAAGCAAGTGCTCGATATCACCCAATTCGGTACTAGCGGGCACGATGGACAAGTTGTCGAAACGCGTATCATGGACAAATTTACGCGGGTCTTTCGCCTTAAGTGAGAAACTGAGCGTTTGGTTAAAAAAGGTGCCAATATCAGGTGATACACGACCACCATCTGCAAACGCCTCCATTCCCAACACGTATTGGCTGGCATTACACTGCGGATCAAGATCCACAATGAGTGTTTTTTTGCCTTGGGCTGCACTAATGGCCGCCAAGTTAACCGTAATGCTAGACTTGCCAACACCACCCTTTTGATTGAAAACCACACGCCGCATGGCATTCACTCCTTGTTATTCTTTCATTAGACAACGCATCATACACAGACTAGCGGTGTGAAGCAGCCACCAGAATTCGATAGAATGGCAATTTACTTGGGATAAGTGGGCAATAAATGGCCAAAAAGACCGTAAAGCGAGTGAAAACTGGTGCCTTTGAGCGGCGTTTTAGTATGGCACGTGTCGGTTTTCTAGCCAGTGCCCGTTACGCGACCCTATCAGCTGGCACCTTATTTACCAGCAAGGACAAGCGCAAAGAGCGACGCCAAGAAATATTGTCTCAGCAAGCCCAGTGGCTTGTCTCCGAACTGGGCGAGTTAAAAGGCTCTATTGTCAAAATTGGCCAAATGATGGCCTTGTTTGGTGAGCACTTTTTACCAAAAGAAGTTACAGCCGCCCTTCACACCTTAGAAAACAACACCACCGCTTTAGATTGGCCTGCCATTGAAGTCCAGCTCAAAGACCAGCTGGGCGAAGCACGTTTAGCCGAATTGGATATTAATCGTGAGCCACTGGGTGCAGCGTCTTTAGGCCAGGTTCACACCGCCGTGCGTAAGGCCGACGGCAAGGTGTTGTGTCTCAAAATTCAATATCCCGGCGTGGCTAATGCCATCGACTCTGATCTAAATGCCATCGTCTCACTGCTCAAAATGACGCGTTTGGTGCCTATTACACGCGAGTTTAATAACTGGCTGGATGAAGTACGCGTCATGCTGGGTCGCGAAGTGGATTATGCGCTTGAACTGCGTACTACCCAGTTGTTCCATGACCTGCTAAAAGATGACCAGCGTTTCGTTGTGCCTGAGACTTTTCCCGAGTACTCCACGGACGTCGTGCTTTGCACCTCCTTTGAAAAAGGTGAAGGCATCAATGATGTCGATTTCACCCAGTTATCCCAAACTCGCCGCAATCGTTTGGGACGCGCCATTATGGAGCTGGCATGCAGTGAGATTTTCCTTTGGGAAAAAATGCAGACTGACCCGAATTTTGGCAACTACCTATTAAGACTCAATGACGAGGGTGACGACCAGCTGGTGCTGCTGGATTTCGGTGCCATTCGCTATTTTGAAAAGCCTATCATTGCTGCGGGCCGCGAGATGATTCGAGGGGCTTGGCATCATGACAGTAAGCGACTTTTAACTGCCCTGCACACGCTTGGCTTTCTCGACAATGCACCAAAAGCGACTCAAGAAGCCTTCGCTCATATGTGTTTTGTCGCGATTGAAGTGCTGCAAGACCCAGACCGCTACCCACCTCCCGCCGACGTGCTTAACGCCCAAGGGGAATACATTTGGGGCAATAGCAATTTGCCCGAGCGCGTTATGGCCATTGCTGGTCGCAATAGTTTATCGGTGTATTTTGATGTGCCGCCAAAGGAATTTATTTTTCTATTCCGTAAACTGCTGGGGGCTTATACCTTTTTGCACGTCATGAACGCAGAAATTCGTGGCGACAGTCTGATTCGTCCATTTCTGCCTAAAAATGAGGCCGACGACCAAGCGCTAATTGCTTCGCTGAAATAAAAAAAGCCCCAACCCGTTAAGGTTGGAGCTTTATATTGAGGCCAGAATCGCGCCTTTATTTAAACTTGTAAGTCAGTGAGATAGTGACTTGGCTATCGGTATTTTCCGTGTCGTATGGAACATCGGAGTTACGAGTTAGCAAGTGGGCAACACTCAATGCCAAGTGTGAATTAAGCATGGTGGTAATGCCCGTTTCAGCGCGAATAGAGGTGTTGTCACTACCTGCGTCGGCCTGAAAATCCTCAGTAAACTCAGTGCTTTCAGTGATCTGCCACGCATATTTCACGCCAAGATGCACAATAGCATCTTCTTCTTTGTCACTTGGATTAACGGGGTCATTATCTTCGCGTTGGCGTACGCTGTATCCCGGACCGATTTCAACACTCAATTGTTGAGTGTCCGTATCAAAGATTTTACGACCATATCCAATGGAGTCGGTAATCTGATATTGGTAACCCGAGAAGTTATCGTTCAGCCAAGTAGTCAAATGATAAAGGTAGTCCGCATCAGTGAGCTTACGCTCTTCACGTAACTCGGCGTAATATTTCTCGGATGTACGCTCCATTTCACCGGTGGTGTCATCCTCACTTACCGTGCTGCCGCCCTCACCTTTTAGCGCAACGCGCCATTTAGTCCAGTTGTAGGCCACATTGCCCTTAGCATAAACTGCACGCGAATTGCTGTTACCGTTTTTAATAATATAAGACAGTGACGCGGCACCCTCCCATGGGCTCTTCGGTTGTTCGGCGTCAGCAGCGAATACGGGGGCAGTCATGCTCAACAGTGCTGTGGCCAGCAAGGTTTTCTTTAATACCGTCATATTTGTCTCATACCTGTTACGTCAGTTTAAGCGGATGCATCGTTGTGAGTTGACGATGGTGATTTCGCGGCTGATTGTAGCGATCGGCCTGTTTTAATACCAGTTGACACATCACAATTGCAGTTTAATTTGGGGGCAACGGCCTACAGCGACTATAATAACGCCCTTTTCATCATGACTTGAGGCCATTCCGTGTCAGTTCAAAGCCAATTAGAGCAAGCCCTAGCACAGCGTATTTTAATTCTTGATGGGGCCATGGGAACGGCGATTCAAAACCTCAAGCTAAGTGAGGCGGACTTTCGCGGCGAGCGCTTTGCCGACTGGCCGCAAGATGTAAAAGGCAACAACGACCTGCTGTGTTTGACCAAGCCCGATGCGATAACCGGTATTCACGCATCTTATCTAGAGGCTGGCGCCGACATTATCGAAACCAATACCTTCAACGCCACCTGCATTGCCTTGTCGGATTATGGCATGCAGGATCTGGCCTATGAAATCAATGAAGCCGCAGCCGGCATCGCCCGTGCCGCCGCCGATGCCGCCACAAAAGAAACACCAGAAAAGCCCCGTTATGTAGCCGGTGTGATAGGGCCGACTAACCGGACGGCCAACATCAGCCCTGATGTGAACGACCCGGCTTTCCGTAACGTTAGTTTTGATGAATTAGTCGACGCCTACACTGAAAGCATTGGCGGTTTACTCGCGGGTGGTGCCGACCTTTTACTCGTTGAAACCATCTTCGACACGCTAAACGCCAAAGCGGCTGTGTATGCGATCAAGAAATATGAGGACGATCATAACGTCGACATTCCAGTGATGATTTCCGGCACCATCACCGATGCGTCAGGCCGCACGCTAACTGGCCAAACAACCGAAGCCTTTTATAATTCATTGCGTCACGCCGACCCCATCACCTTTGGCCTTAACTGCGCACTGGGGCCGAAAGAACTACGTCCTTATATGGCTGAGCTGTCGCGCATCAGCGAAGGGTTTGTATCGGCTCACCCCAATGCTGGCCTACCCAACGAAATGGCCGAGTATGATCTTACTCCCGAAGACATGGCCGCCGAAGTGGGCGACTGGGCAAAACAAGGCTATCTCAATATTGTTGGTGGTTGCTGTGGCACCACGCCTGAGCACATTCGTGCTATCGCCGACGCCGTGGCCGATTACGCGCCGCGGCAACGACCCGAGGTAAAAAAAGCACTGCGCCTAAGCGGCCTAGAGCCATTGACCATTGACGACGATTCACTGTTCGTCAATGTTGGTGAACGTACCAATGTCACCGGCTCAGCACGCTTCCTGCGATTGATTAAAGATGGCGATTATGAAACCGCATTGGAAGTGGCTCGCCAACAGGTTGAAGCTGGCGCTCAGGTCATTGATATCAACATGGATGAAGGCCTGCTAGACGCCGTGGAATGCATGGAGCGGTTCCTCAAGCTGGTGGCCGCCGAGCCAGACATCTGCAAAGTGCCCATCATGATTGATGCCTCCAAGTTTGAGGTTATCAAAGCCGGGCTAAAGTGCATTCAGGGCAAGCCCATCGTCAACTCCATTTCCATGAAAGAAGGCGAAGAGCCCTTCCTACGCGAAGCCCGTGAATTACGCCGCTATGGCGCAGCGGCCGTGGTGATGGCGTTCGATGAAGAAGGCCAGGCTGACACCCGCGAGAGTAAATTCCGCATTTGTGAGCGCGCCTACAACCTACTGGTAAACGATGGCTTCCCGCCGGAAGACATTATTTTTGACCCCAATATTTTCCCTGTCGCCACCGGCATTGAAGAACACCAAAACTACGGCATCGATTTCATCGAGGCCACCGGCGATATCAAACAAAACCTGCCCTACTGTAAAGTGTCTGGCGGCCTGTCCAATGTCTCCTTCTCTTTCCGTGGCAACAATCCGGTTCGTGAAGCCCTGCACGCTGTATTCCTTTACCACGCCATCGGCAAGGGCATGGACATGGGCATTGTTAATGCCGGTCAGTTGGCCATTTATGACGATTTGGATGAAAAACTGCGTGAAGCCGTTGAAGACGTCATTCTCAACCGTCGTGACGATGCCACCGAACGCTTATTGGACATTGCCGAAGAATACCGTGGCGATGGCAGCGGCGCGCAAAAGAAAGATGACCTGAGCTGGCGGGAAGCGCCCGTCAACAAGCGCATTGAACATGCCTTATTGAAAGGCATTACGGAATATATTGAAGAGGATACCGAAGAAGCCCGTCAACAGGCAGACCGCCCGCTGCACGTCATTGAAGGTCCATTAATGGATGGCATGAACGTCGTGGGCGACTTGTTTGGTGCCGGCAAAATGTTTCTCCCGCAGGTGGTGAAATCTGCCCGTGTGATGAAAAAAGCCGTCGCCTAC
>CAYVZZ010000104.1:0-7929 GCA_964456185.1 uncultured Alcanivoracaceae bacterium
ACCGGCCACCATCAGCAGCTGCTTAAACAGCTGGGGCGACTGCGGCAAAGCAAAGAAATTACCGGGGAAGGTGCGGCTGGGCACCAAGTAATCACGCGCGCCTTCTGGCGTAGCACGACAAAGCACCGGCGTTTCCACATCCATGAAGCCGCTTTCTTCCAGATAGTTGCGCACCGCATGGGTGAGCTTAGAGCGAAACTGGAAGCGTTTTAGTGCTTCCGGACGGCGCAAATCCATGTAGCGATACTTCAAGCGCACTTCTTCACCAGCGTTGCTGTATTCATCCAGCTCAAACGGTGGCGTGTCGGAGGCGTTGAGCAATTCCAGCTCCAGCCCCAGCACTTCAATATCGCCCGTCTCCATGCGAGGATTGCGCAGGCCTTCATCACGCAAGCGCACCTTGCCTTCTACTTTAATAACGTATTCATTTCGTAACCGGTCGGCCATCTGAAAAGCCGCTTCACGGTCCGGATCAAACACCACCTGCACTAAACCCGCGCGATCTCGCACGTCGAGAAAAATAACCCCGCCATGATCTCGGCGTCGCTGTACCCAACCGCACAAGGTGACCTTTTCTCCATCGTGATCCTGTCGTAGATCACCGCAATAGTGGCTTCGCATCATCAGTTCTTGATCCTTCGTGTTTGATTAAGCTACAGGGCAACCCTGCGAAAGCCGCCTAGTATAATCGTTATAGCGCCGAATCAGAAGGAAAGAGCGGACAGGAAAGAATTTGGCACCTTAGAACTGGCAAACCTCCCTCGAAAGGGGTTAGTATCTGTGCAAAAGTAAAAAAACTAAAACTTATAAAAACGACAAATGAGCCATTTCCATGATAAAGAGCTTACCTAAGCGCTTTCGTACGCTTTTGATTTTCCTTAGCCTTTCACTGCTTTCCGTTGGACAAACTGCGCTTGCTGCCGATGACACGTCGAGTGACGCCCCATCAGATCGTGTCCAAATCGACCGCAGTATTTATGATCAGACGTGGAATCCGGTGCCCTTCGACACCTCTTATTTCACCTTTACAAACGAGCAGCTCAAAGAGAAGTGGCCGCACCTAATGCGCGGGCTAAAGCTTCCCTATCCTTCTATCGAGCTCATTAAGTACGTCAAAAAACATTACCCCGACGCCCTGGAAGGGGTCGATGAGGAGCTGGTCAACAACCCGAAAAAGTATCAAGCTGCGCTATTAGATGTTGCTCGTGACTTTTTTGCCGGTCGTTTTCAAGATGCCTATAAAGGCGGCCTCAAACTCGGCGCCATTGGCAAAGAGCTCAGCGCCTTTGCGGAAACCATCTACGCCTGCTACCTGACTAAACGCCAGTCCGTTAAGCTGATGATGTTGCAAGACGTCATCGACACCTTTGACAGCTTCAAAGACATGATTAAAAAGATGTCAACGGACAAAAATCCTCAAGTGCGCGCCAACGCCGCCTTTGCCTATCTTGGTGCCGCTTACAACATGGCGCGCATCGCCGAAGAATCGCCCATTCCCGTTGTTGTGGCACGCGGCTACATTGCACAAATTAAAGACGCTGCAAAACACGTGCTAACCATCTACCCGAACCATCCGCTAGGTCTGGCCTTCCGCGCCGGGGTAAACGCCGGCATTATGCGTCGCGTGGGTAAATTTACTGGCCGCATCACCTATGGTGCCAGCACAGTTACCGCCATTCACGACTTCGAAAAATCCATTGATCTGGTACCCGATCAAGCGATTACGCAATATGAATACGCCAATGCGCTAATTTATATGGATCAAAAACGCGACCTCAACAAAGCCATGCGCCATTTGGAAACCGCTATCCGCACGCGCCCCACCTTTGCCATGGAAGCACTCGACTCCATGTATGCTTACAAGCGCCTGCAAGAAATTCGCCTATATGCACTGGATTACCGCAGCTTCCGCCAGTTTGATAGCGATCGCCGCCACTTCATCGAAGTGACCGACCGCAACCTGCACAACGTCATGGCTCCCAACCTGACGCTGGAGATGCTCAAGCACCCTGAAAAATACAAACTGCCCGAGCGGGACTAAAGCTCTCCAAGCTCTCTAAAAAAACGTCAGCACCTCGCTGGCGTTTTTTTATGGGCAAATTCCCGCTAGAATCACCCACTCACTCACCCAGAAAAAGACACCCCAACTATGCGCGCTTCACGTTACTTGCTTGCCACCGTCAAAGAAACACCGGCAGATGCCGTCGTCACCAGCCACCAGCTCATGCTGCGTGCCGGCATGATTCGCAAACTGGCATCCGGCCTGTACAACTGGCTACCCACTGGCCTGCGAGTGCTGCGCAACGTTGAAAAAATCGTGCGTGAAGAAATGGACAAGGCCGGCGCACAAGAACTGCTCATGCCGGTGGTACAACCCATCGAATTATGGCAAGAATCCGGGCGCGACAGCGCCTATGGCCCCGAGCTGCTACGCTTCACCGATCGTCATGACAACCCCTTTGCACTCGGCCCGACACACGAAGAAGTGATTACCGACATCGCGCGTAACGAGCTGCACAGCTACAAACAGCTACCGGCCAACTTTTACCAAATTCAAACCAAATTCCGTGACGAAGTACGCCCGCGTTTTGGCGTCATGCGCGCCCGTGAATTTCTCATGAAGGACGCCTATTCCTTCCATCTAAATGCCGAATCGCTGGAAGAAACCTATCAGCGCATGCACCAAGCCTATAGCGCCATTTTCGACCGCATCGGTCTGGATTATCGCCCGGTTGCCGCCGATAGCGGCTCGATTGGTGGTGCCAAAAGTCATGAGTTTCATGTATTAGCCGCATCCGGTGAAGACGATATCGCCTTTTCGGATAGCTCCGACTTCGCTGCCAACATCGAGCTGGCCGAAGCCGTCGCCCCGGCCGGGCAACGCCCTGCTCCCAGCGCCGCCATGGAAACGCTTGAAACGCCCAATGCAAAAACCATTGAAGAGCTGGTCGAGCAACATCAAATTCCGGCCGAGAAAACCGTCAAAACTCTTGTCGTAAAAGGCGCCGAAGAAGACGCGCCCTTGGTTGCCTTGCTCGTACGCGGTGACCACACGCTAAATGACGTGAAAGCCGAAAAGCTGCCACAAGTCGCCAGCCCCTTCACACTAGCCGAAGAAGCCGACATTCGTGCTGCCGTGGGTGCCGCGCCCGGTTCCATCGGCCCGGTTGGCTTATCGCTACCGATTATCGCCGATCGCAGCCTAAGCGTAATGGCCGACTTTGTATGCGGTGCCAATGAAGACGGCAAACACCTGCAACACGTCAACTTCGAACGTGACCTGCCTTTGCCCGAATTTGCCGACCTACGCAACGTGCAAGAAGGCGACCCCAGCCCAGACGGCAAAGGCCAGCTGACCATCAAGAAAGGCATTGAAGTGGGCCACATCTTCCAACTGGGTGACAAATATTCCCAGGCACTCAATGCCAGCGTACTCGACGAAAATGGCCGTAGCGTGGTGCTCACCATGGGCTGCTATGGCATCGGCGTTAGCCGTGTCGTCGCCGCCGCCATTGAACAAAACCACGACGAGCGCGGCATCATCTGGCCAGACGCCATCGCCCCCTTCGATATTGCCCTTGTGCCGGTGAACATCAAGAAAAACCAGCGCGAGCGCGAAACCTGCGACGCCCTGTATGAACAGCTACAAGAAGCCGGTTTCAGCGTGCTCTATGACGATCGCAAAAAAGAGCGCCTGGGTGTGAAGCTGGCCGACAGCGAGCTCATTGGCATCCCGCACCGCCTGGTGATTTCCGAGCGCAACCTAGACGAAGGCGTGGTGGAATATAAAGGCCGCCGCGATGCCGACAAGCAAATGATCCCCGCTGCTGATTTAATTGCTTTCCTAAAAGAGAAGACGCAGCGCTAACCCACATAAAAAAACGGCGGGCTTATCACTAGCCCGCCGTTTTTTTATGTCTGCGACTTATTGATTGACGCTAGGCTTGGAAAGCAGCTGCGTCATAAGGTGATCGCCATAGGTGGTCAAACGCCAGCTGGCACCGCTCTTTTCAATTACACCCAGCGCACGCAAGCGCACCTTAATGCGATTAAAACTTTCCGTGCTGATGCGCACATTGCGCACCGCATGCGCCTTAGGTGTTACCGCGCGCACATCATTCAACGATCGACCCGCGAAAAACTCATTCAACGCCTGGTGCATTACCTTCTCCGGCACCGATTCCAGCATATGCGGCGCCAAACAAGCAAACAAACGTCCCCAGCTAGGCTTGCCGACGATATCCGTTAGCTTGCAATTACCCTTAAGGAAAACATCACCCGTATAATGCACCGCCACACGAGTATTAGCCGGAAAAGGCTCCGTCGGTCGACGACTGCGGCTTTGTCGCTCTTGCAGTGTCTTTTCTAATTCCAGCACACGCTTTTGCAGCTGCTCGACGCGTAAATTATCTTTAACTGCCGTGTTACGCACCCAGCCTTCGCCCGGATGACGACTCACAAACTGCGGCACCACCGAGCGCGCCAGCTCAAGCAGCTCCATCAGGTTATGCCACTCGCGCACCATCGAGCCACGGCTAACCAACTGACGAAAATCCTTCAGTTGCATCTGTGCGGCTCGCGAGCTTTCACGACAGCCCTCAGGCAGCAACTGCGGCTGCCCGTGCATAAAGGTCAAAATAGGTTTCTTACGCGTTGACGCATAGATGTATTCACGGTGGGTATAGCTCAGCCCCATGGGTGACAAAGAGCCATAACGGCCACCCACCAGCACCACGTAATAATCACACGCATCAATTTGCTTTTGAATCGCTTGCCAAAGGCCATTTTCTTCCGTGGGATACAGCTCTGCCCCGACCACAAAATGCCCCTGCTCTAGCAGGGACAGCATCAAGGTACGACGCGCCTCGACTAAATCGGTGTAAGTCGAGCTCACAAAAAATTTGTATTTCGTTTGAGTGCTCACCTGTTCTACATCCCAGCAAATCAGCGGCTATTCTTTCATTAAAGCGACATAGTCGCCTTATCGCAACACGATAAAGCGGTAACTTAGCGGCGACAGGTTACCAGAATGCCGATAAATCCACTACGCAAAACAACAAACTCATACACAGGCGACTTACAGCGCCTCTTCCAACAACGCATCCAGGCCGTCCGTCACCGGCAAGGTGCCAAACTGGCGCACCCCCTCACCGCTTAAGCGGCTACGGGCAAACAAATCACCCAGCTTTTCATCCTGCTGCAGTAATAAAGCCGCCTGCAGGCTCAAGGCCAACAAATCAGCCAATTGACGCGCCAAATACTCGCAATCCGGCGAAGCCAACAAATGACCAATACGCTGTTTGGCCTGTTGCACCAACGGATGATCGGTTTTCTCCAGCTCGTCAAACCACACATCCAGCACCGCTGGCTGCTTGCCAAGCGCACGCAAAATATCCAACGCCTGCACATTGCCCGACCCTTCCCAAATGGCATTCACCGGCGCCTCGCGATACAAGCGCGGCAAAATGCAATCTTCCATCACACCATTACCGCCCAGGCACTCCATGGCCTCATAAGCCACCAAGGGGGTACGCTTGCAAATCCAATATTTGCCTACCGCAGAGCCCAGCCGCAGTAGATGTTTCTCATATTCACTGCCGGCCTGGGCGCGATCAATCGCCGCCGCCATACGCATAGTAATCGCCAGAGAACCCACCTGTTCCAAATGCAGGTCAGCCAGCACATTCTTCATCAACGGCTGTTCAATCAACCGCTTACCAAAGGCACTGCGCTGGCGACAATGGTGAATCGCCTGCACCACCGCCTGACGCTGCAAGGCGGACGACCCCACCATGCAATCGAAACGCGTCATGCCCACCATCTGAATAATTGCCGGCACACCACGCCCCGGCTCGCCCACCAGCCAGCCCAAAGCACCACGAAACTCCACCTCGGACGAGGCATTGGACACATTGCCCATCTTATTCTTCAGGCGCTGCACCTCCAGGGCATTCTTGTTGCCATCTGGCCGCCAGCGCGGCACCAAAAAGCACGTCAGTCCGTCCGGCAACTGCGCCAGCACCAAAAAGGCATCGCACATGGGCGCCGACAAAAACCACTTATGACCGACAATCTCATAGGCTTCACCATAGGGCGAATCGCCCACATAGGTTGCACGCGTGGTATTTGCCTGCACGTCCGAACCGCCCTGCTTTTCTGTCATGCCCATGCCAATGGTCACCGCTTGCTTCTCGGTAAACGGCACATTGCGTGGGTCATAGGCCTTGTTCAAAATCTTCGGCAGCCAGATTTCCGCCAGCTTGGGCGACAGCCGCACACTAGGCACCGAGGCAAAGGTCATGGTCAGCGGACAGCCATGACCCGGCTCAAGCTGCGCCATCAAATACTCTTTCGCCGCGCGCACCACATGCGCACCCGGCTTGGGGGCAGCCCACGCATCGGCATGAATGCCCTCTTCCAAGCTCATGTGCATCATGTCGTGATAAGCTGGGTGAAACCTCACCTCATCCACCCGATGCCCAAAGCGGTCGTGGGTATGCAGCTCCGGCTTATGGGCATTTGCCAAAAAGCCCTTCTCAATCACCTCGGCCGCGCCCGTGCGCTTACCCAACTGGTTAACCGCCTCTAGCCCCCAAGCGCCGTCATAACGACAGACTCCATCCTGCAGCGCCTTATCTGACACCGCTGGATTATAATTTTCCAGCGCCGTCGCCTGGTTAAACACCTCATGAGTGGCACCATCACGCCGAACCTCGTCACGCCGCGTCTCACCACCAAAACCCACCTTAACTTGACTCATAACGCCTCTCCTATCTGACCCACACCCGCCGCGCGTAAAAACCACGCCACCAGCGCATCAATCGTCTCATCTTCCAACACCAACACCCGCTTACCTTGGCGCGCCAAAGGCGCCAACAACGCCTCGGCTAAACCACCCACCAACGCCGCTGCCGTCACCGCCGCCGGTTGCGCTGGCAACTCACCGCGCTGCATGCCCAACTCCAGCTGATCCACAAACAACGCCGTATACGCCTGGCGATACCGCAAACGCTCGCTATCCAGCGCCGCCGCCACCGGCTCGGCAATCAACGACCACGCCAACAACGGCGCCTGCATCGCCCGCAACACAAACATGCGACAGCCCTTTTCCAGGCGCTCTGCCACACTCTCGCCCGCCTGCAACGCCTGCGCCAAGGCCTCCACCTCGCGCCCGGTCGCATTACGGAACACCTCGGCAGCCAACTCATCCTTCGCGCCAAAATAGCGATACACCGTACCCACGGCCACACCAGCGCGCGCTGCCACCGCCTGCACCGTAAGAGCCGCAAAGCCGCCCTCACGCACCAAGCCCTCGGCCGCCTTTAACAAAGCACGCCGTTGAGCCGATTTGCGGTCACGCACCGCTTGCGTTTCTCGATAAGCCATACAAGAAGTGAATCATGATTCATTTTTTAATGCAAGGAATAAACCGAAGCCATAAGAAAGAGAGCTATTGAGAGGCTGGCTTAAGCTAGATTAGAGCGAAATTACATTTTTATGCGCATAAAAATGCAGAACTACACACTTTTACGCGCGTAAAAATGTATGATCGAAGCTACCGCTTGTCAGTGATGGTTCCGTCAAACGCTTCAAATTCAAACACATGGATGAGCATTGCGGATTGAACGCGTTTCCTAAGCTGCTAAGCTCCCTACAGAAAACACTGTGCACGTGACGTAGTTGCGGATTGAACGCGTTTCCTAAGCTGCTAAGCTTTTGTCAAGGGTTTTTTATCACTTTCTGGAGTTGCGGATTGAACGCGTTTCCTAAGCTGCTAAGCTCCAACGTCCATTAATCTGCCTCATTGCGTAGTTGCGGATTGAACGCGTTTCCTAAGCTGCTAAGCTGCTAAGCTGAATGAAAGCGTTTCTTGCACACATGGCAGGTTGCGGATTGAACGCGTTTCCTAAGCTGCTAAGCTCGTGCTAA
>CAYVZZ010000105.1:0-7927 GCA_964456185.1 uncultured Alcanivoracaceae bacterium
GGCGCTCCGAGCGGGATCGGAGATCTATGCGGTGCTGCGGGCGCAGCTGCGAGAGGCGGGTCAGGTGAACGGGCTCGGCGACGAGGGCGGTTTTGCCCCCTCCGTGCGTGAACCCGAGGAGGTCCTGGAGCTGTTGGTCACGGCCATCGAGTCGGCAGGCTACGAGCCGGGACGCGACGGCGTGATGCTGGCCATCGACCCGGCTGCCAACGGCTTCTTCGACCCCGTCTCGCAGACCTATCGGGTGGGAGAGGCGCTGCTGGACGGCGCGGGCATGGTGGACCGCTACACGCAGATGGTCGACCGGTTCCCCATCTGGAGCATCGAGGACGGCCACGCCGAGACCGACCTGCAGGGGTGGACGCAGATGTCGGCGAGGCTCGGCGGGCGTGTGCAGGTCGTGGGCGACGACCTGCTGGTGACCAACCCCGATCGCATCAGCGAGGCCATCGAGGCACGGCTGGCCGACGCTGCGTTGATCAAGGTCAACCAGGTGGGCACGGTGACCCAGACGCTCGAGGCGTTGCGGCGCTGCCACGAGGCGGGGTGGGGTGCGATGATCTCCCACCGTTCCGGGGAGACCACCGACGACTTCATCGCGGACCTGGCCGTGGCGGCCGGCTGTGGTCAGATCAAGTCGGGGGCGCCGGCCCGGGGAGAGCGGATCGCGAAGTACAACCGGCTCCTCGCGATCGACGCCTCGGCACCACTGCCCTATGGCATCCCGTCGGTTGATGACGCAGGGTGACGGTGCTCAGGCCACGCGGTCGAGCAGTTGCTCGATGCTGCGCACCCGGTCACTGAGCGTGACCGCCTGAGCGTCGCGCTCGGCCGCGTCCTCCGAACCCGTCAACACTTCGTCCAGCACGCTCACGAGTCGCTCGACGGTGTCGTTCAACTCGTCGTCCAGGGCCCGGCCGAGGTGGCGGCCCGCCTCCACCAGCCGGTACTGCAGGTCCGCGCGCGCGCGACCCAGTTGGCGGTCCGTCATGCCCGGCACCTCCTCGAGGACAGCGGAGCGGATCCTCCTGCGCTGGTGGGCCTCCGAATGAAGATGCGTGAGCGAGGAGCGGAAGGGCGGCTCCCAACCCACGGGTGGCGTGTAGTCGTAACGGAAGGTGGGGTCGACGGCCAGCGTCGCCGAGACCGAGCCGAGCTCGATGGACAGGTCAAGTGCCTGCTGCACGGCGACTCTTGCGAGCTCGAGCTGTGCGGACACCGCGTGCCTGGTCTGTTCGATGAGGTCGCGCAGGCCCGTCTCAAGGCGGTTCGTCGTGACGCCGCGCCAGCCGTCGACGGCACTCGTGATGACGGCCGCCATGACGCTCCGGGACTCCTGCTCGTACTCCTGGAGCGGCAGGGCGTCGAGCCGGTCGCGGAAGGCGCCCGCCAGCTCGTGCCGGCAGGACTGCACGAGGGACGGGGCGGCCTCCTGGGCGGAGGCGTCGAGCTCGCGCAGCAGGCGGTGGATCGATCCCGTGCAGGCGTCCCGCAGGGAGACCCGCTGGGCCGAGATCGACTGCAGCCTGGTCCGAAGCTCGCGCGTGGACTCCTGCCTACCGCTGCGGGCGAGCTCCAACGACCTCTCACGGATCCGCGCGTCGTCGAGCATGCCGATGAGGGTTCGACGCACGTGGCCGGCCAGCGCACGTTGCACGTCGCCGGCACCACGGGTCTCGAGGTAGTCCTCCAGGCTCGCGAGGAACCGGTTGAATCCCAGGTCGGCGCGCCCCTGGCGCGCCGAGCACGCCTGGACCGTGACCTCGGCGCCGGCTGCCTCCCGACAGACCCGTTCGGTGAAGTCCAACGCGGTGGCCACCTCGGCGCCGTCCAGCCGGTCGCTCTTGTTGAGCACCACGAAGGTGCGCACAGACGTCTCGACAATCTGCTGCAACAGCGCGCGTTCCGCGCTGGACACCGGCGGGTCTGCGGTGAGCACCAGCACCGCGGCGTCCAGGGTGCGCAAGGCGTCGTGCGCGTCGGCCGTGTTGTGTTCGAACACCGACCCGGTGCCAGGAGTGTCCACGAGGTCCAGGGCGTAACGGTCGAGCAGCTCCTCGTGGATCCGGGCGGTCACATCGGCCACCCAGAGCCGGTTCTCGGGGTTCTCCGCCTCGGTGACGAACCGGTGGAGTTCGGCGAGCCCGATCCGTTCGGCGCGGCCGTCGTGGAAGGTCACCACGGCGTGCTCGGTCTGCTGGGGCCCGGCGGCCGTGATGGTCGTCGCGACGGAGGTCAGGGGCGTGACACCGGTCGGTACCAGCTCGCGCTGGAGCAGCGCATTGACCAGGGTGCTCTTGCCCCGCTTCGCCTCGCCGGCCACCAGCACCCGGAGCCTCTGGTCGTCCAGCCGGGCGGCCAGCCGATCGAGACGGTCCTGCTCCGGGCCGGTCGCGAGCAACCGGGCCCTGCGGAGCACCTGCATGGTGTCGAGCCTGTGGTATGCCGTGGCCTCGGTCGACATCGGCGCACCCCTTTCCCACGTCTGCGACAGGAGCCATGGGCGGGTGCGGTTCGGGAGCGGCGCTCCCCGGTGGGCTCCACCACCTGCACCGAGTGAACCGCGTCGCAGCGGCTGGGTCAAGCGGCTCGCGGTGCTACCGTGGAACCAGGGATGGAGCTCCCTGCAACCGCCACTTCCGGCTGATGGCTCCTCCAGCGTGGAGGAGTGAGCAGGCGTGACCCCTGAAGCCATCCCCGTCGTTCCCGCCGCACCGGAGAAGGTCCCACCGGCAGAGTTCAGCATCCTGTTCCTGCACGGGGAGACACCCGCCGATCCGCCGCCGGCCGAGCCGGATATCTTCGATGACCTGAACCTGGATCACGTCGTCGAGCACCTCGTGGCCGGCCTTGACGACTACGACCTCGTGCCGCTCTTCCGGCAGCCCGTGCCGACGTGGGACCAGATCGCCTACCGACACGAGGTCTTTCGTGATCTCGAGCGCGCTGACGTGCACGCCTGGGTGCAGGCGTGGGCCGAGCAGATGGTGGTCGTGCGCCGCTGCCTGGAACGGGCCGCGAAGCTGCGGCACCCCTACCAGAAGGCGTGGTGGTTCCTGGAGGCGGCGCGTGAATACTGCACAGCGGTGCGCGAGGCCACCGACGGGATGGCAGACCTCGGACCGCGCTCGCGCGGCCTGGTCGCCTTCGCCCAGTTTCTCGACGAGTACGCCGGTTCGCCGGCCTTCCTGGGTCTGCGAGAGGACGTCGCTCGCGTGCGCAAGGGGCTGGACGAGGTGTCCTACTGCCTGCACATCCAGGACAACCACATCAAGGTGACTCCGGCGCGCGACGAGCCCGACTACAGCCACGAGGTTCTGGCGACCTTTGCGAGGTTCCAACGCCGGGAAGCCAAGGACTATCGCGAACACCTCAGGAGCTACAGCGAGATGAACCACGTCGAGGAGTGGATCCTCGACCTGGTCGCCAAGCTCAACCCCGAGGCCTTCGGCGATCTGCAGGAGTTCACCCACGCGCACGCGGACTTCGTCCAACCGGTCCTGCGTCGATTCGACCGCGAGGTGCAGTTCTACGTCGCCTATCTCGACTACGTGGCCCCGCTCCAGGACGCCGGGCTGAGCTTCTGCTACCCGCAGCTCGCCACCACCGACCGCCACGTCCATGTGACGAAGACGTTCGACCTGGCACTGGCGCGCCAGCTGGTCGACAGGGAGACGATTGTCGACAACGAGTTCCACCTCGAGGGAGACGAACGGGTCTTCGTGGTCTCGGGGCCGAACCAAGGCGGCAAGACCACGTTTGCCCGCACCTTCGGCCAGCTGCACTACCTGGCCAAGCTCGGCTGTCCGGTGCCCGGTGCCGACGCGAAGCTGTTCCTCTACGACGAGCTCTTCACGCACTTCGAGAAGCGCGAGGACATGGACACGCGCAGCGGCAAGCTCCAGGACGACCTGGTCCGGATCAAGGCGATCCTCGACCGGGCCACCTCGCGCAGCATCATCATCCTCAACGAGATCTTCACCTCGACGACGGTCGATGACGCGACCTTCCTCGGGCGCAAAGTGATGAACCGCGTCATCGAGCTCGGTGCCCTCGGCGTCTGTGTGACCTTCGTCGACGAGCTGGCCCGCCTCGGCCCGGCCACCGTCAGCATGGTCAGCACGGTGGAGGCAGACAACCCTGCACAGCGGACCTACAAGGTGATCCGCAAGCCGGCCGACGGGCTGGCGTATGCCGCGGCCATCGCAGCCAAGTACGGGTTGACCCACGATGACATCAGGGAACGGATGACGCGATGAAGGCACTGCTGATGCACCCCACGGAGGACTTCGAGCTCGGCGCTCGCCTGCCGCGCAACACCGCCGACCTGACCGCCGACCTGGAGCTCGACCGACTCCTGACGCAGATGGCGGCCGACGACGAGTTCCTCTATGACGTCGCCCAGGTGGCCATCCTGCGCGGCCTCGTCGACGGTGACGAGATCAGATACCGCCAGGACGTCCTCCGCGACTGCCTGGCTCACCCGGACACCATCCGGACCATCTACCGTCTCGCCGTGGAAGCCCTCACCGGGGAACGCAAGATCTTCCGCAGCGTCCTGCACCACCCGAGCTACGCAGTCACCCGCTCGGTCGAGGTGCTCGAGCTGTTCATCGGCATCCTGCACCGGCTGAGGGACATCTCCGACCGCGAGGCGCCCTCCTTCCGGTCCTCGGGCTTCCAGGCCTTCTTCGCCACGCTCGCGCGGGAGCTGGACGATGACTACTTCGCGGTCCTCGAGGACCATCTCACGCGGCTCCGCTTCCGTCACGGCATGCTCGTCAGCGCTGAGCTGGGGTCCGGCAACAAGGGCCGCAACTACACCCTGCGGATGCCGGCGGCGGATGACCGCTCGTGGTTCGAGAAGTTCTTCGGTCTGCACCGTTCGGAGTTCACCATCACCATCCCCGAGCGTGACCAGGCAGGCTTCTCGGCCCTCTCGGAACTCAAGGACCGTGGTCTCAACGACGTGGCCAACGCCCTGCAGCAGTCCACCGATCACATCCTCAGCTTCTTCGAGCTGCTGCGCGTCGAGCTCGGCTTCTACTGCGGGTGCCTGAACCTCCACGAGGCCTTGAGCTCGGCCGGGCGCGCGTGGTGCTTCCCGGTGGTGCGGGACGACGGCGACGCCGGGTTCTCCTGCCGCGACCTCTACGACGTGTGCCTGGCCCTCAGCACCGACGGTCCGGTTGTCGGCAACGACGTCGACGCGGACGACAAGCGGCTGGTTATCATCACCGGCGCCAACCAAGGTGGGAAGTCGACCTTCCTGCGCAGCGTCGGCCTCGCCCAGTTGATGATGCAGGCCGGCATGTTCGTCGGTGCCGAGGACTTCGTCGCGCCGACGACCCCGCGTCTCTTCACGCACTACAAACGGGAGGAGGACAAGACGATGGCGAGCGGCAAGCTCGACGAGGAGCTCGCCCGGATGAGCCGCATCGTGGACGGCCTCGACCCCGGATGCCTGGTGCTGTGCAACGAGTCGTTCGCCGCGACCAACGAGCGCGAGGGCTCGGAGGTCGCGCGACAGATCGTCCGGGCCCTTCTCGAGTCGGGTGTGCGGATGCTGTATGTCACGCACCTCTTCGACCTGGCCCACGGCTTCCACCGCGAGGGCAGGGAGGACGCGTTGTTCCTGCGCGCGCAGCGGCAGGACGACGGACGGCGAACCTTCCGGATCGTGGAGGGCGAGCCGCTGCCGACCAGCTTCGGCCAGGACGTCTACGTGCGCATCTTCGGCGACGGGTCGTCGTCACAGAGCCAGAGCAGCGTGGGGATCACGTGACGCAAGGTGTCCTCCGCACGTGAGTAGTGGTGACTTCCGACCCAGAGTCGATCCGTGAGCGGCACCCCAGGAGTGGGGCGGTGGGTCGCTGGTCTGGTCGGGCAGGCGTACCCGGGCACCCCGGCCTCCCGCAACGCGTTGAGGACCGGAGTGGTCATGCGCGCGTCGATCTCCAGAATCGGCGCCCAAGCGTCGGAGTCGATTCCGTTGTCGAAGCCGCCGGCGGGCAGCCACCACAGCCGGTTTCGCGAGTTCGTGTCGGCCAGTGGCCGTTCTTCCGAGAAGCCCATCGGGTCACCTCTGCTCCGCGAGGCAGGACCCATCGGCAACCAGTCGGCGTTTCGTCGTGACGACCCGGCGGGGTCCACCGCCGGTCTCGGCCCTTCGCCATCGGGGCCGGGCGCTCCTTCCGTTTCCATGGTACGGCTCCCGGGGCACGGGAGCGGTCCTCGTCGAGGTGCCGTGCCGTGCGCTGTGAGCTGTTCCGGTGGAGTCCACGCGCCGTCGGGCGCATACTGGAGGGAGCACCGCGGTGATGGGGCTCACCGATGCGCCGCCACAGGCTGACGGTCCCTGACTGGACGAGTCAGGAGGCGCGATGCCCACGGTCAGGGGCCGGGTAGCCAGAGTGGGTGGGCTGTGCCTGCTGCTGCTCGGCGCCGCGTGGGGGACGCAGGCGCGTGCCGACCTGAGTTGGGGGCGTCTGCACCTCGGCGAGGTGGTGCAGGTGGCGGCACTCGCCGCGGTCTGCGTGGTCGTGGTCGCGGTGGCGCTGCGCCTGCTGGGGGGAGGTTTTCACCGTCGGAGCCATGAGGGCGAACACCGTGAGCGCGTCGTCCAGATGCCGATGACCCGCTGGGAGCGGGTGCAGCTCGTCGTCGCGGCCGTCTTGGCCGCGGCGGCCGCCGTTGTCGTCGTCTGGTTGCTGTCGACCCACGTCGGCGGAGCGCAGGCGCCCGAAGTCCGCCGTGCCGTACACCGACCGGCGGCGCACGCTGCGCGATCGGCCCGGGGTCAGCATCCGTCCGCGATCATGAGCCATGTGGGGCTGCTGGCCCTGATCGTGGTGATCCTCGTCGTCATCGGGGTCATGGCTCTTATCCTGGTCCAACGGCGAGTCGCGATGAGGGGCAGGATGGTTCGCCTCGGTGGGGTGCCCGAATACGCCCGGAGGACGAACGCAGGGCGTGCCACTGGCGAGTTCGGTCGGGATCCGCGTGGCGCCGTCATCGCGGCATACCGATCCTTCGAGCAGGAGGCTGCGCGGCGAGGAATCTCGGTCGAGCCGCCCGAGACGGCCCAGGACATCGGCCGCGGCACCATCGGCACCACGCTCGCCTCCCCCGTGGAGGTGCATGAGCTCACCGCGCTCTTCCACCGAGCGCGGTACAGCAGCGCACCTGTCCGGGAGCAAGACCGGACAGAAGCACTCCGGCTGCTCCGGGAGCTGCGCTCGCAGATGAGGAGCTCGTCGTGAAGCCGGCCCTGGTCCCCGCGGTGCTCGTCGTGGTGGTGGATCTCATGGGCTACGTCGCTCTAGGCGCCTGGGGGGTCCTCACGGCCAGCGTGTGTAGCGCGCTCGTCGTGGCAGCGGTAGTGCGTGGTTCCGTGCGGGCACCGATACGCCAACCCCGTCGCTCCCCGTCCCGTGACTCCGGCGCGGCGGCGTTCACGTCATACCGACAGATCAGCGCGATGATCGACTGGACCACACACAACGAGCACTACTTCGGGGCCGTCACGCGGCCGTTCCTGGCTGCCACCGCCGCGGCGTTGCTCTCCCAACGCCACCGCGTGGCCCTCGAGACCGAGGTCGCCTCGGCGCGACGACTTCTCGGTCCGGACGTGTGGGCCCTCGTCGATCCCACCGGAGTCCGGGACTCCTCGACCCCGCTCGCCAGAGAGGACCTGGCGCGGGTCGTGCACAGATTGGAGCAGTTGTGAACTCACCGATCACCACCGTGGCAGAACAGTGTCAGCAGGTGTTGGACCAGCTCGACCAGGCGCTGGTCGGCAAGCGCTCCGCCTGCCGCCTGGTCCTGCTCGGCATCCTCGCCAGTGGTCACGTCCTGATCGAGGACCTGCCGGGCGTCGGCAAGACCCTGCTGGCGCGGGCGATGGACGGGGCTCTCGGATTGGGTT
>CAYVZZ010000106.1:0-7859 GCA_964456185.1 uncultured Alcanivoracaceae bacterium
AGCTCTTCCGTCGCTACGCTAAATGATTGACGGCCTGCTCATTCTGCTGGGTTTGCAGTTCATCGGTGAGCTGCTAGAGCATTATCTGCATCTGCCCATTCCCGGCACCGTCATCGGCATGTTGTTGCTGGTGGTGGTGTTGGCGTTTCGTATGCCTTACAGCCAGCGGGTGGAGCCTGCTGCCAAGGTGCTCATCAACAATCTCACCCTACTCTATTTGCCCATTGGCATTGGGCTCATCATGGAGTGGTCGCAATTTTCCGCCCATGGCTGGGCACTGCTGGTATCGGTAATTGGCGGCACTTTGATTGCCATTCCACTGGTAGCGCTGCTGTGTCAACGCTTGCTCAGGGGGCGCTAGCATGAGTGAGTTAATTCATACGCCCTTATTTGGTTTACTGCTGACGCTGGCCAGCTTCAAGGCCGCCGGTTGGCTGTATCACAAGGCCGGTCGCACCCCGCTATTACACCCCTTTGCGGTGGCCATGATTCCCGTGGTGCTGGTACTTAAAGCGCTGGATATCCAATTTAGCGAATATCTTGACCAAACCACCATCATCCAGTTTTTACTAGGCCCGGCCACCGTGGCGCTAGGCTGGCCGATGTATCGCCAACTGCACACTCTGGGTGGCATCTGGAAGCGGCTTGTGGTGCTCATTGTCATTTGTGTGCTGGTGGTGCCCGCCATCTGCGTCGGTATTGCTTGGGCAATGGGCGCACCGCTGGATATGCTGTCGTCTTTGGCACCCAAGTCCATCACCACGCCCATTGCCTTGGGTGTGGTCGAGCTAACCGGAGGCATAGCAGCACTGACTGCTGGTGTGGTCGCACTCACCGGCATCGTCGGGGCTATTTGCGCGCCGTCTATCTTGAAGTGGATGAAAATCACCGATGACCGGGTAAAAGGCCTCACCATCGGCATTACGTCACACGCCATTGGCACCGCCCGCGCCTTTGAAATTAGCGAAAAAGCTGGCGCCTTTTCCAGCTTGGCGTTAAGCCTGATGGGTGCGCTTACGGCGGTGGTGATTCCGTTGGTGTGGGCTTGGTTATCCGGCTACTTATGATAATTTCCTTGGGCTAAAACGGGAATTTTGTCGCATTCCGTGGCATCATGTGCGCCCGTCCCATTCGCCGCTATTGATTAAATGGATCTGCTCAACCTGCTTGTCAGCTTTTTTACCGACCACGGCTACTTTGCCGTGATATTGGTATTGCTGATTTGTAGTCTGGGTGTTCCACTGCCGGAAGATATTACCTTGGTCGCAGGCGGCATTATCGCCGGGCTGGATTATGCCAATGTGCATATCATGCTGGCTTGCGCCATGTTTGGTGTGCTCGGTGGCGACCTCATCATGTTTAGCCTCGGCCACCATTTTGGCGACCGCATCCTCAACTGGTGGCTTATCAAGCGGCTTGTCACCCCCGAACGCTACGCCAAAGTACAAGACCAGTTTGAACGCTATGGCAACCGCATGCTGTTTGTGGCGCGTTTCCTGCCCGGCATGCGCGCGGCAGTATTTGTAACGGCTGGCCTGTCGCACCGCGTATCTGTTTGGATGTTTTTACTCATTGACGGATTTGCCGCGGCCATCAGCGTTCCCGTGTGGGTTTATCTGGGGTACTTCGGTGCCAACAATACAGAATGGATGATGACGTGGATTCATCGTGGCCAAGCCAGCCTTTGGGTGCTATTGGCCGTTGTGCTGCTCGGTTTCGGTGGCTATTGGTGGTATCGCCGCCGCAAAAGAAAAGCCGCATCGCCAGAAGACTGACGACACGGCTTTCGTGTCATGCCAAAGAACGCGGCTTAAACGTCTGTCAGTGCGCCCAATGAGGCCGACCCCACCTGCTTGGCATACTTCGCCAACACGCCGCGCTTCTCTTTTGGCTCGGGCGCGGTCCAAGCATCCATACGACGCTTGAATTCCTCGTCGCTGATTTCCAAACGAATCTCGTCCGTGTGCGCATCAATGGTGATGGTATCGCCATTTTCAATGATGGCAATGGGGCCGCCCACCTGCGCTTCCGGGGTAATGTGACCAATCACAAAGCCGTGGCTACCGCCGGAGAAGCGGCCATCGGTAATCAGAGCCACGTCGTTGCCCAAGCCGCGTCCCATGATGGCCGAAGTGGGTGATAACATCTCGCGCATACCCGGGCCACCGACGGGACCTTCGTAGCGAATCACCACGACATCGCCTTTCACGACGGTGCCATCGAGAATGGCTTCCATGGCATCTTCTTCAGAGTCGTAAACCCGTGCTGTACCGGTAAACTCCAAGCCTTCTTTGCCGGTAATCTTCGCCACCGCACCAGTCGGGGCGAGGTTGCCGTACAGAATCCGCAAATGACTATCGGGTTTAATGGGATTATCGAAATCACGAATAATCTCTTGCCCCTCGGGGTAGTCTTCCACATTGGCGAGGTTTTCCGCCAGGGTGTTACCCGTGACCGTGAGGCAGTCACCATGCAACAAGCCTTTGTCCAGCAAGCGTTTCATCAGGGGCTGAGCACCGCCAATGGCGTTCAACTCGCTCATCATGTATTTACCGGAAGGCTTCAAATCGGCCAATATCGGCACACGCTTGCCAATCTCGGTAAAGTCGTCGATGTTCAACTCAACACCAATGGTGTTAGCAATAGCCAGCAAATGCAGCACCGCATTGGTCGAACCGCCCACGGCAATAATGCAGGTAATGGCATTCTCGAAAGCTTTGCGCGTGAGAATATCGCTCGGCTTAATGTCTTTCTGCAGCAACCAGTTAATGGCTTCGCCCGCTTTCAAGCAATCCTCGCGTTTCTCTGCCGACACGGCATCTTGCGAGCTGGAACCCGGCAGGCTCATCCCCAGGGCTTCAATGGCCAGGCTCATGGTGTTAGCGGTATACATGCCGCCACAAGAACCCGGGCCCGGCAAGGCTTTCTTCTCAACGGCAATCACTTCTTCTTCGCTCATATTGCCGGCGACATTGGCGCCCACGGCTTCAAACACCGATACCAAATCGGTGTGATCTTCACCCGGACGAATGGTGCCCCCGTAAATAAACAAGCTGGGGCGATTGAGGCGCGCCATGGCAATCAGGCAGCCCGGCATGTTTTTGTCACAACCGCCAATGGTGATGAGGCCGTCAAACCCCTGGCAGCCGGTCACCGTTTCGATGGAATCGGCAATCACTTCACGGCTCACCAGCGAATAGCGCATGCCTTTGTAACCGTTGGCAATGCCATCAGAAATAGTAATGGTGTTGAATACCACCGGCTTGCAACCGTTCATGGCGACGCCTTTGGAGACTTCATCAGCCAAGCCATTAATGTGCATATTACACGGCGTGACCATGCTCCAAGTGGACGCCACGCCCACCTGCGAGCGTTTAAAATCGGCATCGTCAAAGCCGACTGCACGCAACATAGAACGCGCGGGGGCTTTTTTGATGCCGTCCACCAAAATAGACGAATAACGGCGATTGGGTTTTTCTTCGCTCATGGCATTCCCTCAACTATCCAAACCGAAAACAATAACGGCGGTTATCATAACGCGAATGTCGCACAAATTCGCCCATAACTGCCGTCAACCATTCGACAGTCTTCCCTGCGCCCGTTATATTGTGCCGGCGGCGTCTCTTGCGCTGATTTATTAACCCGCCTGGCGATCATCTTATGCCCGATTTTCTCGACATCATTCTGCTCGGCATCATCGAAGGGATTACCGAGTTCTTGCCCATTTCATCTACCGGCCATCTGCTGATTGCCGAGCATTGGCTGGGGGCGCAGTCCGATACCTTCAACATCGTCATTCAAGCCGGTTCGATATTAGCCGTCACGCTCGTATATTGGCGGCGCATCTGGCAACTGCTGACCAACTGGAAAGACCCGGACAATCGCGATTATCTATTCAAACTGATAACCGCCTTTGTGATTACCTCGGTCATCGGGCTGGTGGCCGTCAAAATGGGCTGGATGCTGCCGGATACCTTGGCGCCTATTGCCTGGGCGCTGGTTATTGGCGGCATTTGGATGATTGTCGCCGAACGCTTGGCCGAACGGCGGCCGGAAAGCACCAAAATTACCTGGAAAGTCGCTATTTTGGTCGGCATCGCGCAAATGGTAGCGGGCATTTTCCCCGGCACCTCACGCTCGGCAGCCACCATTTTCATGGCATTGCTCGCAGGCACCGGCAACCGTAGTGCGGCCACCGAGTTTGCCTTTCTGGTGGGTATTCCCACCATGTACGCCGCCAGTGGTTACAAGCTGCTGGAGCAAATCCACCAGGGTGTCGATATCCAGTGGGCCACACTGGCATTGGGCTTTGTATCCGCCTTGATTACTTCCTTTATCGTCATCAAATGGCTACTACGCTTTATCCGCACCCACCGCTTCACCGTGTTTGCCATTTATCGCATCATCTTTGGCGGGCTGTTGTTGGCGTTGGGCTTTTTGGGTGTGCTAGGCTAATTTCCAATGCTGCAGTTCTGCTTCACTTAAGCTGCTGCAGCCTCCCATTCGCCATCGTACTCCGACAGTTCAAGTGTCTTCGCCGAATAGGTTTCACGATTCAACTGTGTGAGACGTTCTAGCAACTCACGCACTCCCGATTTTTGGCAAACACTTTCCATATATAGAGCACGCAACATACGATCGGCTGGCTTGGTGATATGACTTCGGCCAGACTCCCAGTTTCTCACTGTTGACTCGTTCACACCGATAGTAAGCGCCAACTGTCGCTGGGGCAGGTCCAGTTCCTTGCGTAAAAATGCGATTTCTTTTTTGTTCATCACATTTGGTTTATTACGCACAATATGCAATCCAATAGCACGGTGTAATCCGGCAATATCACGGATGCTCACCGCCGTACCATAGGCAGTTTGCTTTTCATCGTAACCATTCTTCAGGAAGATATTATCCAGTCCACAACTCTTGTAATGAAACATTGCGCTCTCCTGCTTATTCATAAGTCGTGATAACGACAATATGTTCTTGTATTTCATCGTCGTAACATAATGCTGCAATGGCCGTTACCACATCGCCAGCAGACACCGTTTCCAAGCGCGCTATCCAATTAGAATGTCTCGAATCCCACTTCGGATAGTCTGTGTGCATCTGGCCATGAATCAAGCACCGAAGTACCTGCAGGCGAGAAATGTTGCGTTCAATCATGCGTTCTTCTGCATGACGAGTAAAAAAGACTCTGTCTGCGTCTTTAGCCACCAGATTGAAAAGTCGTGCCGCATCATTCAGTTTAAAGCGCGACAGCATTACTTCCTTGTTGCCTGGCTCTTTGGTCATCCTTGAATCCATTTCACCATCAATATACCGCTAATTATTAGCGGTATATTGATGGGCGTCAACACTTTAGTGCTCAATCTCGTTCCATTGTGTCCTACACCCACACTCCTGCCATGCGCTGCATCTGGTACAATGCGCCCCTTCACGCTTGGAGGTCTTCATGAGCAAACGCCAAATGCCGGACGTATCGAAAATTGACGAACGTCAACAATATGCCCCTCTGGACTGGGTCGGCATGAATGCCATTCACCTACCTGCACGCTTGGCCGACCATGGTCAGGGCGAGCAACCAGTACAAGCCTCCGCACAAGCTTATGTGAATCTGGAGAATACCGCCTCACGCGGCATTCACATGTCCCGGTTGTATCTGCATTTATCGCAAACTTTTGAAAAACAGGCCATATCGGTCAGCAGTCTAAAGCAAGCCCTGACCGCTTTTATCAGCAGCCATGACGGCCTTAGCTCCAATGCGCATTTACAGCTGACGTTTGATTACCTCATTAAGCGCCAAGCGCTGAAGAGTGATAATGCTGGTTGGAAGTCCTACCCCACAATTCTAACTGCCTCGCAGCATGGCGATGAAACACGCTTTGAGCTGACGGTCAATGTACCCTATTCATCAACCTGCCCGGCTTCGGCGGCTTTGGCGCGCCAGCTGATTCAGGATGCTTTCCTAACACGTTTTGGCGATGACACCCAGGTTAACACTCAAGACGTGGCGGCTTTCCTTAGTACCACCGACGGCATCTTGGCCACGCCGCACAGCCAGCGCTCTATTGCACAAGTAAAAGTACTACTGAATGGCGAAGAAGATGCCTTACCCGTAACGGCACTTATCGACCAAATCGAGGCGGCGTTACAAACAGCCGTGCAAACCGCGGTGAAGCGTGAAGACGAACAAGAATTTGCGCGCCTGAACGGCCAAAACCTGCTCTTTTGTGAAGATGCCGCACGTCGTGTGCGAGCAGCCCTTGAGCCGGTGGCGGCTTATCAAGATTACTGGGTGCGCGTGAACCACTTGGAAAGCCTGCACGCCCATGATGCGGTGGCGGTAGTCACCAAAGGCGTTGCTGAAGGTTACACCCCCGAACCCGGGGCGGGTATTACACCCTAAATGAAAAACGCCCCACTTTGTGGGGCGTTGCATATAATTAAAAAGTAAGCGGCCTAGGCCACCTTTTTCATTGTCTTTGTTTTCGCGTGATCGACAATAGCCAAAGCCAAAGCCAAAGCCAAAGCCAAAGCCAAAGCCAAAGCCAAAGCCAAATCATAAGCACGATCCAGCTTAGCCTCCAACTCCAGATACAGCGCCTTTTTTTGCTGTTGAGTTATTTGCCTCACCTATCTACCATAAATTGTGAATTTTGTTCCAACATAGACGCAAAAACACCGCGCCCTTTACCCAATATACCATACCAAGCTGTCTAATAAACAAGCCATTCTAACTAATATGGGCCTTTCGGATATTTTTCAAGTTCGTCTAAGATGTTCTCAACTTCCTGTTGATTCCCTCTTTTTACCATCGTAGCTTAAAAGCGCCCATTGACACCCAGTGCGACCTGGTTAATTTGATCGCCACCGTGGTCGGCTACGCGCATGTACTCAAGACTAATGAAGATATCGCGCGTGATGGTGAAATCGGCACCGAGGCCAAGAGAGATATCATCATAATTTTCACCGTGATGATCATGCGCACCGTCCATCTCATCGGTTTCCACACGTGTCACACCAATCAACCCATAAGGCCGCACAGGTAAGGTGTTGGGAAATTGTGCGCGGAAATAAGCACCATAATAGCGATCGATCGACACATTACGCTCGCCCACACTGTTGTAGTGCACGTTACCGTCTTGAATGCCGAGGCCAATGCGCCCTTCTACTCCCAAGGTGTTCGATTGATTTAACCAACCACCAAAACTAAACTGCAGCGCGCCTGTATTGGCCTTGTCGCTGGCATGATCGGGGGCAATGCTGGTCGCAACATAACCCAGACCCGCATAACCGCCATTAAAGCCCAGCGCCAAAGCCGGCGAACTGAACGCACCCAGCAACAATAGCAATGCAAAACGTTGTTTCATTGTGGCTCCTGTTAAGAGGACATAAGCTGCTTGGCATTGTAGCCACAAAGCAGCTTAAACGCGATGCCCGCAATGATTGCCGCCAGCGCGAGCCCGACGACAATAGCCGGCCCGGTAGGGAAATCCCATAGCAGGCTAGCCAACAAGCCCATAATGTAGCCCGCTGCGCCAATAACCAAGCCACAGACGACACCGCGCCAGCCGGGCACCTTCCAAACGGCAATAGACGGCAAAATCAAGCTGGCAAACACCAGATACACGCCCACCACCTGCACCGAGGTGGTAATGGCAATGGCAAACGGCAAGTAAAAGCCCAGTAACGGATGCCGGAAGAAGCGTAGGCACGTCAAGGCGATCACCGCTGCGATACCCAGCGCCCAAAGCATCTGCGGGCTACTACGAAATAAAATATCGCCCTGCAACAGGCTAGTGTAATGCTCGCCACCATGTGGGTCGGTGGCCACCAGCAGCATGCCGATACAGGCCATGACCACA
>CAYVZZ010000107.1:0-7846 GCA_964456185.1 uncultured Alcanivoracaceae bacterium
CGTGGACATTGTCGACACCGGCAACACCCTGCGTGCCAACGGCCTGGAACCCACCGAGCTAATCGGTCCGATTTCCAGCCGCATGGTGGTCAACCGCACCAGCCTGAAAACACGCCATGCGTTACTTAGCCCCCTGTTAGAGCAACTGCAAGAAGCCGCCAACCGTGAGGTCGCCACCGCATGACTCCCCTGCGCCTTTCCACCCAGGATGCCGACTTTTCCCGTCAGCTAGATAATTTGCTGAATCGCGACACCACGCAAAGTCGCGAAACCGCCTCCTTGGTAAGCGATATTATTAATGACGTGCGTCAGCGTGGCGATGCCGCCTTGCTGGAGTTGACCAACCGTTTCGACCGCTGTGATGCCACACAAATTGATGAGCTGATTCTCGACAAGGCACAGCTACAGGCTGCCGTTGCGCGTATCCCCGCCGAGCTGCGCGAGGCGCTCACCAACGCCGCCCAGCGCATTCGCGATTACCACCAGCACCAGCTGCAAGAGTCTTGGCAATATCGTGATGCCAACGGCAGTCTGCTGGGGCAACAAATCACCCCATTAGACCGCGTTGGCCTTTATGCGCCGGGCGGCAAGGCCGCCTACCCCAGCTCGGTGTTGATGAACGTCATTCCGGCGCAGGTAGCTGGCGTGGGCGAAATCGTCATGATGAGTCCGGCACCCGGTGGCGAATTGAATGATGCCGTATTAGCGGCCGCGGCCATCGCCGGTGTCGACCGCTTGTTTACCATCGGCGGCGCCCAAGCCATTGCCGCCCTGGCCTATGGCACCGATAGCGTGCCCGCCTGCGACAAGATTACCGGCCCGGGCAACCGTTTTGTGGCCGAAGCCAAGCGCCAAGTATTTGGCAAGGTCGGCATTGATATGATTGCCGGCCCCTCGGAAATCCTGGTGATTTGCGATGGCAAGACCTCGCCGAAATGGATTGCCGCCGACCTGTTCAGCCAGGCCGAACACGACGAAGATGCCCAGCCCATTTTGATTAGCCCGGATGCGGCCTTTATCGACCAAGTCGCCGCCGAGATGGACGCCTTGGTCGACCAGCTGGAGCGCGCCGACATCATTCGCGAATCCATTAACCGTCGCTGTGCCTTGATTCAGGTCGCCGACATCGAAGAGGCCATCCGCGTATCCGACAAGGTGGCACCCGAGCACTTGGAATTGTCCGTCGACAATGCCGAAGACTGGGCTAAATCCGTACGCCATGCCGGTGCCATTTTCCTCGGCCGCCACACTTGCGAAGCGTTGGGCGACTATTGCGCCGGCCCCAATCACGTCCTCCCCACCAGCGGCACGGCACGCTTTTCGTCGCCATTGGGCGTGTATGATTTCCAAAAACGCACCTCGCTGATTGGCTGTTCGCCCGATGCCGCCAGCGAATTGGGGAAAATTGCCGGTCTACTGGCCGACAGCGAAGGCCTGACCGCCCACGCTTTATCCGCCCGCCTGCGCATCAAGGATAATTCATGAGCCGCTTCTGGAGCCAAGCCGTTCACCAGCTCAAACCCTATGTGCCTGGCGAGCAGCCCAAACACCAGCGTTTGGTGAAACTTAACACCAACGAAAACCCTTACGGCCCGTCACCGCAAGTGTTGGATGCCATTCGCCAGGCCACCGATGACAGCTTGCGCTTGTACCCCGACCCCGAATCTGTCGCCGTTTGCGAGGCACTGGCGGATTATCACGGTTTAACCCGCGAGCAGGTGTTTGTGGGCAATGGTTCCGATGAAGTCTTGGCGCATGTCTTTTGTGCGCTGCTGAAACACGACAAACCTTTGCTGTTTCCCGATATCAGCTATAGCTTTTATCCGGTGTACAGCAACTTGTATCAAGTGGAGGCAGAGACCGTGCCGCTGGACGAGCAGTTGCGCATTGATGTAACAGACTATGCCCGCGAAAGCAGCGCCGTCATCCTGCCCAACCCCAATGCACCCACAGGGCAGCTGTTATCGCTGGATGACATCAAACAATTGCTGGAACAAGACAGCGACCGGCTGGTCGTGGTTGATGAAGCCTATATCGACTTTGGCGGCGAATCGGCCGCGGCATTAATCCCAGATTACGCCAACCTGCTGGTAACGCGTACCTTGTCGAAATCGCGTTCTTTGGCCGGCCTTCGCGTGGGCTACGCCTTGGGGCAGGCCGACCTGATTGACGGCCTGACGCGTGTAAAAAACAGCTTTAATTCCTACCCGCTGGATCGCTTGGCTCAGGCCGCCACGCTGGCATCGATTGCCGACGACAAATGGTTTCGCCAGTGTTGTGACAATATCATCAGCAACCGTAACGCCTTAACTCAAGCACTCACCGAGCGGGGTTTCAAGGTGCTGCCGTCGGCCGCCAATTTTATTTTCGTGCAGCCTCACAACGAGAGTGCCGCCGCACTCGCGCAACGCTTACGGCAAGACGGCATCATCGTGCGCTACTTCAAGCAGCCAGCGCGAATCAACAATTGGTTGCGCATTAGCATTGGCACGCCGGAGCAACATAGCGCCCTGCTGGACGCCATCGACTGCTCGGCGTAACAGGAAATTAGATCGCGTCGCCGCCGGTTTCGCCGGTACGGATGCGGATAATTTGATCCAGTGCGGTGACGAAGATTTTACCATCGCCAATTTTGCCGGTGCTAGCGGCGTCGACCACGGCTTCGATGACTTGGTCTAATACGCTTTCATCAATGGCGATTTCCAACTTGATTTTAGGCAGAAAATCCACCACATATTCCGCACCACGATACAGCTCGGTGTGACCCTTTTGGCGGCCAAAGCCTTTCACCTCGGTCACCGTCATGCCTTGCACGCCGATGTCGGAAAGCGCCTCGCGCACGTCATCGAGTTTGAAGGGCTTAATAATTGCAGTTACCAGTTTCATTTTGTCTCCTTGCAGGGGCTGTTATTATAATCCCTCGTCCGCAGGGAGAATAGCATGCAAACCGAACCATTTGTCGAACGCATTATGCGAGAATTAAGCCAACGCCTGCCGTCTGGCGTCGGCCAGTTAGGTGGTGAGTTGGAACACAACCTACGCGCCCTGCTTAACGAAGGCATTTCGCGCCTTGATTTAATTAGCCGGGAGGAATTTGATATCCAACAACAAGTGTTGGCACGCACCCGCGCCAAACTCGACAAGCTGGAAAAACAAGTCAGCGAGCTGGAAGCCGCACAAAAATAACTTTTTGCACGTGTACAAGGATGTACCACATGAGTGTATCGCACCTCATCAGCCGGGCTGATGAAGGCATTAACGCCCCCGAAGTATTAATCGAAACCCATTTATCGCCGGGCCTGCCCGCCGTCAATCTGGTGGGTTTACCTGAAACCGCCGTCAAGGAAAGCCGCGACCGGGTGCGCTCGGCCATTGCCAACAGCGGCTTTGATTTTCCGCAACGCCGCACCACCATCAATCTAGCCCCTGCCGACCTGCCCAAACACGGCAGTCGTTTCGACCTGGCGATAGCCCTGGGCATCCTGGATGCCAGCAAACAACTGGGACGCATCGACTGTTCGCAACTGGAATTTTGCGGGGAATTGGCACTGGACGGCCGGTTGCGCCCCGTGCAGGGCATATTGCCCGTCGCACTGGCATGCGCCAAAGCTGGTCGCACGCTGATTTGCGCTAAAGAAAATGCCCACGAAGCGGCACTAAGCGGTGGCAACATTTTGCCAGCTGATAGCCTCATGGCCGTTTGTCTACATTTGATCGACAAAGAGCGCCTAGCACCGTTTGATTACACCTCACCCACCACGCAACCCACCCGCACACTCTGCTTGTCGCAAGTGCAAGGTCAGCTGCAAGCCAAGCGAGCCTTGGAAATCGCCGCCGCCGGACGGCATTCAGTGCTTTTTTGCGGTCCGCCTGGCAGCGGTAAGAGCATGCTGGCCAAACGCCTACCCGGGATATTACCTCCCTTGGAGCAAACACCGGCACTAGAAGTCGCTAGCATCTATTCATTATCAGGGGCACGCCCCCTCGATGAGTTCACTTTGCCCCCCTATCGTCATCCGCACCACACGGCTTCTGCCGTGGCGCTCGTTGGTGGTGGAGGCCGACCGCGCCCCGGCGAAGTGTCTTTGGCTCACCAAGGCGTTTTGTTTCTTGACGAGTTGCCGGAGTTTGAACGTCGCGTGCTAGAAGCGCTACGCGAACCAATGGAAAATGGGGAAGTACGCATTTCCCGCGCGGCACAGCGAGCGGTTTATCCCGCCAATTTTCAATTGATCGGTGCCATGAACCCCTGCCCCTGTGGCTATTTGGGTGACCCGGAAAGGGGGTGTGGTTACTTTTGCGAGAAAGCACGCCGCTATCAACATAAAATTTCCGGCCCACTGTTAGATCGGATTGATCTGCATGTGGATGTATTAGCCGTGAAAGCAGATGAGCTACTTGGCGACGCCAAAGGCGAAACCAGTGCCAGCGTTCAGCTGCGGGTGATGGCCGCCCGACAACGCCAGATGCAGCGCCAAGGCTGCCTCAATAGCGCCCTGAGTGGTCAGCAACTGCAACATGAAATTGGCGATCTGCAAGACTGGCTAGTGACAGTGGTGGAACGCCTCAAGCTATCGGCACGTGCTATTCATCGCAGCATCCGTGTGGCGCGCACCCTGGCCGATTTGGAAGCCAGCCCCTGCATCACCAAAACACACTTAAAAGAGGCGCTGGGTTTTCGCAGCAGTTTGATTCAGGCTTAATGCGGTCAGCTTTGGCGCACACGCGGGCAGACATCCGAGCCAGTGGCCGCCCAAGCGACACAAACTTGGCTTGCCAAGCCGCCGGCATGATCCGTCGTTATGTAACCCGATGTCATTCCCGGCACACGGTAGCCTTTTGCCCACGCATCCAAAGGCTGTCCAATCACATCCCACACGCTACAACCACGTGTTTTCGCCCAGGCCTCTTTCATCGTCCAGCAGCGTAAAAAGTCAGCCGATGATGCAACTTTCAATCGTTCAAATTCGGCAAACCGTTTTAACACGGCGGGGCGCAATAGATTGTCTAGTGGTCGGTTCCAAGGCTCTATGTCGACGCCACAGGGGGCATCACTGACCAGCAGCAGGTGCCAGTCATGACTATGCGACACACTAAAATGCAGCGAGCTATCGACCAAAGCTGGCTTCCCGTGGTCGCCCACACTGAATCGGGTTTTATCAGGCGCGCAGCCTAAATAGTCGGCAAGTAATTGCCGTCGCCAGAGCTGGGAAAAGCGTTTATCCCATTGCCTCGGCAAGGCATCTAGCCAATGATCCCGCTGTTCACACCAGCCCTCGTCATCGGGGGTTGTACGTTTCCACCACAGATCCAGCAAGTTGCCCTACCTTTTTGTTATCAGCCAGTTGTGTTAAAAAAGACGGGCAGATCTTGCGGCCTTTACATCCAGCCCATCTTACAACTCATATAACAACATCATAAGCAGGTTTTATGGCTTCCGATACTCCCCTCACGCCATCTGGCGAGATTCACGTCCCCAAGCCCGTATTACACCGCGCCATTGGCGCCTCGGCCATGGGTAATGCGGTGGAATGGTTTGATTACGGCTGCTACGGTTTTCTCACCGCCCACATTGCCAACACGCTTTTTCCCAGCGGCACCAATGGCATGGTTTGGGCGCTTGCCGGCTTTGCCATTTCCTTTTTAATGCGCCCCTTGGGTGGCATCTTTTGGGGGCCACTGGGCGATAAAATCGGCCGTAAAAAAGTCTTGGCCATGACCATCATCCTGATGGCCTGCTCCACCGTCTTGGTTGGTTTGATTCCCTCTTGGGACAGCTTCGAGTCTTGGTTTGGTGAGGGTTGGGGCATCTTGGCACCGGTTATTCTGTATTTGCTACGTATCGTGCAGGGCTTTTCTGCCGGTGGTGAATATGGCGGTGCCGCAACCTTTATGGCCGAATATGCACCACGTAACCGGCGCGGCATGTATGGCAGCTTTCTGGAGGTCGGTACGCTGCTGGGGCTGACAGCGGCCGCCATTATTTCGCTACTGTTAATCAGCTTGTTGGGCGACGAGCGCATGGCCGAATGGGGCTGGCGCCTGCCTTTCTTTGTGGCGCTGCCGCTAGGTTACATCGGCATGTATCTGCGGAACAAAATGGAAGATTCGCCCGTCTTTCGCGAGCTGGAAAACCAGCAGGAACACAAAAAGCAAGAAACCGGCAATGTATATACCCAGCTACTCACAACCTATCTTAAACCGACATTAATTCTCTTCGGTTTGGTGCTAACGCTTAACATCGTCTATTACGACTTTCTGTTTTACTCACCCACCTATTTCACCCACACACTGGGCATGAGCGAGCATCATGCAGACATGGTGTTGGCGCTGGGCATGCTGATTATGGCCGTCATGCTGCCTTTCTTTGGGCACCTATCGGACATTGTTGGCCGCCGTCCCATGTGGCTATTTTCCTGTATCGCACTAATTATCTTCATTGTGCCGCTGTATAGGTTGATGGGCACAGGTTTGCTGGGTGCCGTGGTTGGCTTTGTGCTCATCGGCATGCTGTTTGCGCCGCAGGTATCGACCATTTCCGCCACCTTCCCGGCAATGTTCCCCACGGCCGTGCGTTATGCTGGCGTGGCCATTGGCTATAATGTTGCGGTGTCTTTATTTGGTGGCACCGCACCGGCCATTACGCAGTGGTTAATTGATTCGACGTCCTCGCTAGGCGACCAAAGTTCGCTAATGCCCGCCTGGTACATCATGATTGCTTGTGTGCCGGGCGTCATCGCCTCTTGGTTCCTTATCGAAACCAAGGGTGAATCAATACGCGGCACGGAGATACCCGGTACCAAAGCCGCTCGTGCAGAACAACGCGAATTGCACCGCCGTCAGCGCCAAGAGCAACAGCAGCTACGTCAACGTCATAAACATGAACGCCACGATTTGAAAGCCAACTTACGCCAACGGCGGCAAAAGAAACCACCTCACACAGAAGGCTAAAATTTCCACTCTTTCACCGGAGTGAGTCGCGTTGGCGTGGGCTGGGTCACGCCACATTGATCACGCATAAAGGCCAACATGCGCTGGCGCACCGCTTGGTGTGACGGTCCTTGCGCGTGCTTGCCGCTAATCGCCATAAACGTTTTTGGTTCCTTGGCGGCATCAAACAGGGCTTTACCCTGTGCAAAGGGCACCACCTGATCATCGCGGCTATGGATATACAGCACCGGCATGGGTGACAATTGATCCACCACCTTCACCGGTGCATATTGATCATCAATAAATGGCAGCACCAATGGACGCAATGGCCAAAGCAACCAGCTCTTTTTCATCACGGCGTTAACAATGTTTTGGTAGTCAGCGAAACCGGCCTCTTCAATGAAGCATGCCGCCTTGCCACGGTTTTCTTTTTGCGCCAGCACCCAAGTGGACATGCTAGCGCCCAGGCTTTGCCCAAACACAATGAGCGGCTTATCGTGCAAGCGACCCGAGGCATTCAGCCAGTCCAGCCCCAACTGAATGTCGCTAATAGCCGCCGGTAAGCTGGCTTCGCCATCCGACAGGCCAAACCCTTGATAGTCAATCAAAAGGACTTGGTAACCGGCAGCTGGCAGCCAGGCGACATTCATTAAGTGGGTGCTAATGTTCTGTGCGTTACCATGAAGATAGTACACCGTACCCAAAGGCGTGCCTTGGGCAGGCAGCCACCAACCATCAATGCGTGTGCCATCGGGATGAATCAGTACCACATCCTGATAGGCCAACTCTTGATTGGCCGGATTTTGCACCCAAGCATCCATGGGAAAGAAAAACAGGCCGGAACAGCCTGTGAGCGATGAAAGCATCAAAAGAAGACAAGCCAAACGCCACTTGTTTAGAAGTAATGCAACCAAGA
>CAYVZZ010000108.1:0-7842 GCA_964456185.1 uncultured Alcanivoracaceae bacterium
TGCATGTGTTAGGCCTGCCGCCAGCGTTCAATCTGAGCCATGATCAAACTCTTCAATTAAGAAAAGTGTTTAACGAGCCTGCGCTCGTAGTACATGCTCAGCTAATCGAACTACTCAACAAATTTGTTGACTCGTTCAAAGCTGATATCTTTGTAAAGAATCTCAACTCCAAACGGGTCCCACACGTTTGTCTGTCTATATTGTTAAAGATCTTAAAAGCCTGATTTATTTGGCTTTTCTGGTTAAGAGCGTTTGTTTGTGCCCTCAACGTGGATGCGCATTCTACGCGGATTCTGATGACTGTCAAACGCTTTTTGGGATTTTTTTGAAAATCTTTTCCAAGCGATGTTTTTTCCATCAATTAGGGCATTAAACGCCCGAAACCACTAGTCACTGCTTAAAGCGTCGCATTAGCGCCATGGCCAGACCATAGGCCACGTAAGCGACGCCTATGGTAAACAGGACGCTTGGCGGGTCAAGTAAAATGATGGCAAACACGATAATGACCCCCACCAACACGCGGAACGGCACCCGCCCAATGTGGAACTCTTTGAAGGAATGGAATTTTACCGAGCTCATCATCAGTAGACCGGTTCCCGCTGTAATCAGCGCAACAAGCCAAGATATATCTGCCCCCACTATGTCATTGGATGCACAAAACCAAATGAACGTGGCTACTATGCCTGCTGCTGTCGGGCTAGGTAACCCAATGAAGAAACGCTTATCGACGGTTTCTGCCTGCACGTTAAAGCGCGCCAACCTGAGTGCACCACAAGCGGCGTATAGAAAGGCGGCAGCAAGCCCTATTTTGCCCAGCCCTTGTAAGCCGTATGCATAGGCGACCATGGCTGGTGCCACGCCAAAGGAGACACAATCTGATAGGGAGTCGTACTCGGCACCGAACTTGCTTTGGGTGTTGGTCACGCGGGCCACACCGCCGTCCATGCCGTCGAGCACCCCAGCAACGATGATCGAGATGCCGGCCGCCACAAACTGCTCGTTCATTGCAGCAATGATGGCATAGAAGCCGGCTAATAAAGCGGCGCTGGTGAAGAGATTGGGTAGCAGGTAGATCCCTTTATGACGGCGCTTTTGTTGATCTTGCTCTATAACCTCGTAACTATCCTCTGTTTCACCCGTTATTGGTGACTGTACATCTTGGTTGTCATTCATGACTTTGTTTCCATCATTGCGATTGGTTCGTGCCTTTACGTTGCTTGGCATTCTACCCCAGAAATGAAGAAACCCCGAAATTTCGGGGCTTCTTCGTTACCTGTGATAAAAAATCTCAGGACTACCAGGCGGCAATAGTGCTGCCGCTACAGGTAGTGCAAGCCGATTCACCCACAACAAACCCTGTCGATAGGTAAGCAGCCACCTGTGTTTGCATCATGGTAGTGATATCCAAACTAGCGGACGGATCCAGCAAGGAGCTATGCGCGCCGCCGGAAAAACGCACCAAGCCATATGTCGCGGGACTGGGCGTGGTGGATGGAGCAACCATCACCATCCCGCTTTCTGACACCTGTGGCAAACCTATTCCTGTAAACGGCACGACTGCTCCGCCTGTTGCTTGCGAAATTGCAGGACACAGCGGGCCATAGGCGGTAACACAAGCACTCACTCCCGAGGGGTTCGCCGCCAAGACGGAGGCTAGAGCAACAAAGCCGGTTCCTTGAGTCAACGAATCAGTACCACCGAAAGCGGCAGGTAACGTTGATGGCGACTGCGTTGCAGACACATTAGCTTGCACTAGGCTTCCCGATACCGCTGACCATGCTTCACCTAATTCAGAAGTGGCCGGACCGAATACATTGTTAGGCACGACCAAGTCAGGCTGTGTACTACCATCGCCAACAACCTCTTGGAAAAGGATTTTCGTTTTTATGCTCGCCAGCTGGTCGGTGTAGTTAATAGGATCAGCGCTGTCCACCAACGTCTGAGCCGCAATCAAAAAGCTGGTATAGCTAGCAGAGGGTTTAGTAACACCTTTAGCGGCCAAACCTTGTGTAATCACAGGTTCGAAGCTAGCAGAGCCATCCAGCAGCTTGGCGATACCACCACCACCGACGTTGAACACAATGTGCTGAAGGTTGCCACTAATATTGCTCAAAGTGGCCGCAAAAGTTTCGCCTACAATTGCGCCAAGTGACATACCGACAAAGTTGATATTTGCTGTATCGATTTGTACGGAACCTGACATGGTCGACACCAAAGTCGAGCTATTTTGCAGTGCCAGATACAGCGAATCGAGGTCAATAACGGATTGACGCAACACATCACGCGCATTAGCTAAATTAAACAAATTAATGTAGCTGTCACCAGAGGCACAAACCTCACGACCATCAGCAGCAGTCACCTTGGCACCCTGCATACAAGCACCGCCGGCTGCAGCCCCCCTGGTCACGAGACGCTCATCAGCCGCATAACCACCACTCGTAGCCTGATTAATAATATTGCTTACCGCGATCGCCAAGCCACTAAGTTCGCTATCAGGATTCACATACAGACCATGCTCGGGCAAGTCGATAGCCACACCCACCTGACATGCACCTGCCAAGCTACGTGCTAGCGCTAATAAAGTGACACGATTTGAGGTAATACCATGTTGATATATCGTGACAGGATAAGGTGCCGCACAACCCGATGCAGCTGAAGGCACAGTCACAATAACCGGGACATCCACCGTGCCCTGCGGATCTGCTTTATAAAGATTGATCGCATTCAAGGAATGATCATTGGGATTAGTTCGATTGGTTCCTTGCCAAGTTGAATTCGCAGGGTCATTTGGATCTAGAAAGCTCACCATACCTGCGACTTTACCAATATAGACATCTGCCAAGGGACTGGGAGTCCAACTTGCTGGATTTTGACCCAAACAGTCAGTCGGATCAGACAACAGGCAAGCTAGACCCAATTTGGCCTTGGTTAACTTAGTAATTAACTGTGTATTACCACTAGTGCTAGCGGCAGAGATAGCTTGGCCGATTGCAGTTAATGCATCCACGGGAGCCAGCTGGATAGAAGGTGCAGTAATTTGCGACTGCGCTTGTTTGATCGGCGCTTCAATGTTTTGCGTAGTAACTGAATAGCTGAGCGCGATATTAGAGGCCGTCAACGGGACAGGCTGCGCCAAACTGGGGTCCCCCGAGGCAGCCGCTTTCAATACAGTGGGAGCAAAAGGGTTGGCCGCAGAATAAGCCTTAACTAATGTTTCTTGTACTTCCACTTTGGAATTTAATGCCTTAATCCCCAATACGTCATTGCGCGCATCAATATATTGAGCAGGCGATGATACAGACTCACCAGTTACAGTTTTTAGGGATTTAGTGACAACGATAATGTAGCTCGTTGCACTTTCTAACGGCTTAAGCGGCAAGATAGCCACAGTATTACCACTTGCACTCGCTACAAAATCAATGCCATAGGTTAGCTCATTTGCGATGCCCGATGGTTTGTTTTGAGCATATAAGGCTGCCAAACTAGCCGCCGCTGATGCAACCGGAGCTGGCGTACCCGGGTTAGTCGCAACGGCCTGTAACTGCCCCGCCACACTTGCCAAAATAAAATTACCTGAACGGCCAGAGCCCTTAACTTGGAAAATTCGAATGCCTTTCGTCAAATTCTCGGTTGAGCCGTCAATTGGCACGCTGAACGGAATGGTCAACATTGCCGTGGTTGAGAACCCACTAGACGTGTTAAGCGCCTTTAAAACACTTGCATTCGAAGCACCTGGATCATAGCTCACCGCGATGTTGCCATTTTCCGAGCTAGCAAAAACCAAATCAGTTGGGAAAGGCAGCTTGCTAGAATCTTGCGATAGCGGGTTAAACAATGGTGTTGCAGCCGTTTCTAAAGGCGGCACCGCGTTGTCGCTGCTAGAAGCCGGACTTTTAGCATCGCAACCGGCGAATAGGATAGCAGCAGATGCAAGCACCGCTACCGATAGGATCCGAAGGGTCATGTTTCTCTCCCGTTTGTTAAGCCGTTTAAGCTCATTTTTCGTTGGTATGTTATTCGCCGACATGCAAAAAGCTCCCATTAACTTGCTAGCCGACTTTTATTGGACTCTTTGGTACTTTATAACAAGCTGTTGCATGACACAACAAAGGAAGTTGTTTCTTTTATCGGTGTTTTACATAGGATAGAGGCGAACTAAAACCTGCCAAGATCGAACAACCCGCCCTGGCTTGATATTACAAGATGCGCACCGTCCTCTTCTTCTGATTCTTCAGCCATTTCAACTAATTCATAGAAGACATTACGGTGGATCAGTGCGTGCAGCCGATCTCGCACATGAATAGTGGGCTGAGGCATTTCCCCATGCGATGTGACGCTGATGGGGTGGTCTTTGCCAGCGGCGATGAGTTCGCCGGTGTTGATGGTGAAGATAAGGTTACCATCGGCCTGCTCGACCTGGGTGGCGACTAGCGGGTAGGCATCGACCTGAATACGCAGCCTTTCTTGTGGGGTAACGAGATAGTAATGGTCGTCGTCATCACGGCGCAGGATGGTGGCGAATAACTTCACCATGGCGGGGCGGCGAATTTCGGAATCTTGGTAGTACCAGCGACCTTCGCGATCGATGCGAATTTTAATGCGGTAGGTGCGTGGCGGATGCCAATCATTTACGGGCGGCAGCTGGCCTTGCTTTACTTCGGCTTCTGCTAGGCGCTCCATGATGTTGTCGAGACTTGGCTCGTTCATTACTCGCGCTCCTTGGTGGAGCGACGCGATTGCCCTTTGTTGCCCATACGCAGGCCAATGTTGAGAATAAAGTCGAGAAAGTCGTCTTTGTCGTCGATGAATTGGCGATAGAAATCGGATTCCATTAATGCCACCGCACCGTGGGCAAAGGCCCAAGCGGTGCAGATGTGATAGGCCGGTGGCACGTCTTCCAGTGTACCTTCGTCTATGCGGGCTTGAACGATTTGTTCCAGGTGCTCGGCATTGGCTGCGCGCACTTTGTATACGCGCTCGACGAGCTCGGGGACGGCCTGTTCTTTGATGAGTTTATTTTCTAATCGATGGAACAGCTGATAGCGATTCGGTGAGGCAATGCGAAAACGGAAGTATTCGCGGGCGAGCTTGTCTTTGTCGTCGGTCGGATTAATGCGCTCGAAGATGTCGGCCAGCTCTTCTTCGTAACGCAGCATGAGCAGCAGATAAATCTGGTTTTTGGTCTCGAAGTGCTTATAAATGGTGCCTTTGGCGATGCCGACTTTATCGGCAATCATTTCCACGGTGACGCGATCTTCGCCCTGCTCTAAAAAGAGCGCTTGGGCGACATCAAGAATGCGTTGCTCGCGTTGGCGAAACTCTTGCACTCTGCGTGTGGCTTTTTCGAGATCGTTCAAGGTTGGCTCCTCTGCCCTGCTGTGCTTATGCTTTGCATAACCTTTGTTTTACCTAGTGTAGCGGAAAGCTTAGGGCGCATCATCGGGCGTTGGCAGGCGTTTTTTGGCTTTGGCACCCAATTCTTGCAGTTGGTGCGCGCGACGCAGCAAGTTACCACGCCCGCTGCTTAGGCGTTTGTAGCCGGTTTGCCAAGCCTCATTGGCTTTTGTCAGCCGATCGCCTACGTCTTTCCAAGCCTCCTCTAATAATGTCACTTGATCGCAGATTTTTCCGGCCTGATCGGCGATTTCCATGGCATTGCGGTTTTGGTCTTCATAGCGCCAGATATTACGAATGGTACGCAAGGTGACCAGCAAGGTAGACGGGCTGACAATAACGACATTACGTTGATAGGCGTCTGAAAATAACGCGTCGTCTTGCTGGATGGCGGCAATAAAAGCGCCTTCTACCGGAATGAACAACAATACGAAATCCAATGAGTGCAGGCTCTTAAGCGAACGGTAATCCTTGTCGCTTAGCTCGCGCACATGGTTGCGTACGGATTCCAAATGGCGCTTTAATGCAGTGGCGCGTTGTTCGTCATCGTCTGCCTGACTGTAAGCCTCATAGGCTTTAAGTGATACCTTGCTGTCGATGATAATGTCTTTTTGGTCGGGCAGATGCACCACGACATCAGGGCGCAGACGGCGACCTTCTTCGCTTTGATGGCTGGATTGGGTGTCGTATTCGCGCCCTTCTTGCAGGCCGGATTCTTCCAGCAGGCGCTCGAGAATCATTTCACCCCAGTCGCCCTGGGTTTTATTTTCACCGCGCAGAGCGCGCGTCAGGCTGCGCGCGTCTTCCTGCATGTGCAGGTTGGTTTCTTTAAGGGTTTTGATTTGTTGTATGAGCGCGGCGCGGTTTTGGCTGCCTTCGGTGTGGACTTTTTCCACGCGCTCGCGAAAAGAGGCCAATTGCTCGCGAAAGGGCTTAAGCAATAGCTCGATGTTGTCGCGATTGCCCTGCTGCAGCTTGGCGCTGCGCTCTTCAAAAATCTTACCGGCAAGTTGCTGAAACTCTTGACTGAGCTGCTTGCGGGCTTCTTCCAGCCAAGCCAGTTTTTCGTCCTGGTAACGCTTGTGCTCTTGCCAGCGCACTTTTTCTTGTTGCAGCGCGGACACATCCGCCTGCAACGCCGTTTTATCGACATTTAACTGTTTTAGCTGCTGTTCATTTTGCTGGCGAAGGGTTTCCTCGCGTTGAACCGCTTCTTTTGCGGCTGCTAGCTCAGCTTGAACGGCCGCCTTGGCTTGTACCATTCGGAAACCCCAAATGACGGCTATCACGGTAACGAGAGATAGGGGCAGAGCTACCCAAACGAGCGTTGTCATGCAGATTCTCCCTGCACCGGCTTAGCTTTACTGAATAAGTCGAAAAAGTTACGGCTGGTTATCTCGGCCAGCTCTTCCAGCCGTACGCCCTTCAAGTCGGCAACACACTGGGCCACTTCACGTACATATTTGGGTTCATTCTTTTTGCCACGATGGGGCACAGGGGCGAGCCAAGGCGAATCCGTTTCCACGAGCAGCCGCTCCAGCGGAATGCCTTTCACCATATCGCGCACATTCGTGGCGTTTTTAAAGGTGGCGATGCCCGAGATAGACACATAAAACCCCATGTCCATGGCCTGCTCGGCCATATCCAGGTCCTCGGTAAAGCAATGCAGCACACCTTTTACTTTGCCCTGCCCTTCGTCAGCCAAAAGACGCAGCGTATCGTCTTTGGCACCACGGGTATGGACAATGAGCGGTAACTGGCTGTCGGCGGCCGCTTGAATATGGCGGATGAAGCGTTGCTGCTGCCATTCGCGTTTTTTTTTGGCGTAAAAATAGTCCAGTCCGGTTTCTCCGATGGCCACAATATTGTCATCAGTGGCTAGATCAAACAGCTGCTGCACACTGGGCTCGGCGGCATCTTTGTAAAGTGGATGGACGCCCACACTGGCATACACATTGGCATGCTCGCTAGCAATTTGCTGTACCTCGGGGAAAGTTTCCAGATCGACACTAACGCAGAGTAAGTGATGCACACCGACGGCGGCTGCGTCGGCAATCACGGGCTCGAGGCGATTATCGTGTGGCGTCAAATCAAGGCAATTGAGGTGACAGTGTGAATCCACTAATGACAAGGGAGGCATAGAAAAATCCGTGTTTCAGACAACAATAATGGCTGATATTTTACAGAAAACGCCGGCGATTGCCGGCGTTTTCATAGACTAACGACAATCACCTTTTAGTGCGATTGCTTGCCCTCTACCTCTTCCTTTTTAAGTAGGAAGCGTGCCAAAGCGGGCAACAGCCAGAGCGCGCCAACCATGTTCCACAAGAACATAAAGGTCAGCAGCAAGCCCATATCCGCCTGGAACTTAATGGAGGAGAACATCCAGAAGATGACGCCTACGGCCAAGGTCAAACCGGTGAACGTTACCGCTTTACCGGTGGTACG
>CAYVZZ010000109.1:0-6478 GCA_964456185.1 uncultured Alcanivoracaceae bacterium
TTTGCTGCGCTTTCTTTTGGGTATAAATCAGCGAGGAGCCGGCCGGGGTAGAAAACTTAACACTCAATTCGCCGTTATCCGTCGGGGGAACAAACTCTTTGCCCACTAACCCGGCGGTCATAAACGCAGCCACCAATGACAGGGTGGCAATCGCCAGCACACTGCGCCGGTGCCGCAAGGCCCAGTGAATGACAAGGGTGTAAAGTGCCGTTAAGCGCTGCAGTGCTTGATGGAAGGCGTTAACGCCTTTGGCGATAAACGATTGCCCGCGTATGCCCTCGGCGTCCGGGTCGTGCCAACGGCTGGACAACATCGGGTCGAGGGTAAAGCTCACCAGCATGGACAAGAGCACCGCACAGGCAATGGCAATGCCAAACTGGTAGAAAAAACGCCCGATAATGCCGCCCATGAACGCCACCGGCAAAAACACCGCCACAATGGTCAGGGTGGTGGCCAGCACCGCCAGGCCAATTTCTCTGGTGCCGTCGAGTGCGGCTTGAAAGTGGGATTTACCCATGGCCGCGTGACGCACAATGTTTTCGCGCACCACAATGGCATCGTCAATAAGCAAGCCGATGGACAAGGCCATGGCCATTAATGTCATGTTGTTTAACGATAGGTCGAACAGGTACAAACAAAACAGGGTGCCTGCCAAGGCCACGGGCAATGTCAGGCCGGTGATAATGGTCGAGCGCCATGAGCCCAAAAACAAAAAGATAATCACAATGGTGAGGATGATGCCTTCAATCAGCGTGGTTTTTACCTCGTGAAGCGACGCGCGAATGGCTTTGGAGCTGTCCGCGACCAATTGCATGGACACACCGGCAGGCAGGTTGTGCCGGATGTGGGGCAGGCGGGCTTTTACCGCATCCACCAATGACAGGATATTGGCGCCGGTGCTTTTGATGATGTTAATGCCGATGGCACGTTGGCCATTAAGCAAGGCAAGCGAGTCAAGCGCCTTGGCCCCATCTTCAATGGTGGCCACTTGACCCAGGGTAACCGCCCCTTGCGGACGTTGGGCGACTACCAATTTGGCAAAGTCCTGGGGGGTGGCAAAGCGTCCGCGGACTTCCACCGACAAATCCGTCGCCTGGCGTTTCAGGCTGCCTACCGGTAGCTGTGTATTGCCGGTTTTAAGCGCCTGGATAAGCGTGTTGATGCCAATGCCCAGTGCAGCCATTTTGGTAGGATTGGGGTGGATGTTGATAGTGCGTTGTTGCCCGCCCACCAGAGACACACGCCCGGCACCGGGAATGCCCTGCAGTCGTGGAACCACATGCTGCTTAAGGTAGGTGCTCAGTGCGATGGTCTCGCCGGACTGGCTACGAAAGGCCAATGACAGCACCGGCGCTTGGTCAAGGCGAATACGCTCGACCAATGGCGGTTTGATGGCGTCGTCAAAGTGTGTTTGGACTTGGGCGATTTTGTCGCGCACCCGTTGCGTGGCGGCGTTCAGCGGTGTGCCCAATTCAAACTGGACAGCGATTTTCGAGAAGCCTTTGTACGAGGTGGAGATAATGCGCTTGACGCCAGATACCGTGTTGACGGCATTTTCGATGGGGCGGGTAATGTCACTTTCCACCACCTTGGGCGTCGCTCCCGGATAATAGGTGGTAATCATCACATAGGGGATGTCCACATCGGGATATTCCTCTACCGACAGGCGCTGCCACGAGAAAATGCCCATAACCACAAACACCAGCATCAACATGCAGGTGAATACCGGATAACGAATGCACAGGCGCGTTAACCACATAATTAGCGACTCGCCAAACGGGTGACAGGCTGGCCTGTGGTTAAGCCAATCACGGGTCGCCTGAGCAGGTGGGTGGCAGAAGTGAAATTGTCCGCGATGATGTAGCGGTTATGGGACGGGTCGTATAGCAATACCTCCACAGGGGTGGCCTGTAAATGCTTTTCTTTGACCAGAAATATCTGCCAGCCGTTAGCGGTTTGTTGCAGAGCCGAGGCAGGCACTGCCACGCCGGTCACCGGTTGGCTATCGAGCATTTTTCCGCGCACAAAAATACCGGCGGGCAGTGGTGTGGCTTGATTGTCCACCTTGATATAGACCGGTACACGGCGGTTGCTGCGTTTGGCCACCGGGCTGATGCGCGCTACCTTGCCGTGATACACCTGTGTGGCATCGGCATTGACCTGGAATTGCGCATCTTGTCCGGGTGACACCGAAGCAATGTCGGCGGATGGCACCATGGCGACGAGCTGCAAATAGTGCAAGTCGACTAGTTTTAGCAAGGGTTGTCCGGCGTTCACCACTTCACCCCGGTCGGCCAGTCGTTGCGCGATTTTGCCGTCAAAAGGCGCGCGAATAACGGCATCTTTTCGCTGTTTTTTAATCAACTGCAAGGACGCCTTGGCCGACTTTACCTGTGCTTGGTAAATGGCTAGCTGGCGGCTGGCGGTGTCGTATTTTGTGTCCGAGGCAAAGCCTTTTTGGCGGAGTTTGTCCAGTCGTTGTAGCTTTTCCCGAGCCTGGGCCACTTGCAGCTTTTTGCTTTGCAGCGCCGCCTGCGCCTGCTGGTATTTCAGTTCGATAGCGCGGGTATCCAACGTAATGAGCACCTCACCCGCTTTAACGGTATCGCCGTCCTTGACGTTGAGTTGGGTAATTTTTCCGGCGAATGTCGCGCTTAATGTCGTTTGTTGCCAAGGGGTTAGCGTCCCAGTAAACGGCACATGGTGGCCTGTGGTCACCCGCTTGATTGGTGCCAAATCGACAGCAGACAGCACCAACGGCTGGTGCTCTAGCGGGGGGTTCCGAGTGGTCTGATTGGCGATGTCCAAACGATAAAACACACCCGCTGCAACGAGTATCAGCACGGTGATTACGCCTAGCCATTTCATACTACAGCCTGCCTGCGTCGTAAAAGGGAATATAATCGGCCGCCAATTCCGGTTGGTCGGCCTCTTGATAAGCCACCGTGTATTGTGTGGCCTGCATGACTTGTGATTTGAACTGCTTTAATGCTGCTTGTCGGGGGTCTTTATCCGACAAGGTGATGACCATGGCGTCACGTTTGCGCTCAGTCGTGCGCTCTAGTGCGGCATGCAATAATTGCGTAAAGCCCGACATATCACCCGGGTGCGTCAAGGGGGAATGTAGCGACAAATACGAAAAGGTGCCGCCAGTTGCGGGCAGCCTGAGCCCGCCGGTCAAGCGGATCCATGCGTTATATACTGGCCGGACGAGCTGCATGGCACGGCCATAATGCACCACGCGGGTTTGTTTAATCGTGGCCTGGTCCCACAAGCCAATGATTCCCTCGATGTGGCCATGACGCTCCAGTAGCAGAAAATCGTCAATGCAAAGCCCCTGATAAAAGGCGTCATCCTTTTGCAATTGCCGGAAGTCGTAACAAGGCAGGAACTGGTAATGCGCTGCCATGGCTTCGACCCAGCGGTTCATTGCCGTGATATCCGACTGGGTGGCCGTGCGAATTTGCCTGTCACTTGGCATGGCCGGGCGCTTGCGAGTGGCATGCGTGATGGTGTGGGTGCTGATGTCGCCAATGGGACGATAAAACGGTAAGCCCGCCCGACCGCCTTCCAGGCTACTTTTGGAACGTTGGTTGTCGTGCAATATGACCGTGAGATACCAACCATCGCGAATTTCCTTCTTGACTGCGCGGTTGACGTATAACAGCACGCGTCCGCCCCGGTAGGCGGGGGCAATGCGCATGTCGGCGCCATAGCGCAGTAGCTGCCGTTGGCCATTAATATAGGCATCGCGATGCCCCATATTGACCGTGGCGGCCAGCTTGTCTTCAGCTTGGTGACGAACCAATAGCAGCTTGGATTGCTGGTACATCACGGCGGCCGAGGCAAAGTAGTTCGGTGCACGTTCAAATGCCAGCTCCATGCCGTGAGATGGTTGTGGCAGGCTGAATAGCTGTTGCAGCTCTGTATTGTCGGCGGCATTGGCCGCACGGGACACAAAGCGGCTCATGCGGTTTTGCCGTGTTGATTGAGCAGTTGCAAGAGTGTTTCTTCCGGCACTTTGCGTAAGGCTTCCGGTTTGATGTTGCCTTCAATCATGCCGTTGGCCATGGCCAGTTGTTTGTTGAATGCCCAGCCGTCTTCGACCAATAAAGCCTGCGCCGGTAACAACTGCTTTAAGTCGCGCGCCAGGGCGTAGTGGAAGTGCTGTTTTAAGCAGCGCTCCAGGGCATCGCTTAAAGCGCGGGATTGTTGTGTGCCATGCGATGGAACAGAGTCGAATACGGCCATATAACGCGATTGTCCTGGCGTTTGACTGGCAACCGCCAACAGCGAAGCCGGTTTCAAGCCGAAATTGTCGGCCACAGATTGCAGGGCTTGTCTGGCCGTTTCGGGGGACAGTTTTTCCCCTACCAAATCGACCCCGTTGCGGCGTCCTAAAAATTGCAGGCAGGGCACCTGACCCCAAAAGCCGGTGACCACTATGCGGTCATCCAGAGCGTAGCGCAGCAGGCCATTGCCGCCTGTCAGGATGGGGCTGACTTCGTCGCCTTCGCGCAGCTCCCAAGAGGCTTTGATATTGCCGCTTTTCAGGTCTTCAAACTCATAAAAATGACTGCGATACGCCAGTGGGTAATGGTCGTCCACCGGAATGCTCACCACACCTTCGGTGGCCCATAATCCTTTGCCCTCATAGGCAACTTTAGGCAGACGCTGGTGTAGTTGTTTGGCCCAGGGGGCGGCATCGGCCGTGTCCCAGGCTGACATCAGCGCCAGCCTTGGCCACAGCACGGAAGGCAAGGCAATGGGCTGATGCGCATACTGTTGTAATAATTTGGCTTGTTGCGGCGCAAATGGTGGTGCCAAGGACTTTAGTGCCTGCTGGCGAGCCCCCCAGCTGCGGCGCGTTAATACCTCGGCAATTTCATCGCAATGCGTCGGCAGCATATCTAATAACTGTAATGCAAAAGTGGGGCTCCACACCGACATGACCGTCAGCTGCGGAGACGCCACCAAATAACACAGTGAAGCAAAAAGTGAATCACTGGGGTTGGCCGCTAGTGCCACATCAGACGACACCGCGTGAGATAGGCCGATGAGAAAGCGCTTGGCACTGCCCAGCAGCTCACTGTCATCATTGATGTTGCCCTGCAACTCGGGGAAATCGTCCTGCGGTAGCCAGGACACCGACCAATAATGGGCGCCATGTTTAATGCCGGGATGATGCCGGTAAAGGCTGCTAATCCATGGACAGATAGCCGCATCCAGTTCGTCGAGAAAATCGCGCGTGTAGGGAATCAGCTTAAGCTTTTCCGACGAGCCACTAGTGGGTTGATAACGCACCAACGGGCTGTGAGTTAACGCCTCTTTATGTGAGCGTTGGTTGAGAATGCGTTCGCGCCAGTCCGGGTATCGCGTGACAGGATAGCTGTCGCGAAAGGCCTCCCAGCTTGTTGGCTGCGGATTACCGTTGGGCGACACCACACGCGATACGATATGACGTAACTTGGCGCGCTGTACGGCCTCGAGAGAATGGCGTTGGCGACGAAAACGTCGTGCCGAGCGCGCACAGGCCGCCTGCATCGCTGAATGCGCTAAATAAGTTAGCATAATAAAACCCCGTGCGGATTAAGCGCTGTGGCGATCGCTTTGCGGGTACTCTCTGGCAGCCTTGGTAGAAGCGGCCTTTGGCTGGAGCTGTGTCGGTGTGCTACCCCCCTGCTTGGGCGCAGCGGTTTGTGAGTCAAGACGCCCCTTGCTGGTGGGTTTCTTGAGATACTGGAACACATATTTCGCCAAGGTTGACCAGTCGATGACGCCGATGCAGGGCAGCTCGGTGCCATCACGCCAGCGTGGATTGCATTTCTGGAAGAAAGCGATGTTCGGATGGCTTTGCATCATCTTGTCGTCGATGTCGGCGACACCATCTTTCAAGCTTTGATAATGATCGCCAAAGTCGAGAATGCGCTTGTCGGCATCGTAATACTCGGGAAAAAGCTTGTGGCAATAGTTGTCTACCGCCTCTGACAGCTCGGGATACTGGCCGTCAGGGTGGGGGTAAAACTTGTAGAAGTTGTTCGCCAGTAGCAGGTAGGTCTTGAACCCTTTAGAAATCAGCAACCAATAAATGGGCTTGGTGGGGTGTAGGCATTTTTGTTTCAGCACATAGCGGTAAAACGCAATTTGTAGCGAGCGACTGCCCCAGTAGCGCCGGTCAATGATGGTGTCGCCGCTGAAAATGCCAATAACTTTCTTGCCGTTTAATGTCATGCGGTAATTGACAATAGTAGAGAAGCCAACAATTTGGTTATCAGACGTACGGCGAATGATAAAAGCACCGTCTTTTTTGCTTAAATCATTAAGAAATATCGACCATTTTGTGGCGCGGTAATATTGTGAATATATAGAGCGCATTTGAAAGATGTCGACCGTGCTTATGTTTTTGGTACTGCAGTACTTTGTTTTTAGCGTTTGCTTTGTCATCGTGGCCACCTAACTGTTTGTGTTCTGATATGGC
>CAYVZZ010000109.1:6488-7841 GCA_964456185.1 uncultured Alcanivoracaceae bacterium
ACACTGTTAAGGTGTGTTATCTTTTTACGTTTTTTAACGGGGTTGACTGCGTCCCATCGGCTTGACTATCTTAGGGATGAGCCGATAGGGCGTCATTGTTTGGAACGGACAGTGTTTTTTGAGAAGAGGCCAAAAGACATAATTTGTACTAATTTATAATGATATTAAAAACCCATTAAAAATAATGAGAAGGGTGAAATGTGAAGGATGTCCCATTTGTTCCTGCGATTTATCTGATTAGCTTGATTGAGTTAATGCAAGAGGAAAGGATGCCTGTTTCTCATATTCTGGATGAATGTGGTATTCACTCGGAACTAATAAATAAACATCATATTTATGTTTCTTATAATCAGATTTATTCAGTAGTAGCGGCCTATTGTGATTTAACGGCCTCGTCCAATCCCGGGGTGAACTATGGGCTGCGGCTCGAGTTATTGACGCATGGCGTATTGGGTTACGCCTATGTCTTCAAGGGGAGCTCTTACGACCTCATTCGTAACATTGTCGGCTACATGAATGTGCGCGTGCCCTTGCTGCAAATGACGGTGCACGAAGCAGATGATTCGTTTTCCGTCCGTATTCATTGCCAAAGTCTGCCGAAAGAAAGCAGACGCTTTGTACTGCAGACCTTTATTGCCAGCTTTTATCGGTTGGGCTCTTTGTTGGCATCTAATATCGAGATTCACACCCGGGAACAGCTATTTACGGAAGACCAGGCGCTTAATCAGTTGCTGCCGACCCGTATTGTCAGTGGTAGTGCATACAATGAATTGCGCTACCACACTAAAGAAGCCGCGCCGACACCTGGCGCGTCACTGGCGAAAAAAGGCGATAGCCGCAGGGAAACACCCAATTTTGTGTTGAAGTTGCGTCAGTACCTACTCAAACACTGCGAGCTATTACCCTCGGTTAAGCAGGCCGCCGAGCACCTCAATATGAGCGAGCGCACCTTGCGTCGTAAGTTGTCAGGGTATGGGCTTAGCTATAGGGCGCTGCGGCTGGATGTCAGCATGAACACCGCATTGCGTTATCTACAAAATACCAATTTGAGTATTGAGCGCATCGCCAGCAAATGTGGATACAGTGATCAGGCCAGTTTTACCCATGCATTCCAGCGTTGGCAGGGAAGCACGCCAGACTCGGAACGCCGCAAGGCAAAACGCCAAAGAAAAGTCACTTTGGCGACTTCTTCGCCATCCGAAGATTAAAAAAGCGTCAGTCATGCGGGTATATGGAAAAAGTTGCCTTTCGGGCATTGACATAATGCCGCTATCACCTAGAATAGCGCCTCACCGATTGGGTGGTTAGCTCAGCTGGGAGAGCATCTGCCTTACAAGCAGAGGGTCGGGGGTT
>CAYVZZ010000110.1:0-7806 GCA_964456185.1 uncultured Alcanivoracaceae bacterium
GTTAGTACGTATCTGTCCATGTCGCGCAACTCGCCATCGAGCTCGCGCGATAACCATTGCGCGGTATTGAGCAAGCGATCCAAGGCGCGCAGCGGCTCGTCAGGCCCAGGCAATTTAATGAAGAAGGAAATCGCCCGAAAACGCTCTTCGCTAATCTTGTCGATGTTGAAATAGCCTGGCTCTTGCCCATTGGCCAATGAAAACAGTACCTTGCCTTTTTCCTGCAGGTGGAAAATATTCATGTCACCGTAACGTAGCCCCTGCTGCAACAAACCTTGCAACAAGGATTCGCCATCGACACCCTGTGGGAAAAACAAGTGTACTAACACCAGTTCCAGGAAGCTGTCTGATGCATTGCTTTGGTTGCTTTGTTTATCTTTTTGATCGGTGTCATGCCCACTTGCGTTGGATTTTGCTGCTGGCTGCTTTGGTGCTGGCGCAGGTTCCGGTTTAGATACAGGTTCTGGTTTTGGCTCTGGTCTGGGTTCTGGTTTGAGCGCAGCAGGCTCTTCCGCTTTAATCGGCTCGGCCTTCACGGGTTCTTCTTTAACCGGCTCAGCTTTTACTGGCTCGGAGTTTACCGGCTCAGTTTTTTCCTCAACAACCGGCTCCGCCGCTTGGGTTTTCGGTTCTGCACCTTGCTGCGCGGCGGTTTGGTCTGCAGGTGCTTCATCTGCTTCCGGCTCGCCGGTTTCCATAACCAAGGGCGGCTCCATGGCGTCCAGCGACATCTGCTCGGGTTCTTTTTCTTTACGCGACACCACCCTTGCCCCGCCATTAGGCAGTTCCGATTGGGACACATCCTCAGGAATATCTTTAAAACGCGGGTCGATCTTAATACGAATGCTGCTGCGGTCGAGCCACATACGTCTCACGGCATCAGCCACCACCAACACGATGGCAATAACCAATAGCCCCAATAATGCATCGGTAAATGTCATATCATTATCTCTTTATTCAAGCTCCGGCCATTTCGGCCGCTTCTTCTACGTTGACGGCAACCAGACGTGATACGCCGGCTTCGTGCATGGTCACACCCATCAAGGTATCGGCCATTTCCATGGCCACTTTGTTATGTGTAATGTAAATAAACTGCACTAACGGCGACATTTCGCGCACCAAGTTACAGAAGCGCCCCACGTTGGCATCGTCCAAGGGTGCGTCCACCTCGTCGAGAATACAGAAAGGCGCCGGATTTAACCGAAAAATGGAGAAAATCAGCGACAAGGCAACCATGGATTTCTCACCGCCGGACAGCAAATGAATGGTGCTGTTTTGCTTGCCTGGCGGGCGCGCCATAATCGCCACCCCGGTATCCAACAGGTCATCGCCGGTTAGCTCCAAATAGGCATGGCCGCCACCAAAGACTTTCGGGAATAAGTCCTGAAAGCCCTTGTTGATACGCTCGAAATATTCTTTAAAGCGCGTACGGGTTTCGCGGTCAATCTTGTTGATAGCATTTTCCAAGGTGCCCAAAGCGTCTTCTAAATCATCATTTTGGCGATCCAGATAGGATTTACGCTCCGACTCCTGTTCATATTCTTCGATGGCCGCCAAGTTAATCTGCCCCAGGCGGCTAATTTGTTGCGCCAAACGAGTTACCGTTTGCTGCCACTCACTTTCGACCGCTTCCGGCGGCAAAATATCCATCAATGCGGGCAAATGATAACCCGACTCTTGCAGTTGCTCTTCCAAGGTCTGCGAACGCACCTTGATTTCCTGCTGGCCCAAACGCTGTTCTTGCAGCTTATCGCGCAACTGCTGCATTTTCTGTTCAAACTGCGCCCGTTGGGTTTCCAGCTCGCGCATTTGTTGTTCGTGTTTCTCCAACTCTTGGCGCACCGCCATCATGGTCTTTTCGGCTTCCAGGCGTTCTTCCAGGCGGATTTCCAGCTCCTCGCCCGGGTTTTCGTCCTGCTGCCCACCATGTGCTGCCATTTGCTCATCGAGCAAGGCTTTACGCTCTTGCAGGCCTTGTAACTGCTGTTCTTGACGCACCAAAGAATCCACTAAGGATTCCGACTGGGTGCGAATGGCGCGCTCTTCCATGGCCAGTTGATGGGTACGGTCGCGTAATTCACGCGTATTTTGACGATGACTTTCCACCGTGGCACGCAGTTCATCACGCTGGGTAGCCAGCTGCTCGTGCTCTTCTTGGTCTTTCTCCATGACATCAAGCGCGCCACTCAATGCATTACGCGCCTCACCGAGTTGTTCTTCCTCATGGGCGCGCAGGCGTTGCGATTCTTGTAACTCTTCGGCTAGGCGTTCGCGGCGCATACTGACCTGTTCAAGCCGCACCGAACGGGCACTCTTGCGCGCATTCAGCTCACCCAACTCGTGATTTACACGGCGACTTTGTGCTTGTTGGTCTTCCTTTTCCAGCTCCAACTCGCTAGCGCGTTCGCGCCCTTCCGCTAAAGCCTCACGAATGCTTTCCAGTGATTCCTCATCGCTTGCGATGGCCACTTCCAAGGTTTCCAACTCGCGCTGGCGCGCCAATAAACCCGCTTCCTCCTGGGCGCGATTAAGCTGCATCCAATCACGTCCCAACCAGACGCCATCACGCGTGACAACCGACTCACCCACCGCCAAATCGGCACGTTTGGCTTTGGCGTCATCCAGACTATCAACGCAATAAACCGCCTGTAACAAGGACGGGATATGCTGGCCCTCCACTTGAGCGGATAAGCGCCCATCCGCTGCCTGACCTTGAAAGCCATCAAACAGATTGACGCTACCGTGATCGAGGTCACCCAGCCACTCTTCCAGAGAGGACAAATCATCCACACATACACCATGCAAAGCACTGCCCAGTACGGCTTCCACGGCGGTTTCCCAACCGGCTTTAACTTTTAACTGATCAGCCAAACGCGGCTTGTCATTTAACTGATGATGCTCCAGCCATTCGCTGACTGAGCCATCGTCACCCATGGCCGCTTTTTGAAGCGCGTCCAGTGACATTTGCCGTGCTTTCTTTTGTTGCAACTGATCGCGCAAGGTTTCTTGCTGTTCGCTAAGCTCGCGGTTTTGCTCTCGCTGCTGGGTCAGCTGGGTTTGGCTCGCCTCAACCTGCTCCTCCGCTGCTTCCAAGCGCTCTTCACAAGCGGCAATATCTTCTTCCAGCTGATCCATTTCCTGAGTCAGCGGATCGGTATCGAGCGTTTCGGCTTCTTTTTGCAGTCGACCAATCCGGTCTTGCAGCCGCTCGATGGAGGTCTCCAAATGACGGATACGCGATTGCTCCACCTCGGCCTGACGACGTGCCTCGCCGGAACGGTTAGAAAACTCGTCCCAACGCGACTGCCATTCCTGCTGGGTTTCTTCTGCCTGTTGCAGTTGCTCCCCGGCCACCAGCTCTTGTTCGCGTGCCATTTCGAGATCGGGCGTTAATTGATTAAGCTGTTCATCCAATTGCGCCTTGCGCAACTTGTCACCCTCGACCTGCTCTTTCACTTCCGTCAGGCTTTCATTGGTTTGCTGCAAGGATTCATACAGCTCTTGGTGACGCTCGCGCTGATGGCGAATGCTTTGTTCCAAACGCGCCACATCGGCACCCAAGGCGTAATATTCCTGCTGTGCTTTATTAAACCGCTCTTGCACGTCTTGCTGCGCTTCGCGTCCTTTTTCCAGCCCCGCTTCCACGTGGCGCTGGTCGGCCAAGTGGCTTTCTTGCTCCACTTCCAGCTTGGTGAGCTGTTGTTTAATGGTTTCAGCCCGCTGCGACAGCCCACGCCAGCGCAAGGCAGCTAACTCGGCCTGCTTTTGGCGTTCTTCTGTTTTGAGCTCTTTGTATTTTGTCGCGGCTTTTGCTTGACGTGCCAGGCGTTCTAGCTGTCGTTCCAACTCATCGCGAATATCGGTTAGACGCTCCAAATTTTCCCGCGTGCGGCGAATACGGTTTTCCGTTTCACGGCGACGCTCTTTGTACTTGGAAATACCGGCGGCTTCTTCGATAAACGCGCGTAATTCTTCCGGCTTGGCTTCAATCAGCCGCGAAATAGTGCCCTGCTCAATAATGCTGTAAGAGCGTGGGCCGAGGCCGGTGCCCAAAAAGATATCGATAATATCTTTACGACGGCATTTGGTGCCGTTAAGGAAATACGCCGATTGCGATTCACGGTTAACCTGACGGCGCACCGAAATTTCATTGAAGCTGGCGTATTCCCCACTGATTTTGGCGTCGGAGTTGTCGAAAATCAGCTCGATAGATGCCAGCGACACCGGCTTGCGCGCCGACGAGCCGTTAAAAATTACGTCCGTCATAGACTGGCCGCGCAAACTCTTTGCGGACGATTCGCCCATTACCCAACGGATGGCGTCGATAATATTCGACTTGCCACAGCCGTTTGGCCCCACGATTGCAGTCATGTCATGGGGAAAAGAGGCCGTGGTCGGGTCGACAAACGACTTAAACCCGGCAAGTTTGATACTTTTCAGACGCATCTGGAACCTCGTCGCCGAGCATGAAACAATGCAGCAAATGCTATATTGCGCTAGCTCGACGGCACAACGTAATTTTGAAACACGAACACGTAAAAAGGCGTCGTGAGTAACCGCGCTAGTTTACCGAATTTTACCTCAAGTCACTAACGGCACTTGTATATGAATCAGCTTAACGATGTTACGCAGTATTTCCGTCGGGGCGTTCACATGGCGACCAGTAAGCCACTGCGCCCGTGGATATTAATTCCACTCGCCTTCAACATTGTGTTGTTCGGCGCGCTTTACTGGTACACCGGTCATGCCATTAACCAGTGGATTGAAGGCTTGCTGGGCAACTGGCACCCGGATGGGTTTTGGTCGTTTATGAACTCCCTGCTGCCCTATCTCGAAGGACTTTTGAGCGTACTGATCTGGTTGCTACTGCTAGTGCTGATGTCCAATTTCTTTACTTTGGTAGTGCAACTCATTGCCGCGCCATTTATGGGCTTTTTGGCCGAAAAGGTCAATCGCAACACCTGCTCAGTGCCACTACCAGAAGAAAGCATGGCCGCCATGCTCAAACGCACCCTATTCCGCGAGTTACGCAAGTTTTGGTACACCGCTTGGCGTTCGGTTGCGGTGTTTATTGTGGTGGCTATCTTTTACTTTATTCCCGGTTTGAACCTGGTGGCCTCGGTTGGCTGGTTTGTGTTTTGTGGCTGGCTGCTTGCCATGCAATATGTAGATTTCGGTGCCGACTGCCGCCAAGTGTCTATGCAAGAAATGCTCGACAGCATGAAAGAGAAACGCTGGTTGGTGTTGGGCTTTGGTTGTCTGATGCTGGTACTGACCATGTTGCCGCTAGTCAACTTGGTCATCATGCCCATCGGCGTAATTACCGGCACTCTTATTTGGAATGAGCAGCTAGACCGTAAACTGCTAGCTGCACCGCAACAGGTGACGCAACCTGCCCAGAATTCACTCGAGTCACCTTCATGAGTGCGCCCATTATTGTGGGACACCGTGGTGCCAAGGGTGAGGCACCGGAAAATACATTGGACGGTTTTCGCCATGCGCGGCAGCTTGGCCTGACCGAAATCGAGCTGGACGTGCGTTTATCCCGTGATGAAAAATTAATTGTGCTACATGATTATTCATTGCATCGCACCACTGGTTTGAGCAAAAAATGCGGGCAACTCACCGCCAGCGAATTAAGCCAGCTTAATGCCACCCGCCCTTTTCCCGATTGGCCCACCGCCACGGGCGTACCAACACTTGCTGCGGTGATTAAAGCCGGCGGGTACGCCATGCGCTACCAGCTTGAGGTCAAAGCCAATTCGCCACGCGATCTTGAGAAAGCCCGGCAGCAATTGGTGAGATTCATTGACGAACATCAACTCAAAGAGCGCGTTATTGTCACCAGCACCCATCTGGATATGCTTGCTGTGCTACACGCGGATCGACCGGATATTGGCTTGGGTTATGTCTGCAAACATCGCCATAAAAATCCGGTGGAACAGGTGCTGGCATTGGAAGCTCGCTGGCTCATTTTGCATACGGGGTTAATTACCCCCGACATTGCTCAAAAGGCGCAGCGTCATAACCTATATTTATCAACTTGGACGATTAACGATTTGGCGCTTGCCGACACCCTAGTTGAACGTGGGGTGACCAGCCTAATTACCGATTACCCCAGTCGTTTTCTGGCACACTTCAAGGCAAGTTAAGAAAGCGCGCAATTTGCTGGGCCCGTGCCTTGCCATCACGATAACCCAGCTCGATTAGTGCCTGACAAAAGCCGGGATGAAATAACAAGTAGCTGATTGCCGCCGCGCCGGTGGAGTCGTCCCCGCCGGCGCTTCGCAGGAAAAACCGTAGAGTACGCGGCAACTCATTCAAATGATCAGCAGCAATTTCATCGATTGGCTGCGAGGGGTAAATCTTCAATACCTCAACCGGTCGCAAGCGTACTTTGCGTGATTGTCGTTCTTCTTCTGTCATCACAGACAAGGTGTGATTGATACGTTCCAGCCGTTCAACATCGCCTTCCAGCGTATCCACAAACACGCTATTTAGCACATGCCCCAGCACCTGTGCCATAGAGGGATACACCGGTTCGTGTGCCACCTGCTGGGCGCTGGTGTTACCCGACACACCAATCACCAAAATACGGTTTGCCCCCAAATGCACCACGGGGCTCAAAGGGGCTAGCTGGCGCAAGGCACCATCGCCATAATATTGCTTGCCTACCCGCTGGGCAGGGAACAACAATGGAATGGCCGATGAGGCAAGCAAATGTTCCACGTCAATTTCTGTGGGGCGACCAAATCGACGCACGCGATTCCAAGATGCCACATCGCTACGCGCTTGGAAAAAGCTGACTGATTCACCATTGGCATAACAAGATGCCGTAATGCTTAATGCTTTCAGATACCCCTGTTCGATGGCCGATTTAATGCGCTGCTTTTTTAACACCATAGTCAGCAAATCGCGCAGTGGTCGGTTGTCCAATAGTGCCGAATTGCGCGGCGTATAGCCCACCGTCATTCCGGGAATTGCCCAGCGGGTAAGCATGCGCAAGAAAGAAAATATCTCGGTGCGAAACACCTGATCGGCTGACAGATTTGACCAGACCTGCTCCAGCCCGCGCACCCCTATCCGAAATTTGTGGGCATTGGATGCCAAGCTTGCCGCATTAATCGCACCCGCCGAGGTGCCGCTAATAATCGCAAAGGGGTTGCAACTACGCGGCGGCAATAACTCGGCAATGGCTTTGAGCACACCCACCTGATAAGCCCCACGAGCGCCACCACCCGAGAGCACCAAGCCGATTTCATCATCACTGCAATATGCGGTTTCCATGGTCTTGTCATTGTTATTTACTACACTCCCTTATTAATCTGCTGGCGTAATAAAATCAAGACCATAAAAAAACGCCCCGCCAACCTTTGTCAGCGAGGCGTTCTTTGGAACAGCCGTTTTTACTTGGGGTAAATCGGGTATTCCACACCCGTGATTTGCTGCAAGATGCGCAACACTTGGCAGCTGTAGCCAAACTCGTTGTCGTACCAGACATACAGCACACAGTGCTTACCTTTCACGATGGTTGCGTTGGCGTCAACCACTGACGCATGACGCGAACCAACAAAGTCGGTCGATACCGCATCAGGGCTGCTGATGAAGTCCACTTGACGCTGCAGCGGTGAAGACAGGCTAATCCAACGCAGGTAGTCGTTGACCTCTTCCAGGCTGGTTTCCTTGGCCAAGGTAAGATTCAAAATCGCCATGGAGACATCCGGTGTGGGCACACGGATGGAGCTACCCGTCAGCTTGTCGTTTAGCTCGGGCAAGGCTTTGGTAGCCGCAGTGGCCGCACCGGTT
>CAYVZZ010000111.1:0-7726 GCA_964456185.1 uncultured Alcanivoracaceae bacterium
AGGACAAAGATTGCAACATGGCAGACCAAAGAAGCTCGTATTTGTCTCGTAGATCAATCATTTCCTGGCGGGACTCACCATGCAAGGAGCGCCATTCAAAAAGGAGGACATAGACCATATCCGACCCACCAACCAGCAACTCAAGGTGAGCATTGATCCCCTGACGCAACTGCTCAAGCGGCTCACTTTCCCCCCGAATGGCCTCAGACAAGGCCGTAGACGCTTGCTCAAGCGCAAGGCGCATCAAGTCGACCAGAATGCTTTCCTTGGAGGGGTAACGGTAATGCAAGCTGCCAGGCAGCATGCCACAAGCCTCGGCGATTTCTTTAACGGTGGTTTTATCGAACCCCTTTTGACGAAATAGACGAGCTGCAGCACCGAGCACAAACACTCGATCCGCCTCCGCCACCGGCGTTACCTGATTTTTCTTTCTTCCCACAAGGCACTCCCATGCTGTAAGCCTTTGATTCTAGCATTCCTTTTAAAGTCGGCCCAGCTTTGAAGGCCGATAGCAATATCGGAAATATACAGATTAAAGTTCGCTGTTTACCCTAAAATCTTGAATTTGGTTGTCGTACAAATAAAGTCCAGTGAATGCACTTTACTTGGGAGCAACCCAATGGCTCTGGCAAACCGCAAGATTGGTTACGACGAGGTTGTAACCCGTGACATTCACTTTCCCATGAACATCGAAAACGTGGCCCGCCACTGGTTTCGCAACGACCCTTGGTCCACTCACTGGATGAACGCCATTCTCGCCGCCGTCCCCGACGGTGAACGCTGGGTCATGAATTCCGCAAGACGGCAGCTTGGCAAACTTGACGATCCAGAAGTGCTGAACGCAGCTAAAGAGTTCATTCGTCAGGAGCGCATTCATGCTCGTGAGCACGATGAAATGAACGCCATCGGCGTGCAACACGGGGTTCCCATCGACAAGGTTGAAGGCGTGTTCAAGCTGATCCGTAAACAACTCCAACACCGCCTCAGTGACGATATGCAGAGCTCCATCGCAGCGGCGTTTGAGCACTTCACGGCCATCATTTCCGCAGTGCTGCTTGAGCACCCGGAACTGTTTGACGAAACCCACCCTGATTTGCGTGCCATGCTCTACTGGCATTTTGTCGAAGAAACCGAGCACAAGAGCGTCAGTTATGACGTGTTCGTCGATGCCAGTGGTGGCGGCTATCGCAGTTACCGACTGCGTCTCAGTGGCATGCTACTGGCTATTGCCCTGGGCTTCCCCATTATGATCGGCAACCAGACCTATCTGCTCTACAAAGATCGTCAAATTCTGAATTTGCGCTCAGCCGCCAAAATGACCAAGGTGCTGTTCTGGCGTCCCGGCATTCTCTCCAAGGTTCTGACTGGCGTGCCCCCCTATTTCTCTCCCACTTTCCACCCTTGGGATGACGATAACCGTGATGTAATCCGAATCTGGAAACGCGCCTACGAAAGAACTGGCGACCCTCATAAGGCCTATCAAGCGCTCAGAGACCACCGCGCCAACAATGTACACGGTACATTCGAAACACCACAACCTGAACCCGCATGGGGGCAGGCATGAAAAAGAACCCTTTGCCCCCATCAACTCAGGCGGCAGCTGTCATCACCGGGGCGGGTAGTGGCATCGGTCGTAGCTTCACTTACGAAGTTGCCCGTCGCGGCGGCTCGGTACTGTGTGTCGATATCAATGAAGAGCGCGCCGAACAGGTAGCCAGCAGCCTGCGAGCACTCGGCACTCACGCCGTTGCCCTGGGGTGTGATGTGGGCGATGAAAAACAGATGGCCTCCCTAGCGGATAATGCTGAGCGCTTGCTCGGCAGGCCGGTAACCCTGGTGATCAACAACGCTGGCGTCGGCCTCGGCGGCCCAATCGGCGAAGTATCACTTAAAGACTGGCGCTGGTGTATGAACGTCAATCTATGGGGCGTTATTCACGGCTGCCATTTTTTTGCCCCTCAGCTTCGCGATATGGGCTATGGAGGCATCATCAATGTGGCCTCTGCTGCCGCATTCGGGTCCGCCCCGGAAATGGCCGCCTACAACGTCACCAAGGCGGGGGTGCTGGCATTGGCATCACTGATTCGATCGGAGTTGGCGACAAGGGATTCGTAATCAATACACCCTTGTGGACACTCACCCTCGCCCATGAAGACAACATGCTTGATAGACTCAAGCTGTGACTGCAGGGATGGCAGCAACGCTGCAAACGTGTCATCAACGAAAAGTACCGTGGAACCTGAGTCATTCAAGGTATAGGCGACTTCCGGTGGCGCGAGCCGAATATTGACTGGATTCACTGCCGCACCGGCCCACGGCACTGCATAGAAATACTCCAGATATCGATCACTGTTTAACGCCAGTATGGCAACCCTGTCCCCCGCATTGACGCCCAGACCCAGCAACCCGTTAGCAAGGCATGCGATACGATCTTCAAACTCTCGCCAGGTTTGCCGCCGGCTAGCAAAAATAGTCGCCGTTCCTTGGCCGTTTAATTGAACGGCACGGCGCAAAGTCTGTGAAATATACATAACAGAGCTCCTCTATTGAGGCAGAAGGTGGATGTTTATAGGTTGGATTAGCTAGAGGCGAAGACTCTCTTATAAATGAAGCGGCCTCGGGATACCTGGTCGCCATCAAGAAATACATCCACAACAACTACAATGAAGCGCTTCCCTTCACGAATAATGTTCGGTTTGGCCACCAACGTACCCGCAAAGGCAGGGCGCAAATAATCCAAAGTCATACTTGAGCATACGGGCTTACTTTGTTCATCCTGATTCTTTGTTAAGTGAATGCCGGCAACGAGCTCCGCGAAGCTTGCGATAATACCGCCATGGAAAGTCTTGATCAGTGGATTACCAATGTGCTGCTCACGAAACGGCATTTTATAGGTTTTTTCACCGTTATCACTCGAAGCCGCAATACCAAGAAATTTTTCGTATGGTGATGCATCGCCGGCCACAGCAGAGGGAGCTGTCATCCTTTCTTTTTCGGAGCTTATGATTCCTGCATCATCGGCTGTTTTTTTCTCCGAGGGATTATTCTCATGACCAGCATTCATTGACTGATCAAAAGAAGGGCCTGCAGTTCCTATCGCAAAACTCCCTGATACCGACGCCAACAGATTTCCTCCATAACGTCCAAACGCCTCTCCACGGACATAGGCAATACTCTGTTCAACTGCAAAACAGGTGACATTACAAGTCACCCCTTCGCCAGGCTTAGGTTTAGCGATAAAATCAACGCGCAAATCAATTGTCGCAATCGGCCGCATGTTGCCGAGACGCACAAAAATCGCCAAACCACATGCCGTATCAAGTAAGGTAGCGATGGCTCCTCGATGAAGCATACCCTGCTGATCACAAACCTCTTCCACACAAGGCATGCTCATTACCGCGCCATCTTTGGTCATTTCATCCATTGCGATACCAAAAACCCTGAATAACGGATGCCCTGAACCAAAAAACGCCTTTGCAGCAAGCAGTTCTCTCGGAAGTGATTTTTCAGCTGTCATATTTAGCAACTTTTTCATCAGAGTTTTGAAGCGGCATCCGCATATCGGGTCTCTTCAACACGCACAGATTCAATGGCGGCCGTTATTGCCTCTTCAGGGAATATTTCACTTTCGGACCCCTTTCGCAGGCAATCGGCCAGAGCAGACCATGCCTCAGCGCTAGTGCGCATCAGCTCGACCAAGCCTGCCCCATGTATTTCAGGAACAATTTCACTCGCTTCATCGAGAAACTCTGAATACATCGCTCTAAATCCGCCACCTCCAGTCCCTCGTTTTTCAATCACTTGATAGGCAAAACGGAGTAACCATTGCCATTTATCAACCGCTTTCCAGCGAGGAAGATCATTTATCCAGGTCGTCAAAGCCTCTATACCCTGGTTCCGGCTCCCCTTCTGGAGATTTTCAGCATTCTGGACAATTGCACTGCGCACTTTTTCGGCAGAAACCTGCACCGAAACCCTTTCGGGTGCGAACAATGAACCATGATGGATAAAGGGTGGCGACAGAGAAAATCTGGCTTTAGCCAGCTTGTCACGGGGCACCTCTAGAAGTCCTGGTCGCTCGGTGTCACTGACGAGCAGAGTCTCGCCCTTCTCAGCTCGCTGCCAGGCTACGATGGCGTGACCGGGAAAATGTGTACTGCTTTGAAAATAAGGAAGGTGAAAAATATCAGTTAAGAGAAGCGCAGGCCGCCCCGCATCAAGATAGGTATCCAACGCATCCGCTGCAACATCCCGATCCTGCCAGCTCTCCCAGCGAAACGGCACACCCAGTGTAGAGAACACTGTTTCCTCAAAGCCCATTGAGCGAACATGGACAATAAACGGGGTGTCCTTGCCTGGTATTTCTACATAGGTAATACCAAGCCCGGCACCCAGCCCGAAGCAGAAAGCTTCCGTCAACTTAAGCCCATGAAACTCCAGCAGGTCTCTGATAGCCGAACTGCCACAGTGACGCCCAGGCCGATGTGTATGAGGAACATCAAAGGTACTGGGGTTATCCTTCTTGTCCCCCTGCATCAGGCTGCCTCACTCACTGGAGCCGGACAATAAATAGTTTCCGATGCCCGCATCGGATCTCCATGAGCCTCATACTCCGCCAACCACGCGGCAACTTTCTCAGGCATACCGGTATCCCAAGGGTGAAACCCAGGGCGGAACCAAGCGAGAAAATCAGGCAGCATGCCTGTGAGAATACCTTTTCGCCCATAAAGCTTATTCAGGCCCCGCAGAATCACACTAGGCTGGCGCGTCACACCATCAAGCTTGAGCATATTCCAAAATACTGGAGCCACGACAAGGTGAACCATCAGAGTCGCGATCACCAACGCGGAGGCGCGTGTCAGGTAGCCCCCACCTGCCGCTCCCTGGTAAAGATCATAGGCCACGGCCTTGTGTTCTACTTCTTCAACCCCGTGCCAAAGAAACAACGCTCTCATGACGGGATCGGCCTCGCCAAACATGTCGCTCTTCTCGCTAACCATGGCTTCGCCCAGGGTTGCCGTAAAGTGCTCAAACGCCGCAGTCATGGCGAGCTGATACTTCTTCGGCAGGTACTTTTGTGTGGTGCGAATAAACGTCCTTAAATTCGTAGTGACCTTATCTACATCCACGCCCTGGCTGGCCATCACATCGTTGAAACGATCATGGACAATGCCGTGCTGACCTTCCTGGCGAATAAAGTGACGAATGTCCTCGATCAGCTGATCATCTGTCACCTGATCCTTGAAGTTACGCACTGACTGGATAAAGAAGCGCTCTCCCTCCGGGAAATGTACTGAGAGGGCGTCAAAAAAGCGGGTCAGCACGGGATCACCGCCATTCCAGTGCCGCGGCACTGATGAGACATCAAAAGCAACTTTACGTGGCTGGATTGGCAAAGAAGTCATAATTCCTCCAATGAAACAGGTTGTCTTTAGGTTGACATCCTTCGATGTTATTTGGCCAACTAACCAAATGTCAACCAGAACAAACCTACAAAGCGGCAAAACCACGTAAGTTTCATGCTTATAACTTTCGAAGTAGTGATTCGACCATGAAAGATGCGCTAAATATCAGCGCTATGGGCCGATCAAAAGCCAAGAAGTGAGAATCACCACATTTTACGAAATATTCAGAATTCCCTTAAACATTCGGTTCGACCCTGTCGTTTGTAACCGATAAATTTATAGAGCAAGGAAGTACCGATGAATATTGCCAGTTTGAGCATGGCACAGCGATCTGCGGGAGAATGGCTTTCCTCCTTGCCAACCATAATCCTGCTATTGCTCACTATTTTTCTAGCCTCTGGCGAAGTGATTCATTCCCAGTTACTCAAGATTGGTGAGAGCACATGGGAAGGTTACTTCAAGCTGCGAACAGCGGGACTTGTCGGCGCCCCCACCTGTAATTCAGATCCTAACATTGAACAGGAGATCCAGAAGGCCATCACCGAGAAGAAAGCACGAATGGCGGCCGATCCATTAGCCGGAATTTTGGGATCAGAGGTGAACGAAGGAGCGATACGTCAATCGCTGGAGTCATCCCGCTCCATTTGTCGCAATAAATGGAGCGACTACAGGATGGTTCAAGAGAACGCCACTCCTGGAGTGATTGCCTTCCGCAACCTGGAAACAGGGGTGGCCCATCTGGTCACCACCCTTGGGGGTTACAAGCGCCTTTTACTCTGCCTACTTATCATAATCTGTGCAGCAACAGCTACATTCTCCCGGCACCACATCGCACTTCGGCCTGCTCAAACGCGCAAGGATCATTTGGTCTCAACTGTTGGTCAGCTAAGTGCAAACCTGATGCTATTGGCGTCAGCATGGGTTTATCGCAGTGCAGAATTATCCGCAGTGGCAGATGGAGTCAACGTTGATCACTTCTATCTTCATCAGTTCTGGATTGCAGGATTTAGTATTCTCAGCCTGGCAGCGTTCTACCAGTTGCTCCGTCCGCCGAAAGATCTAAGCGATGGCGGCTCTTGGGGGAAATCGCTGCTGACCATTCCGCTGTACAGCATCATGTGTATTTCCGCAGGTATCCAGTTCGCCCAACAAGGTTACTATCACGGAATAAGTGTATACCTAGGGAAAGTCTGAATAACTCGCTCTTTTGACGTTTGCGGTGTTCAATCAGCTTCTGCCGTGAAATTCAGGCCACAGTTCTCTCTTGAGTGTTCATTTTTTCGCCTGTTTGCCGCGTTTTAGCGGCAACCAGGCGCACTGCCCCTAGGGCAGCAGCACCCGTTTCACCCTCAACAGGTTGTGCAGCCCCGCCAAGAGATAGAGCCGATTGGTATTCTTCGCCAGACCCCGGTAGCGAACCTTGCTGTAGCCGAACATGCCTTTAATCACTCTGAAGGGATGCTCCACTTTGGCTCGAACGCTGGCTTTGATCGTTTCGCATTCCTTTGCCACCTTCGACATCGTGGCGCGCTTACCCGGCCGCTCAGCGATAAACCAATCCACTTTACGGTTCTTGTGCTCTTCGCGTTTCTCGATGCCGCAATAACCCGCATCTCCCCAGACCCGCTTCTCTTTACCATGCAAAAGTTCGCCTGATGCCGTCAGGTCATGCTCATTAGCGGCGGTTGTGGCAAGACTATGAATCAGACCCACTGTGTCATCGACGCCAATATGACACTTCATGCCAAAATGCCATTGATTGCCTTTCTTGGTCTGATGCATCTCCGGATCACGAGTCCTTTCCTTGTTCTTCGTCGAGCTCGGCGCTTCGATAATCGTCGCATCAACGATGCTGCCTTCCCGAACCATCAGGCCATGTCGTGCCAACTGACGGTTGATCTTCTTAAACAGCTTCTTGCCAAGAGTGTGCTGCTCCAGCAGGTGCCGGAAGTTCAGGATCGTTGTCTCATCAGGAACCCGAGAGAGTCGAATCCCTGCGAAACGGCGCATGGACTCGATCTCATACAAGGCATCTTCCATCGCCGGATCACTCAGGTTGTAGATGATCTGCATGACATGAATGCGAAGCATGCTCGATAGCGCATACGGCGGCCGGCCAGTGCTGCCAGAGGCGTAATAGACAGCAATCGTAGACTCCAGCGCCTTCCAGGGTAGCAACTGATCCAACTTCTCAAGGAACACTTCCCGCCGGGTCTTGCGCTTCTTGTGTTCGTATTCGGCTTCGGCAAAAGTCAGCTGGCTCATGGCATTCCCGGCAAGTGGCTGATAGAAAGCCCTGATTATGGCAAAGTCGGGGAGTT
>CAYVZZ010000112.1:0-7557 GCA_964456185.1 uncultured Alcanivoracaceae bacterium
AGGTCGCGGTTGGCCGGCAGGAGGTCGAAGCCGGCCTCGGTCCGCACCAGCGCCTCGGCGATGCCGGCCTCCTCCAGCAACACCTCACAGGTGGTGGGATGGACCTCGCGCTTGTCCACGCCCGAGGCCATGGTGGCATTGCCCTGCGGATCGAGATCGACCAACAGCACCTTGCGCCCGGCGTCGGCCAGCGCCGCGGCCAGGTTCACCGAGGTGGTGGTCTTGCCGACACCGCCTTTCTGGTTGGCGACAGCGATGATTCGTGTCACGGGCAATCCTCAGTCCGTTCGATGATGACCAGGTGCCGCTCGGCATCCAGCCCCGGCACCTGCAACGGCCGCACGTCACCGACCCGGTACGGCGCGCCGATCTGCGCCAGCTCCTCGTCGGGACAACGCCCCTTCAGCGCCAACAGGCGACCGCCCGGCGGCAGCAGGTGGCCGGCAAGGGCCAGGGTGTCCCCGAGGCTGGCAAACGCCCGCGTGGTCACTTGCGCAAAGCGGCCTTGCAGCGCTTCCACGCGGCATTGTACCGGCTCGACGTTGCCAAGGCCCAACTCGCGCACAGCCGCACGCTGGAAACGGATTTTCTTGCCATTGGCGTCCACACTGGTGACCGTGAGCCGCGGCTCAGCCATGGCCAGCACAATGCCCGGCAAACCGGCGCCACTACCGAGGTCGGCCAGCTGGTTGCCGCGAAGATGCGGCAACAGGGCCAGCGAGTCCAGCAGGTGGCGGGTCACCATGGCGCGCGGCTCGCGCACCGCCGTCAGGTTAAAGCGCGCATTCCAGCGTGCCAGCAACGCCAGAAAGTCGACTTGACGCGCCAGCACGTCCGCCGGCAGGGCCAGGCCCAGTGCATCTACGCCGGCGGACAGGAGCTCGAGCAGGGCAGTACGGTCAGCCAAGATTGAAGTCTGCGGGAAATCCGGTAGCCCAGTATCGGCGTGCGCGGCAAGGCTGGCAAGCCGGGAGGCGGTCAGTCCGCCGCGGCCAGCTCCACGCGCGTGACCAGCAGGCCGTGCGAACGCAGCCGCTGGTTCAATGCCTGTTTCAGGCAGGCCTGGCGCGTGTCCAGCGGTGTGCGGCACAGGCTTTCATCGGCAAGGATCCGCCCGGCTTCCTCACGCAACAGGTTTTCGGCACCGGCAATGACGGCATCGGCACGTTCCGGTTCCAGCACCTGCCAATACAGCTTGCCACGCAACTGCGCGGCACCATCTGCATTCGGGAACTCCAGCGCCAGACGACGACCCTCCAGGCTGATCTTGTGCACCACGCGATCGACCAACGGCCAGACCAGGTGCACCCCGGCATCCAGCATGCGTGCCGGGCGTCCGAAGCGGTACAGGCTGTACACCTGCCCTTGCGGAATCCAGCGCACGGTGCTGGCGGTCAACACCACCAGAAGAGCCAGGACAATCGCAACGGTTGTTGGCAAAAACATTTTGAGTTCAGTCGCTTGGCGTGTTTATCGAGAAAGACCCGCGAAATGATCGCGAACCAATTGATATCAGGTGCGATAATTATATTTTAACGCGCCATAACACGATCTGAACAAGTTGTACACAGCGACAGGTTCGCTGCATCCGGCGGGTCGTCAGCCACGAAAGATGTTGCCCAGCACGCTGCGGACGATACGACGTCCCAGGTTGCGGCTCATCGACTTGGCCATGCTTTCCAGCACGCCCTGCCGGCGCTTGGTGCCCAGCAGCACATCGCGCAACTTGCCGCCCCAGGTTCCCTCATCTTCGGCGGCCTTGCGACGAACGGCTTCCTCGGGATCGTCAGCCGCCTTCTCGTCCGCGCGCGCCGCCAACATCTCGAAAGCCGACTCACGGTCCACAGCCTGATCGTACTTGGCACCTACCGGCGAGCGCTGGCGCACGGCGTCACGTTCTTCCTCGGTTATTGTCCCCAGGCGACAGGTCGGCGTGCTCACCAGCACCCGCTCGACCGGGCTGGGAATGCCCTTGTCGCGCAACGTCGATGCCAGGGCCTCACCAACCGCGAGCTGGCCGATGACGTCGGCCACGTCGATGGCCGGGTTGGGCGGAAAGGTCTCGGCCGCCGCCCGCACCGCCTTCTGGTCCCGCGGCGTGTAGGCACGCAAGGCATGCTGGATGCGATTGCCGAGCTGGCCCAGAATCTCACCCGGCACGTCATCCGGATTCTGCGAACAGAAAAACACACCCACGCCCTTGGAGCGGATCAGCCGCACCACCTGCGTCACCCGTCGCCGCAACGCTGCCGGGCAATCGTCAAACAGAAGATGCGCCTCGTCAAAGAAGAACACCAACTTCGGCTTGTCCATGTCGCCCACTTCCGGCAACTGCTCGAACAACTCCGAAAGCAGCCACAACAGGAAGGTCGAATACAGCATGGGCTGCAGCACCAACTGATCCGCCGCCAGCACGTTGATGATGCCGCGGCCGGACATGTCCTGGCGCATCAGATCGGTGAGCTCCAGCGCGGGCTCACCGAAGAATTGGTCGCCGCCCTGCTCGCGCAGACGCAGCAACGCGCGCTGGATGGCACCCACGCTGGAACTGCGGATCAAGCCATAGGTCTCGGAAATCGTCTTGCGGTTGTCCACCGCATAGCGCAGCAAGCTGTGCAGATCATTGAGGTCCAGCAGCAGCCAGCCTTCGTCGTCAGCCAGCCTGAAGACGATCTCCAGCACGCCTTCCTGGGTCTCGCTGAGCTCCATCACCCGGCTCAACAGCGTCGGCCCCATCTCGCTCACCGTTGTGCGTACCGGATGGCCCAGCTTGCCGAACAAATCCCAGAACACCACCGGATTCGCCTGCGGCTGCCAGTCCTCCACACCGAGTTTTTCCAGGCGCGCCTTCAGCCAGTCGCTGATCGGCGTCTCGGCCGCTTGCGACAGCCCGGCCAGATCACCCTTCACATCCGCCAGCACCACCGGCACGCCCATGCGCGAAAAGCCCTCGGCCAGCACCATCAGGCTCACCGACTTGCCCGTGCCCGTGGCGCCGGCAATCATGCCGTGGCGATTGGCATAGCGGCTGTCCAGCAGCACGCTCGCGGTCTCATTCCGACCGATGAAAATGTGGCTCATATTGCAATCTCCCGCCTCAGAAAGGTTTGACAATGACCAGAATCACGATGGCGATCAGGAGCAGCGACGGCACCTCGTTGAAAAGGCGCAGCCAACGGCTGGAGTGGCGTACATCATCGCGTGCGAGCTGCCGCGTGATACGCACCAGCCAGAAGTGATAAACCACCAGGCAAGCCACCAGCACCAGCTTCACCTGCAGCCACACGTTGGACCCCAGATAGCCCGGGACATGCACCTGCCACCAGCCCAGCACCGCTAGCCCGAAGCCGACCGCCAACGCACCACCGATGTGCGTCATCACCAGCAACCGGCGCTGCATCACCTTCAGCCGCGCGCGCATCGCAGGCTCGGTGGCCTCCACGAAATACACGAACAGGCGCGGCAAATAGAACAACCCGGCAAACCAGGTCACCACGAAAACCACATGGAACGCCTTCAACCACAACATCCGCGCCACCGTCACCCGAAAACGATCATTATCAGTGCAGCAGCGAAATAATCCATAGCCAGCAACCACCGTAGCGGCCCGCGGCCATCCCCGGACTGGCAATCCCCGTCGAGCCACCGCTCCGTGCCGCCGGGGAGCCTGGGAGGAACTCGAACAAGGCGGCGTCATCATCGGCGACATTCCCAGCTGGCGCGTGGACAACATGCCCCACGGCGGCATCAGGCGCTCCGGCTTCGGCCGCGAAGGCATCCGCTACGCCATGGAAGACATGAGCGAACTGCGCCTGCTCGTCATCCGTGATCCCTGAGCGACACGACCAACCCGCATGGCACGAAATCCATGGGGCAAGGCATCCTGCACCCAGCGCGGCACCAAACAACATCGCTGTAGGAGCGAGCCTGCTCGCGACAACGGCAATCGTCGATACCCGGGACTTCGCAATAACACCAACGCCACCGGCCATCCACATCCCGTCGCTTGTGTACTGCTGATCAGCGATCCAGCGGGCTACGCACCGCCAGTGCGCCACGGTTGAGCACATGGGTGTAAATCTGCGTCGTCGCGACATCCTTGTGCCCCAGCAATTCCTGCACCGTGCGGATATCCGAGCCGCGTTCCAGCAGATGCGTGGCAAAGGAATGCCGCAGCGTGTGGCAGGTGGCTGGCTTGTCGATCCCGGCCCGCCGAACCGCCTGCTTCACGGCCCGCTGCAGGCGCTTTTCATCCACATGATGCCGCCGGCGCACACCCGAACGCGGATCCACACTGCGCGACGGCGCCGGAAACACATATTGCCAGCACCACTCGTGTGCCGCACCCGGATACTTGCGCTCCAGGGCATCCGGCAACCACACCGCGCCAAAGCCCGCCGCCAGATCACGTTCGTGCATACGTCGCGCCGCGGCCATCTGGTCCTGGAGTTCCGTCACCACCAACGCGGGCAACACCGTGCGGCGATCCTTGCCTCCCTTGCCGCGCCGCACCGTGATCTCGCGGCGCACGAAATCGACATCCTTCACCCGTAGGCGCACGCACTCCATCAAGCGCATGCCCGTGCCGTAAAGCATCGCCGCCATCAACCACATCAGCCCGTCCAGCTCCTCCAGCAAGGACGCGACCTCGCCCTCACTCAGCACCACCGGCAGCGAACGGTTGCGCTTCGCTCGTCGGATGTCGTCCATCCACGGCAGTTCAATGGCCAGCACCTCGCGATACAGAAACAGCAACGCCGACAAAGCCTGGTTCTGCGTCGACGCCGCCACATGCCGCTCCGCCGCCAACCAGGTCAGGAACGCCTCCACCTCGCTCGCGCCCATGTCCCGCGGATGCCGCTTGCCATGGAAAACAATGAAACGCCGCGCCCAGCCCACGTACGCCTGCTCCGTGCGCTTCGCCAGGCCCAGCCGTCGGGCGCGAGCACGTACCTGATCCAGCAACTTGCGCGGTCGCTCGTGTGGATCGCGCAAGTCACCACCTGCTGGTGGCCTATCCCGCAACGCACCACCGGCTTGCATGTCACCGAAGGCCGATCCCGAGGTCATCTGATCGGCGGCCCGACCAGCCCCATGACCAATCGACACCCAGCCACCACGCTTGTCCGATGAATCCCCGCAACCGGTGGCCGCACGCTGGACACGGCCCCGACCAGTTGCACCACCCTCTCCACGATGGGAAGATGACATAAAACTGCCCTCCATGGCTTCGAATTACATCCCAACCCTACACACCAGACCGACACCCCACAGTCAGCCGAACACGATGATTCTTGTAGGAATATACCGACCACCGACGCCATGGCACCGGGCCCACACACCACACCCACACCCCGCTTCGGGGCAGACTTGTAGTTAGCCCTACAACCACATCACTCACGCATCATGCACAAGGGTTAGGATGAAGAAGTATTGTAAGACCAGGTACGGCGCCATGTACCACGGAGACTCGTTGGCCTACATGGCCAAGTTGGCGCCCGAAAGCGTCAACTTAATCATGACCTCTCCGCCTTTCGGGTTAGTCCGAAAGAAAGATTATGGCAATGCTGATGCGGATAAATACCTGGACTGGTTTAGGTCATTCGCCGAACATTTCAAGAGAATACTTGCGGACGATGGTTCTCTAGTTATTGACATTGGTGGATCATGGATTCGTGGGCAGCCAACTCGGTCCTTGTATCATTACGAATTGTTAATAATGCTATGCAAAGAATTCGGCTTCCATTTGGCTCAAGACTTCTTCTGGTGGAACCCATCCAAACTTCCAACGCCAGCCGAATGGGTCAATATTCGTCGGATTCGCGTGAAGGATGCGGTAAATTGTGTATGGTGGCTATCTAAATCTCCTTGGCCCAAGGCAAGTAATAGGCGAGTCTTGACGCCCTATAGTGACTCAATGCGAGGGTTACTGAAAAATGGATACAAGGCAAAGTTGCGGCCAAGTGGACATGACATAAGTACGAAATTTAGCAAAGATAACGGAGCCTCAATACCTCCAAACCTTATCGCCATAGCCAACACTGAAAGTAACTCGGCATATTTATTAAGATGCAAGGAATCCGGCATAAAGCCACATCCCGCCAGATTCCCTGTAGCCCTTCCAGAATACTTTATCCGTATGTTGTCAGACGAGGGCGATGTTGTTTTAGACCCATTTGGAGGCTCATGCGTCACGGGCGAGGCATCGGAGCGCCTGCGCCGTAAATGGGTGTGTGTTGAGCTTGACGAAGAATACTTGCAGGGTGCCAAGCTAAGGTTTCCCATTGAAGCAAACTCCCATAGCGTTCCCACATACAACATTGCCCACCCGGGTATGTTATGGGATGACAGTCCGTGTGTCTCGGCTCTGCCAAGAGACGGCGGAAGACAACGGCCACCTAAACAAAACAATGAGTAACCTCTAATGCCTGCGATTAGTCCGAATGAAGTTGTTAGGAAGGTGCTAGGAGCTATTCAGCAATCCGGGGGTGTTGCAGCGTACGTTTCAGAGTCACCAAGGGTTCATCCGAGGAAATTCCTTGTTAGCTATCTTGGCGACACATATAGCTTGTGGGTGTATATCTGGACACTTACTCACGGAGGAAGAGTGAGCCTTCCTGATGAGTACAGGATTCAGATGACGTCTGTTGAGTCGCCATTAAAAATGAATCCAGATGGAAGCACCATCCTATTAGGTTATCACCCTAATTTGAACGTCTTCGCTGGTTTTGATATTCAGAAGCATCGCGTTTTTACAACGGGCTCGCCATCAGTTCAAATCAATATAAGCGCACTTAATGCAGCATTGCAGAGCGGGCTGTCGTTCGTGACCAAGAGTAATGACGAGATTGCGGTTGGCGTACGGCCAGACCAATTTTTGATCTATAGCATAAATGCAAAAGTACTGCACGAATACGGTGCAGAAGCAAGAATGATAAAGCTATTACAGAAAGCGGCCGAGTCTGTTCAAATAAATCGATCTGAGATTGATGGATTAACCGCAAACAGAAGAAAGGTAATCGAGATAGTTAGTAAGTTTTCGCGTAATGCAAACTTTAGCCGAACTGTTCTAAACGCGTACGACAACAGGTGCGCAGTTACGAGATGGCAATTACGACTTCTTGACGCGGCACATATTTTGCCCGTTCCGTCGAGTAAGAGCAGTGACCATGTGACAAATGGTATGGCATTATCACCAACGTTTCACAGAGCGTATGATAATTGTCTAATCTACCTCGATGAGAACTACAGGATGCAATTAAACGATGAAAAGGCTGAAGAATTAAAGAATAGCAACCTATATAGCGGCCTAGTTGAACTCAAATCATTTTTAAATAAAACAATACACCTTCCAAATGACATTCGACAAAGGCCGAGTCCGAAATTTATTAAGCTCGCTAATAAACACCGCCGAATCCCTGGGTATTGAACGTAAGTCGGGCTAACAATTCGCTGCAGCCGACCGCCATCCCGCTACGCGGGCTGCCGGCGGCTGAGCTCAAGCGTTGGCTGCCAAGTCGTGAATAAGCTTGGGTTGGTCGGCCATCCGGCAAGTCA
>CAYVZZ010000113.1:0-7509 GCA_964456185.1 uncultured Alcanivoracaceae bacterium
TAGCAAAGGTGAAATACCACTCTTGTTGCTGAAAAACAGCGTCTATGTGGTGTCTCTCAGCACCTACAATCAAGGTGTTATCGGCGAAGTGAAAAAAGCATTTGAGCTCGACAATGCGTTCAGTGATCAAGAGCTTCAACATGAACGCGCCATCATGTCGAGTGGTAGCGCCGTGATTCGTACCGTTGCCGAAGCCCTCAAAGAAGAGCTGGAAAGCATAAAGCAAGATCTGAGCTATGCAGCCGAGGGGGCTGTGGATACCGACTATGGGCAGATTGCCGAAGCCCTGAAACGCATTGCCAACACCCTAATTATGATGGGGCAGCCGCGCGAGGCCGATAAGGTCAAAAAACAAGCGGCAGTTGCCGACAGCTGGCGCGGTGCGACTATTGATCCGGCTGGCGAAAAATTCCAGCGTTTTGCCGACAACCTGCTCGTGGTTGAAAACGCAGTCGCTACGCTTGAAAAACGCATTCTCCCCAACGATGCGATACACAAACAGGCTAACAATGAGGCGATCTCACTGTATCAGCTTGATGAAGCGCGTATGGCCGTAGTGGGTGAATGTCGAGGCGCTTTGTCACTTGCCAAACGTTCTTTGACAACCTATGCCGAAGGCAATGACCCGATGCACCTGGCGAACCTTCCGTCCATCATGAGCACAGCCTGTGGTGGTCTCGCCTTCCTTGACTTGCCTCGTGCGCGTTACGCCCTGGAAAGCTGCCAAGCCTATATTCGCGAGACCCTTCTATCTGCAGAAGCGGCCAAGCCCAGCTATGAGCAGCTGGAAACCTTGGCCGATGCACTCACAAGCGTCGATTATTATCTCGAAAGCATTGAAGATGATAAGCCCATTGGCGAATCAATCCTTGAGATCGCAGAGCTAAGCATGCGCGATCTAGGCTATCCGTCGAAGGGCGATTCATAATTGCATCTAAGTGACTGCTGATTCGTGCCGACAACGACCGACATATCGCAATATGGCGACATCGCAAGCGTTCGCTCTCCCGTCTTTGTCACAAACGGTGATCAGTTACTGTTAACGCGCGAAAGCAGTGGGGCGCTTTGCTTGCCAACGTTTGAGCAACTCGCTGCCAATACTGACAACGGCATGGCGATTGGGCGGTGTAATCAACGTAGCCACTTCTTGTTGCCCCAAACGGCATCTTATTCGCCTGGTATAGGTGAATGGTTCAATGTGAGGCAGCTCGTTGGTCTTTTGAATGCAGGTTTGTTTATGTTGGCGGGGCGCGCCATACAATTGCAGCATTGGCTAAATGAACATCGCTACTGCGGACGTTGTGGTGCGGCTTGTTACAAGCACCACCGTGAATTGGCGATGGCTTGCCCCGATTGTGGCTTTTTCCAGTATCCAAGAATCAACCCTTGTATTATCGTGTTGATCACGCGGCAAGATAAAGCCCTGTTAGCCCAAGGTGTGCGCTTTCCTGACGGTTTATATAGCTGCCTTGCCGGTTTCATTGAAGCCGGAGAAACCGCCGAAGAAGCCGTACAACGCGAAGTTCGTGAAGAGGTTGGCATCGAAATTGCCGATTTGCGCTATTATGGCAGTCAGGCATGGCCATTCCCGCATTCCCTGATGTTGGGGTACCATGCACGTTGGAAGGCGGGTGACATAACACCGCAAAAAGAAGAAATTGTGACGGCAGATTGGTTTACACGGGATCAACTGCCAACCGTGCCAGGTAAAGGCAGTATTGCCCATGATCTAATCGAAGCCTGGCGAGTGAACACAGTCGAATAACAAACGGATGCCCGACATGAGTTTTTCCACCGTTCCTTTCCTAATCGTTGCCTTCGCCGTTCTCTTTATACTAGCGGGCACTTGGATTTTATTACGTCAGAAATGGTTTGTGGCTTGGCTTAAAGGCATGGCGGGGCTGCTACTTATTGGTTTGGCGGTTTATATCTCGTTGTTTGCCTTTAATCTCATGAGCTATCAAGCCATGACGGCTGAAGAAACGGTGGCTACCGTTAGTTTCCGCAAGACAGGCACCCAAGAGTTTGTCGCAACAGTTGCCGAACCAAGTGGTGACAGTGATAGCTTCACCTTACGTGGCGACTTATGGCAGCTAGATGCTCGAATCGTTAAATGGAAAGGCATATTTGCCATGCTCGGCGTTAAGCCGGGTTATCGTCTCGATCGCATAGAAGGCCGCTACCTGACATTGGCCGACGAGCGTTCTAAGCCACATACAGTATATGCCGTTCACCCAGCTGCCATTGGCTTTGATATTTGGAAAAGTGCCAGAGAAGGTTTTAGCTTCATTATTGACGCGCGCTATGGCAGTGCCACCTATCTTCCCATGGCCGATGGTGCTACTTATGTCGTCAAACTCAGTAACACAGGCCTACTAGGACGACCGCTTAACGAAGCCGCAAAAAAAGCGGTCAGTCAATGGTAAAACTGGTAAGCTTGCCGCTTCGCTGAACCCATTAGGAGAAACATCTTGCTGCAGTATCTTGTCGAGTACGGCATATTCCTCGCCGAAGTCGTCACCTTGGTTATCGCTATTCTTGTCGTTGTTGGTGGGCTGCTGTCGCTTATTGGCCGCCAACGCCAGCACCATTCCGAAGCAGGCGAACTGACAGTAAAACACCTCAATCATGCGTTTGATGAGCTACGTCATTCTGTAGAAGATAAATTGCTCACTGATGATCAACGCAAGAAAGCCCAGAAACAACGTCAAAAAGAAGAAAAAGCCAAGAAAAAGAAGGCAAAAAAAGCTGGCCCACTTGATAAAAAACCACGTGATCGGCTTTTTGTTCTTGATTTCGACGGTGACATTAATGCATCTGGCGTGGATCAGTTGCGCAAGGAAATCAGCGCTTTATTAGATGTTTCTAATAAAAAAGATGAAGTCGTACTGCGTCTCGAAAGCCCTGGCGGAGTCGTACACGGTTACGGCCTGGCGGCCAGTCAACTCGACCGCATCCACAAGCATGGTCTGCGGCTGACCGTTTGTGTCGACAAGGTAGCGGCCAGTGGTGGCTACATGATGGCCTGCATTGGGGACCGCATTTTGGCGGCACCTTTTGCCATTCTTGGCTCAATCGGTGTCGTGGCTCAAATTCCCAATTTCCATCGTTTGTTGAAGAAAAACGATGTGGATGTTGAGCTGGTGACCGCCGGTGAATATAAACGCACCCTAACCATGTTTGGTGAAAATACCGAGCAGGGCAGAGTCAAGTTTCAAGAAGAGCTAGACGATGCCCACGATCTGTTCAAAGCGTTTGTACATGAACATCGTCGTGGTCTCGATCTTGATGCGGTCGCTACCGGTGAACACTGGTTTGGTTCGCGTGCCAAAGAGCTAGGCTTGGCCGATGATATTATTACCAGCGATGAATACCTTCGCCAACGCAGCAAAGATGCCGACATCTATCAGCTCAGCTGGGATGTAAAACCCAAACTGGCGCAGCGTATCGGCTTGGCCGCCTCGATGGGCATCGAACGGCTAGTGGGTCGTTTATTACAGAAAAATACGCGCTATTTCTCCTGATTCCCCGCATCACCAATTGTCTAAGGCGTAATACTTGACTAGAATACTAGGGTATTACGCCTTAGCACCTTGTGCGTTATTGATTCCTTTAGCCCGATCGAGACACTATGCCCGCAGTAGAACCGCTTATCCGCGTTACCGATTCCGCCGCCACCTATCTTTCCGATTTATTGGCACAGCAAGGTGATTCAGGTCTGGCAATTCGCATTTTTGTTGAGCGGCCGGGCACACCAACTGCCGAATGCTGCATGGCCTATTGCCCCGATGGCGAACAGGAGGAAGACGATGTTCGTTATGATTACGGCAACTTCCACGCCTATGTCCAAGGTAAAAGTGTACGTTACCTAGAAGACGCCACCATTGATTACAAAGCCGATAGCATGGGCGGGCAGCTAACTTTTAGGGCTCCCAAATCGCGTATCCCTGATATTAGTGATGATGCATCACTGGAAGAGAAGATCATTTATACGCTGTATGCCGAAATCAACCCGTATCTTGCGACTCATGGCGGCCAGGTACAGCTATTGGAGCTCACTGATGACAATGTGGCTATCCTAGAGTTCGGTGGCGGTTGCCAGGGCTGCGCCTCGGTGGATATTACCTTGCGTAACGGGGTGGAAAAGAAGCTGTATGAACGTTATCCCGAGCTGACAGACGTGCGTGATAAAACCGACCACACCAACAAAGACAACGCCTACTATAAAGACGGCATGGGCGAATCGACCTTCGGTTAATGATTTCCCAGCCAAATTTCATGCACTTAGCCATAACATTAGGCTTTTGTCAGACAGAAACCATGGCATAAACGCGGTTTTAAGTCATTTTAGGCCGTTTGCTAGTGCTTCTCACGCAAATGACCTCATTGCACTTCACTTCCTTATTCAAATTACGTCAGGATTGGGGCATACAAACCGATGAGGTGCCCTATGGCTACAGAACATCTTGATGTGTTGATTATTGGTGCTGGCTTGTCCGGCGTAGGTGCGGCTTGGCATCTACAAGATCAATGCCCTAATAAAACCTATGCCATCCTGGAAGCACGCCAAGCAATGGGCGGCACTTGGGATTTATTTCGTTATCCTGGCATTCGTTCAGACTCTGACATGTACACCCTAGGCTACAACTTCAAGCCTTGGACAGGCAGCAAGATTATTGCCGATGGTGACAGCATTCGTCACTACATCAAAGAGACGGCTCGCGAAAATGGCATTGACCAAAAAGTCCGTTACGGCGTTAAAGTCATTAAAGCCGATTGGTCTGATGATACAGCCACCTGGACGGTTACCACCGAGCAACGCATAGATGGCAAGCGCCGTCGTGTAAAACTTACCTGTAACTTTCTATTGAGCTGCGCTGGCTATTACAACTACTCAGCTGGGTATACGCCCGACTTTGCCGGTCGAGAAGACTTTAAAGGCAAGGTCATTCACCCGCAGAAATGGCCGAAAAACTTCGACTACAGTGGTAAAAAGGTAGTCATTATTGGTTCCGGTGCAACGGCTGTGACGCTGCTACCCGCCATGGCGGATGATGCCGAGCATGTCACCATGCTACAGCGTTCACCCACCTACATTGCTACCTTGCCAGAAAAAGATGCACTGTCTGATCAGCTGCGTAAGTTCCTGCCTGATATGCTGGTTTACCGCTTAGGTCGAACACGGAATATAGCGCTGCAAATCGGTATTTTCCGTTTTGCCAAGGCACAGCCCAAGGCGTTGCGTAAGGTACTGCTAGGCTTGGTGAAGAAGCAAGTGGGCAACAAGGTTGACATGAAGCACTTCGAACCCAGCTATAATCCTTGGGATCAACGTCTTTGTGCGGTGCCTAACGGCAACCTGTTCAAAGTGCTGCGGCAAGGCAAAGCGGATGTAGTTACCGATCAGATTGATCGCTTCACGGCCAACGGCATCAAGTTGAAATCTGGTGAAGAGCTAGAGGCGGATATTATCGTCACGGCCACAGGCCTTGATCTGCAAATGCTGGGCGGCGTGAATCTTCGTGTTAACAATGAGAAAGTGAACATTCCCGAAGGCATGGCTTACAAAGGCGCGATGTTTGAAGGCGTACCCAATGCCGCCATGGTATTTGGTTACACCAACTCCAGCTGGACGCTTAAAGCCGATATCACCAGCGAATATGTGTGTCGTTTGCTCAACCACATGGACAAAACAGGTACGAGCAAATGTGTTCCGGTGAATAAAGATGCTAGCGTTAAGCAGGCGCCCTTCATGAAAATGCAATCCGGTTATATCAAACGGGCGTTGCACAAAATGCCCAAGCAGGGCACCAAGGCACCTTGGCGCATTTACATGAACTACGCGCTGGATATGCCGGTGTTACGCTACAGCAAAATTGACGACGGGGTGATGGAGTTTAGCGCACCGGAAGTTGATGCAGCAGCAGTTGCACCAGAGCAGGACGCTGTGTCGGTTGCCTAAGAAGGCGCCGCTTTAACAAAAACGGTCAGGTGATGCGTCATCTGGCCGTTTTTTTGTACCTCTATTTAAAATGAAATCTAAAAGGGCACACGAGAACGAAAGGTAACCCAGTCATCCGTTACCGGATGATGAAAGGAAATTTGCTGTGCATGCAGTAGCAATCTGTCCGCTTTAGCCTCCACATCCGGCGGCGCGTATAGATCGCAACCGAGAATAGGGTGGTTGCTTTCTTTGGTATGAATGCGCAGCTGGTGTGAGCGGCCAGTAATCGGGTGCAATTCCAAGCGGCTGGTTTTCGCCTCTTGATCTTCCTCAAGCACCGTCCAGTGCGTTAGGGCACTTTTCCCCTTTTCATAATCGATTTTCTGCCGTGGACGATTGGCCCAATCGCGAGCAATGGGCAGATCAATGCTGCCGGTTCTGCTTTCCATTAAGCCATCGACGACTGCAATATAGCGCTTGTCGATAGCGCGTTTCTGAAAGGCGCGGGCAATGTGTTTTTGAGCATGGCGACTCATGGCAAACACCATCAAGCCTGACGTATCCAAGTCGAGCCGGTGCAAGAGCAATACGCCCTCATATTGCGCCTGTAGCCGGGAAAACACGGAATCGTGGTTTTCCGGCCCGCGTCCGGGTACAGACAACAAAAAGGCCGGTTTCTCAACGACTAGAATAGATTCATCGCGATAAAGCGTGATCACCGGCTCGTCACAGGGCGGCACGATGTAATAGGGCTTATCATCATCCATCAGACTGAAACACCCACCGATAGACATCACGATAATGTTTGGCAAAATGCACCGTCATGCCATCTCGCAGATAGTCGGGTAGTTCGTTGTAATCACGCTCACAGGCCTGCGGCAAAATGAGCTCAAAAATGCCAACTCGTCTTGCAGCTACAACTTTCTCGCGAATGCCGCCAACCGCTAGCACCTGTCCGGTTAAGGTAAGCTCACCGGTCATGGCCAATTTGGGCTTGATTGCCCGTTTAGTGGCCAAGGAGATTAAAGCTGTCGCCATGGTAATGCCCGCCGAGGGGCCGTCTTTAGGTGTCGCTCCTTCCGGTACGTGTAGGTGGATAAAGGCATCTTTAAACCACTCATTCTTACCACCAAAGTCACTTAAATGACCGGCCACATAGCTGTAAGCAATTTCACTGGATTCTTTCATGACATTGCCCAGCTGGCCGGTTTGTTTAAAGCCGCGACGGCCATTGTGTATGCGGCTAGCCTCGATGGACAGCGTGGTGCCACCCATGGCGGTCCAGGCAAGACCGGTGACGACCCCGACACCCTGTTGCGGCTTTTCATTACGGAAGTAAGGCTCGCCTAAATAATCCGTTAAGTTGCGCTGGGTAACGGATAGCTTCTCTTCGCCTTGCAGCATTTTGACGGCGGCCTTACGAATAATACGGTTAAGTTGTTTTTCCAAATTACGCACGCCGGCTTCACGCGCGTATCCGTTAATGATTTGCTTTATGGCGGAATCACTTAGCTTAAGCTGACTCTTTTTCAGCTTGGCGTTTTTGAGGGCTTTCGGCCACAGGT
>CAYVZZ010000114.1:0-7386 GCA_964456185.1 uncultured Alcanivoracaceae bacterium
GATATCGCCATTCATTAGGATCAATGGTAAATCGGGCAAATTATCGGGAAGTAATCCCAGTGCGCCACCTGTGCCAAGCGGGGTGTCTTCATGGACGTAGTGAATGTCCACGCCCCATTTACGGCCATCATCAAAGTATTCGTGAATCACCTCGGGCATATAATGGGTAGACACAAAAAAATTGCTGAAGCCCAGTGCACGAAAGCGAAGCACAATGTGCTCTAACATCGGCTTTTGCCCTACTCTCAACATTGGTTTCGGACAATGATCAGTCAATGGCCGTAACCGCGTACCAAAACCACCGGCCATGATAAAAACTGGGTTGTCTCGAGCCTGAGGTTGCATAGCCTGGTGCAATGTTTCTAAGCCAATAACCCTTTCACCTTCATCAACTATTGGAATAGCTGTTAAGTCATGCTCACTCATTAGAGCCAATCGTTGTTCCCGTGAACTTCCCTTAATGGCAGTAATAGGATTTCTGTTCATCACGGCACCAACAGAGTCCTGCATGTTGGCGTCTTTGAGTAGCGCACGACGAATGTCACCATCAGTTAGGGTGCCAAGCAACCGATTTGATTCATCTGTGACGACTCCAATACGCAAAGATCCTTTATCCAAGGCACGCATCGCCTCGCGGATACTTGTAGTCTGACTGAGAATGGTGGATTGCCAATTTTTCATCTAATGCTTACCGATTAACTTGTCTTTAAACGAACCGTTTACCCAGAGCAAAAGCTTGTTACAGCGCCCAGTTTATATTGTAGAAAGATTTCTTGAGTAACTGTGCCAGATTAGTGTCTTTGATAACTTCTACAATCTTCTTGCTAGCACATCCATCGCCATATGGGTTAACAGTTTTCTTAAGCTGTTGTTGAAACGCAACGGAATAAAGCGTTTCCACTGCAGCGGAGATAGATGTTTTTTCTGGTTCACAATCGATCACACTTGTCGCCTTTACGCGGCCTTTTTGACGATCACCAATATTCACTGTAGCAGTGTTAAAACTTGGCGCTTCCGCCAGACCACTTGAGCTATTACCTACCACGGCATCAACAAACTGTAAGGCACTTAAGTAACGCAATTGCCCCAAAGAAGTGAATTCAACCGATGTGTTAGGATGATTGGCGACGTAACCATCTATCATTCGATTGATAACACGTCCGTCTGTGTCGCTGTTCGCCTTTGTAAAGATAATGTGGGTATTTTCCAATTCATCCAGTGCGTTCAACAGCTCCTGGAATTGCTGCTGTGATGTGGAGTTTTCTAACGTAACGGGATGAAAAGTAACCAACAGGTTCTTTTCTCCAAGGTCAAAATCAATCGACTTCTCAAATACCTGTTTGTTTAAAAGATCCAATCTTTTAATGTTTTCTATGCCCATTCCTCCCACATTAAAAACACGACTCGGGTGCTCTCCCAATTGAATGACACGTTTACGATATTCTTCAGTAGCCGTGAAATGTAGATGGCTCATTTTAGTAATACTATGGCGAATTGATTCATCAAAAGCACCTTCCGTTGTTTCACCTCCATGCAAGTGGGCAACAGGAATACGTGCAATCATCGCAGCACTGACAGCAGAAAAGATCTCGTAACGATCACCCAATACCACTAACAAATCGGGGTTTAACTCATCATAGGCCTCAGCAAAGCCAATTTGGGCCAAGCCCATCGATTTGCTGACGCCAATTGACGTATCGCTAGATAGCAGCATTTCTATCTTCTTATCAATATGAAATTCTTTTTCAATTGCTTGATAAGTCAGCCCAAACTCTGGGCTTAGGTGCATACCTGTTACGACTAGCTGCAGCTCAAGCTCATCATCTTGCTGGATTTCTTTCATTAGCCAGTAAAGCAAGCCATATTCAGCACGGGTGCCGGTTACTACGCAGATTTTTTTCTTGCGTGCATTATTTCCCATTATTAAGCACCTCCCAATGCCCTGCCTTGGTGCTGCCAACCCGCTTTATGAAATTTAATTTTCGAAGTTCAGATAGGTGTTGATTGATAGTGCCATCTGCCTTGTTTAGCTGCTTTGCTAACTCAGCACGTGTTATACGTGAGTTTTGCTTTAAAAGTATTAAAATGTCTCTTTTTGTTCCACTAATAGTAGTAGCGGTTTCTTGAGCGGTTTCTTGAGCGGTTTCTTGAGCGGTTTTTATTTCAACGCGAAACACTTCACCTTCTTCAATGACCGGGTCGCTACCACCATAGGCCTTGGCATATTTATAAAGATTTTTAACACCACTACCCAGCTCATCGGCAAAGCCTATTTCACGAAAAATCTTGGCAATGGTTGGGTTCTTCGGATATGGCGAGAAGTTGTCTGGCGTGAGCTGGCCATAGGTGTTCGGGATGGTGGCATTTTCGAAGAATACGCTGTTCTTCTCAATCACCATTTTGGCCACAAAGGCACTGCTGTATTCTCTATGAATCAGGCTGTTGGCAATAGCTTCACGGAAAATCTTGTCTCTTAAGCTAATTCGCACATCACCTTCTAGGTAAAAAGGGTCGTTTAGGTGTTTGCGCACGAACTCAGCCATACGGTGATAGCTTTCAATCAAGTTGGTTTCGACTATTTCTCTATCGTCATAGCGGTCTAAATTAATTTTTCTTAAAATCAAATCGGTTTTGTGGTGTGGCAACACATTTAGGATAGTTTCGGGCTTACCAAACAATAAAATTGCAGCCAAGGTAAAGCCTTCTTGCTTGTTTATTTTATCAGATCGATACAATCCTGCGCTTTTAAACAGTTCAAGATCGCTCATGTTTTGCCAAGGGTGTTCGTCCATTCTTCGATTGGCAGCCATCATCCTGGCTTTTTTAACGAGCTCTAGATCAAGATCCTCAAACGTGGCGTAGGGGTAAATTCTGTCTTCGGTGTAAACATTTTGCTTGTTTAAGTATAGCCGAGCGATATTGGCGTTCTGGCCTGTGATGTTAATATCGCTTTCGTTGTTCCTGTCGAATATTTTGCCAGCTAATGTATGCACCTGATGGCTTTTCGGCACTTCAATATGCAGCACTAACTTGCCATCAATCGTCAGCTTATCAACAGTAAGGTATAACGGTGGCGAGAGCCTTTGAGCATTATTAACCGTCGTTACAAAGTTTTTCTCTATCTGTTCTGCTGCGCTTTTTTCAACGCCGAGGATTACGCCATTATCCTTTACTCCTAAAAACAAATGACCACCCGCACGATTGGCAAAAGCGCACACGATTTCATACACATCTTTGTTTAGCTGTGTGCGTGATTCTTTAAACTCAACGCTTAAGCCTTCGCCCTGAGCTATTAACTTTTTTAGGGGTTCGAGCTTATTCATAGCAGCTCGTCTTCTGCATAGTCTTTTTGTGCGACCGTGCCAATAATCTCATCCCAGCGCATGGGGCTAATACCGGTGCCGGGGCGTTTTATCGCTAGGTTATCTTCGGTGAATACGTCGCCCTTTTTGATGGCAACGTTTGCCACCAATGATTTACGCGCGATGGGTTTATTTTTGGCTTCACTGGGGCTGGGCTGCTTGATGGGGCTGCCCAGAGCCTGCTCAATATGGCGGATACTCGCCACCATAGCGGATAATTCGTGTGGCTCTAGGCTGGCTTTGTGGTCAGGGCCTTCCATGTTGCGATTGAGCGTGAAATGCTTTTCGATAACACGGGCACCTAATGCGACGGCAGCAATAGGTACTTCGATGCCCGGTGTGTGGTCGCTATAGCCATGGGGCAAATCAAATGCTCGGCCTAGTGTTTGCATGGCGCGCAGGTTTACATCACAAAATGGGGTGGGATATTCCGTGTTGGCATGTAGCACTGTGATGTTGTTTCGAGTGGTACCAGCTTCTACCAGCACGTTGATTGCTGCTTCTACCTCGCCCAATGTGCCCATGCCGGTTGATAAGACGATTTTTTTATCTAGCCGCCCTATGTGACGCAAATATGGCAAATTGGTTATCTCGCCGCTTGGGATTTTGAATGTACTCAACCCCATACCATGAAGAAGTTCGATGCTGTCGTGATCAAACGGCGTAGAAAGAAATTCTATATTTTGCGCACGGCAGTATGCCATCAACTCATGATGTGCGGCTTCATCCAGCTCTAATTTTTTGATCATGTCGAGCTGAGATTCTGAGGCTTCTGTTGTTTGCTTTTGATACTCAGCTTTTTGCGCACGCTTGCTTACTAGTTTAGACGCCTTAAACGTTTGAAATTTTACCGCATCTGCCCCGGCGTTTACTGCTGCATCGACCAATTGCTTTGCCAAATCCATGCTGCCATTATGGTTAACGCCCGCTTCCGCGATGATGTAAACGTGTTTCATTTCGCTAAACTTCCCGCTTTGATGAAATGATCTATGCTTGTGTATTGAACGCTGGTCGCGTTGCTACCAACAAAGGTGCCTTCTTTCACTTCAACCCCGCCGTTGATTACAGCAGCGGTGGATATATGGCAATGATCGTGAATTTTTGCATCGTGTTCGATCAGTGCTTTAGTGTTAACGACACAATTGTTGCCTACATTAGCGTTAGCATTAACCAACGCGCCATGCATAACAACAGTGCCCTGCCCTATTTGTGCATGCTTTGACACATAGGCCAGAGGGGAAATGATGGCAGGCAATGTAAAGCCAATTTGCTGTAATTTTTTGAATAGCTCAAGCCGCACCTTACAACTTTTAATTTGCCCAACGGTGACAAGCGCGTACGAATACCTGCTTACCAGCTCGGGCAGTTGCTGATCGGAAGCGATTACGGGATAACCCATCACATGATCGCCTATACGATCTGGCATATCGATAATACCAGCGATACCAAATCGATTTTCTTGTTCGATAACGTCAATTACGCTCCGGCAATGGCCGCCACCGCCTACCAGCAAAAGATTTGACCGACTCATCAGATGACCGCCGAGCTTGGTAAATTCACCAAATGAGCTTCCGCTTTCTCTGACTCCGTCAGCTCTCCACGCAGCGCATCCTGAAACATTGGCAGACGGTGCATAAGCTGCCATACAGGCCGTGTCATTACACCCTGTTTATTTGTCACCTCCAGCAATTGATTCCGTGACTCCGCATCTGGGCAGTACACTGCGTTAAGCCAGTAGTTGGATTTAGCGTACTCGGGTTCTTCGACAAAATGGTAATCTGAGCCCTCAAAGAAAGCTTTATAGCGCATAGCGATTTCTCGCTTATTGGCTAGCTTTTGCTCGATTTTTTCCAATTGCGCACAACCAAGCGCGGCATTGAGATTTGGCATGCGGTAGTTGAAGCCCGGCTCGTCGTGGTAGAACTCATAAGGGTGCGGCCGCTTTGCCGTGGTGGTGACATATTTAGCATGCTCACCTTCCGAATAGTCACGGCATAGCAACATACCGCCCCCGCCGGTAGTAATGATTTTATTGCCATTGAAGCTGACTGCACCGAAGCGACCCAGTGTGCCTGTGTGCTGGCCTTTATAATAAGAGCCTAGGCTCTCAGCAGCGTCTTCAATGAGTGACAAATACCACTTATCTGCAACGGCTAATAATTCATCCAGTTTGGCGGGATGACCAAAGGTGTGCATAGGCAATATTGCCTTGATGGCTGCACCCGATGCTTTATGAATGCACACACCTTCGTTGTTTATTTCTGCATTGTCCGCCAACCATTGTTGAGTGGCGTCGGGACACAAACCAAAGCTATTTGGTTCAATATCAATAAAAACTGGCTTAGCGCCGATGTGATATAGGGCATTGCAAGTGGCCACAAACGTTAATGCTTGTGTGATAACGAGATCCCCAGCTCGCACATCGGACAAATAAAGCGCAGTATGAAGCGTGGCGGTGCCATTCATCGCGGCCACCGCTTTTTCTGTGCCTGTGAGAGCCTCTATATCCTGCTCAAATTGGTTAACAAATTTACCCACGCTGGAAACAAAGGTGCTGTCGATTGTTTCGGCCAAATAGGGCTTCTCATTACCGGTAAATATTGGAGCATGCAGTGGCACAAAATTATCCGTTGCATAGATGTCTCTGACAAGCTCAATGAGTTGTTTTTCCATTACATTTTACCGTCTAAATATTTGCCGGTTTCTTTGTGCGCGAAATCTGGGATCATCTCGAAAAATAGCTTAACAAGGGATTCTTTGTCCCAAATTAGGTTTTTCTTCATCTGGCTTATTGTATTCTCGAAATGCTCAAGCTTCTCAGCATCATAGACAGGTTCATTTTTAACAATGCCAAGGTTGTGGAAACGCTCTAAATCTAGTGTTTCACTATCTGTGAAGAATTCCTCGAAATCCTTCTCGCCTGTTGTATCACTGCCTGTAAACAGGCATGGCCAACGAGATTGATCACCGGGATTATCCTTAAAGAAATCACGTGCTTCATCTTCACTCTCACAAATATAGGGCGTGTAGCCACGCTGCTTGAGGTATTTCTCTGCAATACTTGAAAACGTAATGAGATGAAGGTTTTTGCTAAGCTTGGGGAAAAAGATGTCACGATTACCGCCAAAGATGCAGCTCATCAAACAGAGCTCGCCAGATTCTTGGGGCGTGACAAAATAACGTTTGATGTCGTTTGGTGCACCGATTGGTTGGTGCTTAAGTAAACGCTGATTGAAGCTGTGTAGTAACGAACCATCCGAAAAGGCGACATTGGCAAAACGTGCAGTCGATAGCTTGATGTCTTCGCTTCGTTGCATCAAGAACATTTCCATGATGCGCTTACTGGCTCCCATCATGTTAACCGGGTTCGCGGCCTTATCGGTTGATACACAGAAGTACTTCTTTACCCCTTTCTCGACACACTGACGCAGCGTTTTGTCTGTGTTGAATACATTTACCTCGATCATGCGCATTAAGGTGTAGGGGTCTTTTTCACTACGAACATGCTTTAACGCTGAAAGGTTTAATACATAGTCGTACTTGCCATCTGCTTTGAAGAAGGCATCGTATTCATCCGAGCCGACATCCAACGCAAAAGTTTTGAATTCACCACTTATGTAGCCAAAGGAACTACGGATGTCACGCACCAATTCAGCTAGATTATTTTCACTGAGATCGACCACATGCAATTTTTGTGGCTTACGTTTGAAAATTTCCTTAGTAACGGCTTGGCCGATAGAACCTGCTCCACCAATAACCAGAAAACGAGACGTTGAGACTGCGTCTGATAGTTCTTTGGCACGTTGAGTGACGTCATCCAACAACAATGGATCTGTTCGGCCTATCAACTGTAGTACGTTTAACATGGTGTTACCTTATTGTTTAGAAATAGCTTTGTTCTTTCTTTAGTCGTTCAAAGTGCTCAATATCCCGCTTGGCAAATACTTCAGCAGGATGCCCGCCGACAATGGCATACTTAGGCACATCCTTAACAACAACACTACCCGCTTGGACAATGGCTCCT
>CAYVZZ010000115.1:0-7352 GCA_964456185.1 uncultured Alcanivoracaceae bacterium
GATCAGAGCCCGATCGGACGTACGCCGCGCTCCAACCCGGCCACTTACACCGGCATTTTTACGCCCATCCGCGAACTGTTTGCCGGCACTCAAGAAGCGCGCTCACGCGGTTACAAGCCAGGGCGCTTTAGCTTTAACGTCAAAGGCGGCCGCTGTGAAGCCTGCCGAGGTGACGGGCTGATTAAAGTGGAAATGCACTTTTTGCCTGATATCTATGTGCCTTGCGAAGTGTGCCAAGGCAAACGCTACAACCGCGAAACCCTGGGCATTACCTATAAAGGCAAAAACATCCATCAAGTGCTGGATATGACGGTAGAAGACGCGCGTGACTTCTTCGATGCCATCCCCAACTTGAAGCGCAAACTGCAAACGCTGATTGACGTAGGACTAAGTTACATCACCCTGGGACAGGCGGCTACTACGCTTTCCGGCGGTGAAGCACAACGCATCAAACTGGCAAAAGAACTGTCGCGGCGCGGCACGGGCAACACGCTATACATCCTCGACGAGCCCACCACCGGCTTGCATTTTCATGATATTAAACAGCTTTTGACGGTACTCATGCGTTTGCGCGACCAGGGTAATACCATTGTCGTGATTGAGCACAATCTGGATGTCATCAAAACGGCCGACTGGATTGTCGACCTTGGCCCCGAAGGCGGCAATGGGGGCGGACAGATTATCGCCACCGGCACACCAGAAGATGTCGCTGCAACCCAAGGCAGCCATACAGGCCAATATCTGCAGCCCATGCTGAAGAACACGCCCAACGCAAAGACTGCGTGATAGAGTAAGGAGTCGATTTAGCGCAAAAAGGGAAACCACATGAGTCTTCGCCAGCAAACCATCGTACTCACCGGCGCCTCCAGCGGTATTGGTCGAGAGGCCGCCCTGCAGATGGCGCGCAAAGGCGCTACCCTTTGCCTGGTGGCACGACGTGCCGACGCACTGGAAGAAGTCCGCACGCAAATAGAAGGTAACGGCGGAAAGGCTTACATTTACCCTTGCGACCTGAGTGATGAGGCGTCTATTCAAGCCTGTGCGGATGCCATTCTGGCCGACCATCAGCGCATCGACGCGTTGGTCAATAACGCCGCTCACTCGATTCGTCGCCCCATCGAAAAAGCACTGAACCGCCTACACGACTATCAACGTACCATCCAACTCAACTACTTGGGTGCCGTGGCCATCACCTTGGCACTCTTGCCCCGATTTATCGAACAGGGACACGGCCATGTGGTGAATGTCTCCAGCCTCTCCACGCAGATTCCCATCCCCTTGTTTTCGGCCTATTTGGCCAGCAAAAGCGCGTTGGAATCCTTCACCCGCTCGCTGCAAGCCGAGCTGGGACACAAAGGCATCAGCACCACACTGGTGTATTTCCCCATGGTGCGCACGCCCATGTCGTCGCGCACTTCCATCTACAAGTACATGCCGATGATGCACGTCAAAAAGGCCGCCGGCTGGCTGGTGACCGCCTGCGACAAAAAGCCGGCGCGAATCTCACGTACCTGGGGAAATGTGGGCAGTGTCTTGCTCGATGCCCTGCCTGGCCCAGCGACCCGTTTGCCGCAGCCGCTGTTTCGTTTGATGGACGATACGCTAGCCAAACGCCTAAAAAAACGCGACTAGCTCTCTCGAACTAGCCGCGCTATAAGATGTGGTACAGCCTTTTATGCCGCTTGTTGCGCTTCTTGCTCCGCCTTGGCAACCAGCTTGTCGCGCTTTTTATGCACAGCAGGCAGGTTGCGGCCTTTGAGCAACAAGTTCCAGTAGAACCAAGGCAAGAAGGAACGCTTTAGCCACCAGTAGAAACGGCGTGGTTTACGGGCATCTAGTGGCAAGGTGGTTTCCACTGTGCCGCCATAGGTGAACTCAGCCAACAACACACGGCCATTTTCGGTGGTCACTGGGCAGGCGGCGTAGCCGTCGTAGGCCGCTTCTGTGCTCTTGCCATCTATGGCTTGTAGCAGGTTATCCACCAGCACTGGGGTTTGTGCTTTGATGGCCGCGCAGGTTTTGCTGTTGGGTGATGAGGTGCAGTCGCCCAAGCCAAAAACATTGTCTTTATGTGTCGATCGCAAGCTGTGTTTGTCGACCGCCAGCCAGCCACCTTCATTGGACAAATTACTCTCACGAATAAAGTCGGGTGCTTGTTGTGGCGGCACCGCATGCAATATATCGAAAGTCACCTCGTGGTGTTGGATGTTGTCACCCTCGCCACTGGCGAACACAGCCACTTTATCGTCACCACGCACTTCAACCAGCTGGGTTTTGTAGTGCTGTTCAGCATTCCAGCCATCGATCACCTTTTTTAGGGGAGTGGCGTAAAAGCCTACCCCAAAGATGGAGGCGCCACCAGAATAGAAAGACAGATCAGCGCTTATGCCTTGTTTACTGAAATAATCTGCCGACAAATACAGCGCTTTTTGTGGCGCGCCCGGACACTTAATGGGCCCCGCCGGCTGGGTAAACACCGCTTTGCCACCTTTGAAGTGCTTGAGCAGTTCCCAAGTATAAGAGGCAAACTGGTGATGATAATTACTAGTTACCCCATTTTTACCCAGGGTTTCTTCTAGGCCTTTAATGGCCCCCCAGTTCAACTGAATGCCGGCAGCCACCACCAGAAAGTCATAATCCACCGACGTATTGTTTTCAAGCTGGATACGGTTTTCGTCCGCCTGCAAAGACACTACCTTCTCGCGGATATGCTTAACGTTAGCCGGCAACAAGGCGTTAAGCGGGCGACGCGTGGCGTTCATGGAGTAGGCACCACCGCCAACTAATGTCCAGGCCGGTTGGTAGTAATGAAACTCGGCGGGATCAATCAGCGTAATGCTGGCGCCTGGGCGACGACGGCGCAGCAGTGAAGCGACGCTCAAGCCGCCAGTACCGCCACCGATAATGACAATAGAAGGTTGTGTTGCAGACATGACAGTTTCCGTTCCAGTTGATAATGGAAGCGACACCAAAGCGCTTTCAGCCGCCTAAGTTGCCGTATTGGCGTGACATTCTAAGGTGGCTCCGACCAAACTGAAACGAATAAAACGCTATAACCTTAATTCAAACAGAAATAAAAAAGTAAGAAAGCCTGTTAACTCGTGAGGAAGTGCGCCCACCCCAAGTCGCACTGGGATGGGCATTAGGTCATGCAAACAAACTTTTTGCCACAATGCTCTTCATGATCTCATTGGTGCCGCCATAAATCCGCGTCACACGCGCATCGGCAAAGCGGCGGCAGATGGGGTATTCCCACATATAGCCGTAGCCACCGTGCAGTTGCAGGCAGTCATCCAGCACTTCGCATTGCATATCGGTGAGCGAATACTTGGCGGCGGCAGCGGTGGGCACGTCCAATTCACCTTTGACATGTAACGCCAAGCATTGATCAAGGAAGGCTTGGCCGGCCATGACTTTAGTGTCCAGCTCGGCGAGTTTGAATTGTACGGTTTGAAAGTTGGCTACCGGACGGCCAAAGGCTTTGCGTTCTTTGACGTATTCGATGGTTTCATCCACGGCGGCACGCGCCATGGCGACGGCGCTGACGGCAATGCCGATGCGTTCTTGGGGCAATTCTTGCATCAGATAAATAAAGCCGCGACCTTCGTCACCCAGCAGGTTTTCAGCAGGCACGCGCACGTTGTCGAAGAATAGCTCGGAAGTATCCTGAGCTTTCATGCCCAGCTTGTGCAGGTTTTGCCCCTTGCTAAAACCTTCCATACCGTCTTCGACGATGAGTAGGCTGGTACCCTTGGCGCCTTGGGATGGGTCGGTTTTGGCGACGATAATCACCAGATCGGCGTTTTGGCCGTTGGTGATAAACGTTTTGGAACCGTTAACGATGTAATGGTCACCGTCTTTCACGGCAGTGGTTTTTACGCCCTGTAGATCAGAGCCAGCACCCGGCTCGGTCATAGCGATGGCACCAACCATTTCACCCGAGACCATTTTCGGAAGATATTTTTGCTTCAGTTCCTCGCTGCCATAGTGCTCCAGATAAGGCGCAACGATTTCGGTGTGCAGGCTCCAGCCGATGCCAGTGAGGCCAAGACGGCCAATCTCTTCGCCGATGATGGCACTGTACAGATAATCCAACCCCAAGCCACCATAAGCTTCGGGGGTCATCATGCAGAGCATGCCCTGCTCGCCAGCCTTCTGCCACAGCTCACGCGGTACGCAACCGTCTTTTTCCCATTGCTCGTGATAAGGGGCGGCTTCGTTTTCCAGAAAACGGCGCACCATGTCGCGAAAGGCGTTGTGTTCTTCGTTGAATAGCGTACGCGGAATCATGTTGGGCTCCTGCAATATCGACACATAAAAAAAGAAGAGGGCTACATCTTGCCCTCTTCTTTCTTAAAACGCTATTGCAGAAAACGCCGTTTTACGCGCGCTTGGCTCGCTTGCGGTCATTTTCGGTAAGCAACTTCTTGCGCAAGCGAATGCTTTCTGGTGTGACCTCCACCAGCTCATCGTCTTCCACAAAGTCGAGTGCTTGCTCCAATGAGAAGCGTACCGGCGGCGTCAGGATAACGTTTTCATCCGTGCCGGACGCACGCATGTTAGTGAGCTGCTTGCCCTTGGTCGGGTTCACGACTAGGTCGTTGTCGCGGGAGTGAATACCCACTAACTGGCCTTCGTACACTTCAGCACCCGGCTCCACTAGCATGCGACCACGTTCCTGCAGGTTAAACAGGGCAAAGCCCAATACCTTGCCGGTGACGTTGGAAATCATCACGCCGTTATTGCGCTCTACCGTGCTGACGTCTTTGAACTCGCCATAGTGCGAGAAGGAGGTGTTAAAAATGCCGGTTCCGCTGGTCAAGGTCATAAACAAAGAGCGGAAACCAATTAAAGCGCGTGCCGGTGCAATGTATTCCAACTGCAAGCGGCCTTTGCCATCGGGCACCATATTTTTCAGCTCGCCGCGGCGATTACCCATCTGTTCCATGATGGCGCCTTGGTGCTGTTCTTCGATATCCAGCAGCAACTCTTCGTAAGGCTCTTGTTTTTGGCCATCGACTTCGCGAATCACCACTTCAGGGCGACCAACGGCCAGCTCGTACTGTTCGCGACGCATGGTTTCAATGAGTACGGACAGGTGCAATTCGCCACGCCCCGACACACGGAAACGATCGGGGTTGTCGGTGTCTTCGACGCGCAGTGCCACATTGTGCTTAAGTTCTTCGTCCAGACGTTCGCGGATATTACGGCTGGTAATAAACTTGCCTTCTTTGCCGGCAAAAGGTGAGGTGTTCACGTGGAAAAACATGCTCACGGTGGGCTCGTCCACTTTTAGCGGCGGCAAGGCTTCTACCTGTTCCGGATCACAAATGGTGTCGGAAATATTCAGTGGATCGATACCGGTAATGCAGACAATGTCACCAGCGGTGGCCTCTTCTACTTCGACGCGCTCCAGCCCCAGGTGATCCATCACGGTGAGAATGCGCGCGTTACGGGCTTTGCCGTCACGGTCGACTACTTTTACGGGCATTTTGGTGCGCACGGTGCCGCGCTTGATGCGGCCAATGCCGATGATGCCCACATAATTGTTGTAGTCGAGGGAAGAGATTTGCATTTGGAAGGGGCCGTCCGGATCCACATCCGGTGCCGCCACTTCGTTGACAATGGCTTCAAACAAGGGCGTCATGTCGTCGGCTAGGCTATCGGCATCGAGGCCGGCCACACCATTCAGCGCCGACGCGCACACCACAGGGAAATCCAACTGGTCGTCGGTTGCGCCAAGGCTATCAAACAGGTCAAACACCTGATCCATCACCCAATCGGGGCGCGCACCCGGCTTGTCGATTTTGTTGATTACAAGAATCGGGCTAAGGCCTTTTTCAAAGGCTTTTTGCGTCACGAAACGGGTTTGCGGCATGGGGCCGTCCACGGCGTCGACCAATAGCAATACTGAGTCGACCATGGACATGACACGCTCTACCTCGCCGCCGAAGTCGGCGTGCCCCGGGGTATCGACGATGTTAATGCGGTAATCGTTCCACTTGATCGCTGTGTTCTTCGACAAAATGGTAATGCCGCGTTCACGCTCCTGGTCATTGGAGTCCATGACACGCTCAACATTTCCAGCCCGGTCGCCCAGGGTGCCAGACTGCTGCAGCAAACGGTCGACCAGAGTGGTCTTGCCGTGGTCAACGTGGGCAATAATGGCAATGTTACGCAGCTTTTCGATCACAGGCGGATCCTCAATGGTGAAAAAAGGCGCAAATTATACACCAACTGAGGCGAAAAATCCTCCACTATCGCGATTACTTGCGGTAGAACACCGACAAGTCATGCAGCATCTGCGTGAGCTGCGGCTGAATCTTCTTCATGACCGCATCTGGATTATCGACTGGGTTGTCTTCCGCATCGGTGGTTTGCTTATAGCCCATACCGCCAGGATTCAGCGGAATGCCCACTTTATATTTGTTGCCCACATAGCCAATGGCATTCCAGGAACCCACCACCCGGAAACGATCCCAGGTCGGCGTAAGCAAGTCGATAGCATCCACGGAATAATCTGACGGGGGATTGGTCACGCCCAGCAATGGCATCAAAGTCGGTACGATATCCAAATGACTGGTCGGTGCTTTGACAACACGCGGCCCCGTGCCCGGCACATGCAGCACAAAGGGCGTGTGCATCTGCTCGTTATGGAAGGTCGAGTTGTGCCCCCACTTTCCATGCTCCATAAACTCTTCGCCATGATCACCGGTAATAATGACGATGGTGTTTTTCAACATCCCCCGCTCTTTCAGGTTGGCCAACACGCGCCCCATTTGCTTATCGAGCCAATGGGCAGAGTTAATGTAACGGTTCTTAATCAGTTGGATGTTATCTTTGATGTCAGTGGTGATGTAGTTGAAATTCTTCAGGTAATCCTCGCGAATCACCGCCTGTTTCGGGAAGAAATAGCGCGCGTGCGTGGTTTCAAAGAACAAAAAAGCCAGGAAGGGATTTTTCTTGGCATGCTGCTCATTAATAAAGTCGTTTAACCGCGTGACGTTTTGTTTATCATCGACCCAGCCCTCGTGCTTATTGTATTCATGCAGCAAGCTGGAAGGCAGGCTCGCCCAAACGGTTTTATCAAACTCGGGATAGGTAAATTTGGCACTGGTATACAGGCCGAACTGGTAACCTTTCTTCTGTAACGTCGTCACAAGCACCGGCGGGCGGCGCGCATCGAGGAAATCAAACCAATAATGGGCCGGAATACCATAGAACATGGTGAAAATGCCCCAGCGTGTGCCGCTACCGCCACTGTAATGATTGGTGTAGCGCCAGTTTTTCTGTGCAAATTTCCACACGTGCGGCATGATTTCCGGCGTGAGCATATCCCAGCGCAACGACTC
>CAYVZZ010000116.1:0-7224 GCA_964456185.1 uncultured Alcanivoracaceae bacterium
CCATGTGACGGGGCTGGGCGAGCTGCGCGAGCAAACGAACTGCATCACGCTCATGGGCGAGCGCTCGAAAGCCGCTTGTGTGAGTGACCATGTCACCGATAACCAGCTGTTGGAGGTGGATGGCATTCAGTTGCAAGCGCTCTACACCCCGGGGCATACCGATGAATCGTTCAGTTTTGTGCTCAACCCCAACAAACCCAAAGCCGTGTTTACCGGCGATGCCTTGTTGATTCGCGGCAGTGGCCGTACCGATTTTCAAAATGGCAATGCCGGCGATTCCTGGGACTCCATTCAGCGTTTGTTTGGCCTGCCCGATGAGACGCTGGTGTATCCGGGGCACGACTACCACGGGCGCACAGTATCCAGCATTGGTGAGGAAAAGCGCTTTAATCCGCGTGTGGCGGGGAAAACACGCGAGGAATATATCGACATCATGAATAACCTCAATTTGGCCGACCCGAAAATGATGGATGTGGCGGTGCCTGCCAATCTGAAGTGTGGCATGGAGTAGATCATGGAAATTGTGAACTTTACGCCGGTTGAAGGGCTGGTTGGCGGCCTGTTAATCGGCCTTGCTGTGGTGGCGTGGCTGTGGCTATCGGGTCGCGTGACCGGTTGCAGTGGCATCTTGCATGGCGCAGTGTTTGAGAAAACCTCCGGCGAGCGGGGCTGGCGTTGGCTGTATATGGCGGGACTAATTATTGGCGTGGTGCTATATCAAGCCTTGCATTCGGTTGGGTTGCCGGGCGCGCATTTTACGGTGGATTTGCAAGTGAGCGGTGGCGTGATGCTGCTGGCCGGTTTGCTGGTGGGTTTTGGCACCCGTCTGGGCAATGGTTGCACGTCCGGGCACGGTGTTTGCGGCATTTCACGCTGGTCGATGCGCTCCATCGTCGCCACTTGTGTGTTCATGCTGTTTGGTTTTGTCAGTGTTTGGGTGTTCCAGCACCTGTTGGGGGTGTGACATGATTCAGTTGATGGCATTGTTAATTGGTGTGTTGTTCGGTTTGGGTTTGGCCGTTTCGGGCATGATTAGTCCGGCCAAAGTGATTGGTTTTCTCGATATTTCCGGCCAGTGGGACCCCACTTTGGCGTTCGTCATGGGCGGTGCCGTGCTGGTGGCAATGCCCGCATTTTGGGCGGCTAAAAAAGCACGCAAGCCGTTGTTGGCTGCCGAGTTTCGCTTGCCCACGCGTAAAGATATTGACGGCAAGTTGCTATTGGGGGCGGCGGTGTTCGGCATTGGCTGGGGCTTGGCAGGTTTCTGCCCGGGGCCGGCGATAGCCGCCTTGAGCAGCCTGCAGTGGCCAGTGTTGGGCTTTGTTGTGGCCATGTTGGCAGGACAATGGCTGGCCGACCAGTTGAACAAACGCTGGGGGGCTTCCTCATGAATGCCCTACTAACCGAAGCTGACCGCCGCAAAAAAATTGCCATGCGCCTAGCCCGCATCGAAGGGCAGGTGCGTGGCATCAAAAAGCTGGTGGAAGACGGCAGTGAGTGCGAAAAGGTCGCCATGCAAATGGCCGCCACGCGCAAAGCGTTGGATAAAGCCTTTTATCAGATGCTCTCCTGCGGCCTGCAAGTGCAGATGGATGAAGCCCAGCAGGTGGACGATTTGCGTGATGGCGTGGATGAGCTGGCCAGGCTGCTATCGAAGTATGCCTGACTTGCAACAGTCTGTTCCATAATCATGGCTTCTCTTTTGGCCAATTGTCCGCAGAATAGGGGGCGATGACTTATTAAGGAACCTCTGATCAAGTCCTCGCTGCGAACAGCTAGGACTTGATCAGAGGTTCCTTAAGCGAGTCCCAAGGAGACAATCATGACTGATCGACGCGTTACCCAACAATGGCAAGCCATGAACACCAGCGACGGGGCAGGCGTGCGCTTGAAGCGGGCGCTGGGTTTCCGCCAGGACGTGCGCATGGACCCGTTTTTAATGATGGATGCCTTTTCATCGGATAATCCGGACGATTATGTGGCTGGTTTTCCCGCGCATCCCCATCGCGGTTTTGAAACCGTTACCTACATCATCGACGGCCACATGCAGCACCGTGACCACCTGGGCAATGAAGGCGATTTGCAAACCGGTGGCGTGCAGTGGATGACCGCCGGGCGTGGCATCGTGCATGAAGAAATGCCACAGCAGAAAGACGGCTTGCTACGCGGCTTTCAAATCTGGCTCAACCTGCCTGCTGCTGACAAGATGCAACCGGCGCATTATGAAGACGTGCCGAGCGAGTCCATGCCGTGGCAGCCCTTGGCCAATGGCGGCAGCGCCAAGCTCATTGCGGGCACTATCGAGGGTAACCAGTTGCGGGCCGATGACAGCCGTGTCACCCGGCCAATTATTGCCGACATCAAACTGGCTGCCGGACGTGAGAACCTGCAAGTGCCTGCCGACCAGCAAGTGTTGGTGTATGTGTTGGAAGGGAAATTGACGGTTGGTGCTACCGAACTCGTAGAAAGCGACACCGCCTTTCTCGACGGCGGCGACACCTTAACCGTCGATGCCAACGCCCCGGCACGCTTCATGCTGCTCACCGGCAAGCCACTCAACGAGCCGGTTGTGCAATACGGCCCCTTCGTGATGAACACCCGCGAAGAAATCGAGCAAGCCTTGAGCGATTACCGCAACGGACGTTTAACGGCTTGATAAATGGAAGGGGGGATAGGGTGCTACTCTATTCTCCTTTTCCAAATAACGGGATCACGACGACAGTGTAAAACGCCGATAACGACAATGTCGGTATCCGTAACGCAATAATAAATCGCAAAGGGAAAGTGGTGTGTCAGAACGCGTCTGACATTCTGCGTGACAACTGGGTAAAGCGCGGGATGTTGTGAAATACGATGGAAAGTAGATCGGGTTTCATCGAGAAACCGTTGCCCCAATCCCTTGTGTTGATGTTCGTACCAGTGTGCGGCTGAGTACAAATCCTCTTCAGCTTCCTGCCGAAGGTGTACTGTTTTCATTTATAAGCTCTGTTGAATATCCTCTAGCACGTCTTCCACAGGGCGGCCTTTATTGCCATCCCTTTTATAAGCGGCAAGGCGTTCATTAATGACGCTTTGATGTGCTTCCGGAAGCGGCAATTGCGACGGATCTTTTGCGATGCTGTCCCATAGCACATCAATCAGTTGCAATTTTTCTTCAACAGACAAGTTTTGAATGGTGGCATTCATGTGTTGTCTCCTTGGTTCGTTTTCAGCATATCACATAAGCGGTTGGTGTCTTGTACGATAGCGTTGGTTTGGCAACAATAGGCTAAAGCCTAGCAAGGAACAGGATTATGCCAACCAACGCCGAGTTGTTGACCGAGCAGCACCGCCAGATTGACCAGGGAATTGTCGGGCTGGTGGATGGTTCGGGCAGTCGTGCCGAGTTTACCGAAGCGATTTATTTGCTGCGCAAACACATTTATGTGGAAGAAGCGCTGCTGTTTCCGGTGATTTACGAAGATGAAGGCCGCCACATGGCGCTGGCGCAGATGAAACACGAGCATGGCGATATGTGGCCGCATATCGAGCATTTGGTGGAGCTAATTGAAAACAAGGCGTTTCTGGAAGACATGCTGGCCGATGCCGAAGCCTTGATTGAAATGCAGCAAATTCACGACCCCAAGGAAGAAGAGGCCATTTACTCGGTGGCCGAGCGTTACCAACCCACCGGTGACCAGCCCACCCTGGAAGCCGCCTTTGCCGATACCGACATCCCGGAAGGCTGGCGTTGTCAGGAAGCGCCGTGAACCAGCGGGCGATTCCTGCCGTCTGGATGCGCGGCGGCACCAGTAAGGGGCTGTTTTTCAAAGCGAGCGATTTACCGGCCGACTCATGCGAGCGTGATGCGTTGTTACTGCGCGCCATTGGCAGCCCGGATCCCTTTGGCAAGCAAATCGACGGGGTGGGAGGCGCCACCTCCAGCACCTCGAAGATTGTGATTCTCAAGCCATCCACACGCCCCGGCTTTGATGTCGATTATCTTTTCGGCCATGTGTCGATTAATGGCTGTCATATTGATTATTCCGGCAATTGCGGAAACCTCACTACGGCGGTGGGGGTCTTTGCAGTTGAAGCGGGTTGGGTGAATAGCGACAACCGAAAAACGAAAGGTGAACCCGCCTGTGTGCGCATTTGGCAGGAGAACATTGGTAAACCGTTAACAGTGACCGTGCCGTTGACGGCAGACGGTCAGGCACAAACCAGCGGCGATTACGCCATGGCGGGCGTGCCCTTCAAAGGCGCGCGCATTGATGTGGGCTTTTTGGAGCCACAAGCGCCGGATGCTGTTTTCCCCACTGGTAATTTGGTGGATATGCTTGAATGGCGCGGCAAAAGCTTGCCTGCCACCTTAATCGACGTAGGCAACCCGACCGTATTTATCAACGCCGCGGATCTCGGCTTAACCGCCACCGAGACGCCAGCACAGCTGGATGCCACCCCGCAGCTGTTGGACACCATCGAAACATTGCGCCGACAAGCCACCGTAAAAATGGGGTTGGCGACTAGTCTGGAAGACGCCGCTGCTCGTCCGGCCACCCCCAAAGTCGCTCTGCTGACACCGGCGCAACACTACCAAGCGACGTCGGGTGATGACATTAAAGCTAATGACATAAGTCTTTGTGCGCGCATCTTTTCCATGGGACGCGCCCATCATGCCTTTACCGGCACAGGTGCAGTGGCATTAGGCGCGGCGGCCGCCATTCCCGGCACTCTAGTGGCAAAGGCTTGTGGTAAGGCAATACAGGAAGTGGTGATAGGTCATGCAGCCGGTACCATGGATGTGGCCGCTAATGTCACCCCTAGCCACCAAGGCTGGCAAATTCACCAGGTTACCCTGGCGCGTACCGCGCGTACCTTGATGCGCGGCGAGGTTATGGTGCCATAACGGCCAGATTGGCATCTGCTGCTTTAACGGGAGGCGTAACCGGTTTTTCCTGAAGCAATAGTTGCCGCCAACGGGTTAAGGTGTCACGGGCAATTTGCGCATCCTGACTGACGACCGGATGCAGACGCACAGACAAGCTGCGTTTGCCATTGCATTCGGTGGTGGCAATGCTAATTGGGTGGCTGGCAGCACAGGGAGCCGAGACGGTGAGGCCATCCACAACCGGAATATCCCATTCGCCGATATTGGTGTAAGACCCGGTGTATTGCCCGGGCTGGTATCGCAATAAACGATATAACAAGTTGATGCCGGGCTGGCCCATCCAGCGGCCGATTGTCATCAGCCACCATTGCATCCAATGGTCAAGGCGAGTGAGGCGTCGCTTGGTTTGTTGATATACGTCGAACGCGGTCATTGAGTCGCTAATAGTGACAATAAAGCCGCCACACTGGTTCATACTGTCACGTTCACAATGCGTGGCACCGCGCAAATTAACCGGATAAACCCAGGAAGTGACGGCATCCGGCTTCACCAAATGTTCCCGCAGGGCACGGTCTGCGGTCCAAAGCAGCCATACGGTGGTATTAACGCCGGCGAGCTGTGCGTTTCGCTGGATGCGTTGGCTATCGCGCTTGTCCAGCAGATGGGTGGTGGGCAGTGGCGCTTTTTCCTGTTTCAGGCCAGGCTCTAATGAACGCCACTTGGGGTTGGCTCTCGGGGCATCGGCTGGCAGCCGCGATGCCTTACGCCAATCAGCAAGGGTAGGTGGTGAGGTGTCGCGACCTTGTGGCAGCCCCTCGTCTAACGGGGTGCCGCACAAGGGAGCTATTTTGTCGGCCATGGCACCCAATGCATCGTAATATTGGTGTGATACCGAATACCAGTTGGGCGTGGGCTTGTGCTTTTTGTAGACGCCAAACAAAATCTTGTCATCAATGCCGTGCTGTAAACGTGCCGTGTACCACATGCCCACATAGTCCTTTCCCGCGGGCATGTCATCGTCCAGCGGTGTAATACTGTCGGCAGAATAGGCTAACGATAAAACGGGCTTTTGGCGTGCCTGCTGGCGCTGTTGCCACCATCGATTCAGGCCGCTCGTCAGGTCGTGCAGATAGCTGTAGATAACCGGCACAACAATCAGCGTCAGCAGCGTCGAGCTGATTAAGCCACCAATAATGGCATGTGCCATCGGTGCCCGGGTTTCGCCACCGGCTCCCAGTCCCAGAGCCAGTGGAAACATGCCGGCAATCATGGCGGCGGTGGTCATTAAAATCGGCCGCAGTCGCACTTGGCCGGCCTCGACAATGGCGTCGTGCAGTGGCAAGCCGTTATCTCGACCCTGATTGATGAAATCCACCAGCAAAATGGCATTTTTTGTCACCAAGCCCATTAAGGTGATGATGCCGATAATGGAAAACAAATTCAGCGAGCTGCCGCAAATCCACAGTGCGAAAAATACGCCGATTAATGACAATGGCAATGAACACATAATGGTGAGTGGCTGCAGGAAACTGTTGAATTGCGAAGCCAACACCATGTAAATCAGCAACACCGCCAGTAGCAGGGCAATGCCGGCATAATGAATCGACTGTTGTAGCTCGTTGCTGGCACCCTGGATGACAATCTGGTTGCCGGCGGGCAACGTCATCTGCGCGATAATTGCCTTCACGTCATCCATCACATCGCCTGCCGGACGGCCTTTGACGTTGGCCGAAAACAGAATCTCACGGAACAGGTTGCGCCGGTTAATCTTGGCAGCACCTTGGGTGTAACGGAATTGCGCCACTTGCCCCAAGGTGATAGTAGCGGCCTCACCTGCCGGGTTGACCACGGTAAAAGGCAAGCGCACCAAGTCGGCCAGTTGGCGGCGGTCTTGTGCGGGCAGTTGCACGGCAACATCGTAAACCTCGCCATTGGGAGCCAGCCAATTGGTGACGGCATCACCGGCCAGCAAAGGCCGGATGGCCCGCCCTATCTGGCTGACCGACAGGCCTAAATCGGCGGCGCGTTGGCGGTCAATGTGAATGGCCAGGGTCGGCTTGGTGGCCTCCGCCGAGCTTTCCAAATCGACCAGACCGGGTACTTGTGCCAGTTGCCGGGCAAAACGCTGGCCAATTTGTTTGAGGACATGAATATCGGTGCCCTCCAGTGACAGCTGAATCGGCTTGAGCTTGTTCAGGCTGCTTTTCATGGGAGAAACCGACTCGATATGTACGCCGTAAACCGGCTGTAATGACTGCCGAATGGTTTGCAGGATGTCATGTTGGCTATGTTGTCGCCGTGCTTTAGGCAAGATTTTGATGCGGATGGCTACCTGATTGGTGCCAACTTGCCGG
>CAYVZZ010000117.1:0-7059 GCA_964456185.1 uncultured Alcanivoracaceae bacterium
CTTTGTCCTCTCAGGGCCTGATTCGTGCTGATGTGGATCGTGATCTTTTGCGTCTTATCGGGCTGGGCGCGTTGAACTGGGTAGCAACGTGGTTCAATGAGGGGGGGCGGTATACGGTGAAGGATGTCGGAGATTTTGTGTGGACGGTAATTAAGGATGGTGTGCTCAAGCGGTAGACGTTGCTATTCAGTGAGAACTGATGGCCGTACTCGCTGCTGATTGTGAGTGCAGTCTGTTTATAAACACTAACCTGCATGCTGCCTGTATTGATCGGGTGTCTGACCAAACCAGCGTTTAAATGCCCGTCTGAAGCTCGCCGTGTCGTGATAATTCAACAGTGTGGCGGTGGCTTCGACGGACAGCTGGCTATTGCACAAATAGCTTACTGCTTGCTTCGATAGTACCTCCTCGCGAATCTTCCTGAAACTGCTGTTCTCATTTTTGAGTTTCCGTGCCAGGGTGCGCTTGCTTATAAAGAGAGAGGCAGCCGCCTCTTCTTCACTAAGTGTTCCGGGTGGCCGGGACAGCATCATTTTCTGTAACCGAGTCCGATAGTCCGGTTCAGGACTCTGAAGACGCGCAAGCATGGATTCGCACTGCTGAAAGGCTAGATGATAGCTTTCATGATTGGCCGATGCGTTCGGTTTTCGACACAACCCCATTGCCAATTTTAGCTTGAAGTGATCGGAGTTAAAGTAAACCTTGCCTGGTAAATACTCACGGTACATGCCCTGGTAGACGGGAGCTGGATGAGGGAAGTGGACTTCAGATTCATATAGAGGGCGGCCTACGATGAACTCGCCGATTTCGAAAAAAGCCTTGATCACAGTATCTTCCAGGCAGCGCTCCACATCATTTTCCATCGGTACTTGGAAGTTTACAATGCATTCCAGGTAGTCCTCAGCCCGCTGCAAGTCCACTTGAATAAAGCTCGCCCGGGTAGGCAGGAAAGTGTGAACGGCTTGCAGCGCGGTATAAAGGTCGGGGCTGCTGTTAGCAACAAATCCCATCACCCCATGGGTTGCGGGGGTGAGACGCCTGCCCAGCCGTAACCCGAACTCTGGTTTGCCGGATAAATCTAAAGCATTACGCAAGATCTGAATCTGCTGGGTTGCAGTGAGCAAGCTTTCATCTTTGAGTAATTGTTCGACATCTACACCCGTGTTGCGCAAGAGGCTAGGGAGTTCTCGTACACTCAAGCCAAGTTCTCGGGCGATAAGGCGTGAGTAGTTCGACGGGATATCCGCATCCACGTTTTTCAAACCCTGTTTGAGCGTCGTTATTGCCATCAGCGATTCCTCGGAATGCGGTAACTGTCTTTAAATGTCCCCGGTCTGTCAAGAAATGTCCTCGTCGGTGTTCCGACACATAGCCACTCTTCAAGGTAGATATAAATGCTAGGAGACACGCTGTGGGAAAAATTATCTTTATTGAACATGACGACACCGAGCATGTTACGGAGTTCGGGGTGGGTTCTACGCTAATGCAAATCGCCGTTGATAACGCCGTTCCAGGTATTGACGGTGACTGCGGCGGCGAATGCGCCTGTGGTACCTGTCACATGATTGTTCCCGATGAGTGGTTCGGCAAGACCGGAAGGGTTGGTGACGCAGAAGAACAGATGTTGTCCATGACCCCGGAGCGGGCGAGAACCTCGCGCCTGGGGTGTCAGGTAGAAATTACTGAGGCGATGGACGGTATGACCGTGCATTTGCCTGAATTCCAGATGTAAACAGGGAGAATGCTATGTCAACAAAAACAAGATCAAGCAATGCGTTTCAGACAAAAGTATTCAACGCCTCGTCCAAAGTGGTGCCGATGCATTTTCAGATTAAAACGATGAAAATGCTGATGAAGGCGAAGAGAAAGACAGTGGGTTCTCGATCCACACAAATGGAATTCGTCGAAACCTCCTTGCCTGATGTCAACACCTTGGCACTCGAAGATATCGACACCAGCAACCCTTTTTTGTATCGACAAGATCAGTGGCGGGCCTATTTTAAGCGGCTGCGAGATGAAGCTCCGGTACACTACCAGAAGAAGAGTCCATTCGGGCCTTTCTGGTCGATAACTCGCTATGAAGATATTTTGTTCGTGGACAAGAGTCACGAACTGTTCTCCTCTGAACCGCAAATTATTCTGGGTGATCCACCGGACGGACTATCGGTGGAAATGTTTATCGCCATGGATCCGCCCAAGCATGATGTGCAACGTCGGGCGGTGCAGGGTGTGGTAGCGCCAAAAAACCTTAAGGAAATGGAAGGTTTAATCCGGTCCCGAGCAGCCGAAGTGCTAGACAGCCTGCCGCTGGATAAACCCTTCAACTGGGTGCCTGCAGTATCCAAAGAGCTGACTGGCCGCATGCTGGCTACACTGCTGGATTTCCCTTATGAAGACCGCCATAAACTCGTTGAATGGTCTGATCGCTTGTCCGGTGCGGCATCTGCCACGGGTGGCGAATTTACCGACCAAGATGTCATGTTTGACGATGCGGCAGACATGGCGAGGGCGTTCTCAAGGCTGTGGCGAGACAAGGAGGCACGTCGTGCAGCCGGCGAAGAACCCGGTTTTGACTTGATCAATATGTTGCAGAGCAACGACGACACAAAAGACCTGATCAATCGGCCGATGGAGTTTATCGGGAATCTGGCTCTGCTCATCGTTGGCGGCAATGACACCACAAGGAATTCCATGAGCGGTGGTGTCTTGGCCTTGAATCAATTCCCCGAGGAGTTCACCAAGCTGAAGGCTAATCCGGACCTGATTCCGAACATGGTTTCGGAAATCATTCGTTGGCAAACTCCACTGGCCAACATGCGCAGGGTCGCGACACAGGACGTAGAACTTCGTGACCAGACCATCAAGAAAGGGGACCGGGTGTTAATGTGGTATGCCTCAGGTAATCGAGACGAACGCAAGTTTGACAACCCCGATCAACTCATTATTGATCGCAAGGACGCACGGAACCATATTTCTTTTGGCTACGGTATTCATCGTTGTATGGGTAACCGCCTGGCCGAACTGCAATTGCGCATTTTGTGGGAAGAACTGCTCAAGCGCTTCGAAAATATCGAAGTGGTTGGCGAGCCGGAGCGTGTACAGTCCAACTTCGTGCGCGGTTATTCGAAGTTGATGGTCAAACTGACGGCAAAAAATTAATGAAAAGTTTGACCGGGCTGGCGACTGAAGAATTCGACTATATCGTTGTGGGCGCTGGCTCGGCAGGGTGCGCGGTAGCCAATCGTTTGTCCGAGAGTGGCCTCTATTCGGTGTTGCTACTCGAAGCCGGGCCGGAGAGTCGCCGCAACCCTTTCGTCAACACGCCGCTGGGATTTTTGCAGTTGATGTTCAGTCGCCGTTTCAACTGGCAGTTCTATACCGAGCCACAGCGTCACATGTACGGTCGTTCGTTGTTCCAGCCGCGGGGCAAGATGCTTGGCGGTTCGAGCGGGATTAACGCCCAGGTCTATATCCGTGGTCACGCCAGGGATTACGACGAGTGGGCACGGCAGGGGTGTCACGGTTGGTCATACGCCGAGGTGCTGCCGTATTTTCGTAAGTCAGAACATTACGAGCCTGAGACGGTGCCGGGTACGGCAGTATTCCATGGTAAGGATGGCCCTCTCAATGTGGCGGAGCGACGTTATACCAACCCGTTGAGTGCGGCGTTTGTCGAGGCGGGAGTACAGGCGGGGCATCGACGCAATCGGGATTTCAACGGCCCCGAACAGGAGGGGGTGGGCTATTACTATACTTACCAGAAGGACGGCTCGCGTTTTAGTAATGCGCGTGCTTATCTTGATCCAGCGACGGGGCGTTCGAACCTGAACGTTCGTAGTGATGCACATGTTACTCGGGTGTTGTTTGATGGCACTCGCGCTATTGGTGTCGAGTATCGCAGCGCAAAGGGTCTGGTGCGAGCTCGTGCAGGGCGTGAGGTTATCCTCTGCGGTGGTGCGTTTAACTCGCCGCAACTGCTTATGTTGTCAGGCATCGGTCCCCGCGAGGAACTTGCTCGACATGGCATTGAGCTACGTCATGCACTGGCGGGTGTGGGTCGCAATCTTCAGGACCATATCGATGTTTTTGTCCGGGTCAGGGCTCGCAGCCGTCAGAGTATCTCGATGCATCCGAGCTACTGGCTGAAGGGCGCGTGGGCCTTACTGCAATACCTGAGCGGTCGTCGAGGTGTGCTGTCGAGCAACGGGGCTGAAGCTGGTGGGTTCATCTGCTCCCGGCCAGAGCTGGCGATACCTGATCTGCAACTACACTTCGGGCCAATGCTGTACGCCGATCACGGGCGAGACATGAAAACCGCAATGAGCGGTTATGGCTACATAGTGATGCTCTATGGGCTCAGGCCTTTGTCCCGTGGCCGTATTGGTTTAAACAGTGCCGATCCGCTGGCGGCCCCGTTGATTGATCCCAACTATATGGCTGAGCCTGCCGATGTCGAGCAGCTCGTTCGTGGGGTAAAGCTTGTTCGTAAGATCTTGTCGCAGCGTGCATTTTATGTGCACCAGGACGTAGAGATTTCACCAAGCCAGTCCATACAGGAGGACGTAGATCTCGCCGAGTGGGTGCGTCGCAGCGGCGAATCGGCATATCACCCGGTCGGCACCTGCAAGATGGGGAGAGATCCGATGGCTGTGGTGGATTCCCGACTTCGCGTGCACGGTTTGCAATCGTTGCGGGTGGTTGATGCTTCCATCATGCCAACTCTGGTTGGTGGGAATACTAATCAGCCGGTGACCATGATCGGTGAGAAAGGGGCTGCGATGATTCTTGAGGACGCCGCGATGGCAGGCGGTTAGGCATCATGTGCCTAGCTCGCTGGATATTACAGTTTCTTGTTCTTCACTAAGTTTTTGGCTTATGGATAACTCGGTTCCAAGGCGCATAGAAAGAGACAAGTTATGACCAAAAAAAAGAAAGAGACCACCGTCATCATTGGTGGTGGACACGCAGCGGGAACACTTCTGACCGCCTTGCTGCAAAAAAAATACCCAAATGAAGTGATTTTGGTTAGCGAAGAGCCACACCCTCCCTACCAGCGGCCGCCCTTGTCAAAGAATTACCTTGCGGGGGAGGTTGATCAGGCATCGTTATACCTTAAACCGCCTTCGGTTTACGAGAATGCGGGACAGCAATTACGGCTCGGCGTGCGCGTAGAACAGATTAACAGAGACGACAAAAACCTCATTTTGTCAGATCAAAGCACCTTACAGTACGACCGACTGGTCTTGGCCACTGGCTCACATGTCCGCCGCCTTAACGCGCCGGGCTCAGATTTGAAAGGCATTCATTATTTGCATGATATCGCGGACACGGATGCCCTGCGTAGTGAGCTAGCACCCGGCAAACGCCTAGTCATCGTGGGGGGCGGTTATATCGGACTTGAAGTGGCAGCCAGTGCGACCAAGCAAGGTGTTAATGTTACCGTCCTGGAAGCTGCTGAGCGTCTGATGCAGCGTGTTACGGGGCCAGAGATGTCCGAATTTTTCTACGCCAAACATGCGAGGGCCGGCGTTGATGTACGCTTGGAGACGGCTGTAACCGGTTTTGAATCAGATGGTCAGGGGCACGTCTCTGGCGTGACCTTGTCCGGTGGGGGCAAGGTGCCAGCGGATATCGTGCTTGTCTCAATTGGTGTAATACCGGAAACGGTCTTGGCTGAGCATGCTGGCCTGCTCTGTGATGACGGCATTGTCGTCGATGAATTTACTCGCACCGATGATCCTGACATCTTGGCAATCGGCGATTGTACCCGCCACCGGAATCTATTCTTCGACAAGAGGCAGCGCCTTGAATCTGTGGCTAACGCTGTGGATCAAGCGCGTACGGCGGCGGCGACTCTTATGGGCGAGGAGAAGCCCTACGATAGCGCCCCCTGGTTCTGGTCGAACCAGTATGACGTTCGCCTGCAGATGGTAGGGTTGTCGCAAAATCATGACCAGCGCGTACTACGTGGCAACATCACTGACAAGGAATTTGCAGTTTTCTATCTATGCGAGGGGTGTGTCATTGCTGTTGATGCAGTCAATCTGCCTATTGCTTTCATGGTGGGTAAGAAGCTGGTGCAGCAACGCAAAAGCATCAGCGCTAAAGCATTGCGTGATCTGAATTTTGAACTGAAGTCTTTAATCTGAAGTACGGAACTAATTGTTATCTGTAACCGGTCTTAATGACGAGGTGTGTCAATGAAGGTCGTACTTTCGTCCAAGAGTGTCCATGTCCATCCAGCTGAAACCACGGTTTTTGTATAGCTTATGGTGTAGCTAGCCTTATATCCCTTATCCAAAGCAGTAAAAACAGCCGCAAACACACCTGTGCATCATCGGTGTTGGCGCACCTAGTGGGATTGGAGATTCACGCTGGATTACAGGAGAAGTTTACACCGAATTCTCGGGCACGGAAGATCTCAGCCAACCCCCCTCGCTCTAATAGGGGGGGGGGTACAAACTCCTGAGACCGTCACCCCCCCAAAGGATTTGACCCTTTGGAGGTCCACCGAAAACCCCTGAAAGCTACGTGGCACAAGGGATAGCGAGAAACCAGAGGTGCTGAGGGTCAGGTTCTGAGGCAGGCGCTGCATAAGGGGGGTACCCGCGTGCGGGGGGGGGCGACCACGCAAAACTCTAAATTTTCAAAACCTAATATCAGTCTCTTACCTGCCATGGTCCACAAAAAGTGCTAAACAAACTTAAAGTAGATTCTAGAATAGAGCGCTCGTTCTGGTTTCCACACAAAGTGCTAAATTCGTCGTCCGAAATCTTGCTGAAACCCATGAAGTCTTAGGATCGGAGAGTCCTTCATTTGGAGGGGCGCTATTACGGCATTGCCAGCAAAACTTTGTCCAGGGTCAAACTGGAGCTTGCGCGCCGGGTGGAATGTCAGCAGTAATGACACCCCAGGCGGTGAATTTGTCTGATGAGGATATTGCTGATATTTCTGCTTATTACAGCGAACAATAAATTTATTTTTTTAATTCGTATTTAATTTAAAAATATATATAAAGCATTTTTTATACCCTCCCCCAAAAAACTTTAGGGGGAGGGT
>CAYVZZ010000118.1:0-7010 GCA_964456185.1 uncultured Alcanivoracaceae bacterium
TTGCCTGGCTCGTCGCCGATGTTCTCGATGCGCCCTTCCGTACCGATGACGGTGAAGTAGCACTTAAATGCCCCACCGAAGTAGCCATTACCGATCGTCGCGAAAAAGAGTTGAGCGATCTGGGCTTCATTCCGCTGGTTCACTGTAAAAATACCGATTACGCCGCCTTCTTTGGCGCGCAGTCGACTCAGAAACCGCGCACTTATAACACCGATGCGGCTAACGCCAACGCTTCATTGTCGGCTCAGCTGCAGTACATCTTTGCGGTATCGCGTATCGCGCATTATCTGAAAGCCATGATGCGCGACAAGATTGGTAGCTTCGCATCGGTTAGCAGCGTGGAGTCGTATCTAAACAACTGGATTGCGCAGTATGTCTTGTTAGACGACAACGCAACCCAAGAGGCCAAAGCACAATTCCCGCTGCGTGAGGCATCTATCAAAGTGTCTGAGATTCCGGGACGCCCGGGCTGCTTCCGTGCGGTCTCCTTCCTGCGACCTCACTATCAGCTTGATGAGTTGTCAGTGTCGTTGCGGTTGGTCGCTGAATTGCCTGCATCTGCTAAAGGCTAAGAAGTCTGTTCGACCTAGCTGCAGGGCAACACTGTTCAGGACGAAGGGTCGGCCCACCGCGCAAGGACGCGCAAACCGCAGGGGCGGCTCTTTGTTCTGGCCTTTGTTTGTAGGCTGTTTGCTGCCAAGCGCTTTTTAGGCGTTAGGCAGCGTTAGGTGCAATAGCACCAAAACCGGCTCTGGAATGAGCCAATTTCAATTATAACGTATTGGGATAAGTCATTATGAAGGATATCTACGTCAAGTTTAGCGGCCCGGATTTGAAGGGTGAGTCACAAGACAAGGATCATGCCGACTGGATCGAAGTAAACTCCTGGTCCCACGGCATTTCGCAACCGCGTTCAGCGACTGCATCTAGCGCCGGTGGCCACACGGCTGAGCGTTGTGAACACGCTGACATGATTTTTGAAAAGGACATCGATCTGGTTAGCCCGCAGCTGTTCCAGGCTTGTTCAAGCGGCCAGACATTTGCGTCGGTTGATATCGAATTCATGCGTGCCGATGGCGATGGCAAGCGTGTTAAGTTCCTCGAAATCAAACTGAAAAACGTGCTTGTTTCCAGCATCAAGCCGGTTATCGATGGTGAAGGGTTGCCTCAAGAACACTTTGCGCTGAAATACGCAGCTATCCAGTGGAGCTACGTACAGCAGAAAATCGAAGGCGGCCAAGGCGGTACGTCACAAACTGCTTGGAGCCTCACCAAGAACGATAAGGTGTTCGCTGCATAAAATCGATAGTGCAGGCCGCGGCAGTATAGCTGTCGCGGTGCCTGCTATCGGTCTTACCGGGGTAATGAGGAGTGAACATTCATCGTGGGAATCCATCGCACAGAGCCCAGCTTACTCGATAAGCTTTTCGATGACGACGCGCGCAATCCGGGCGGTCGTGTGTTCAAAGAATTCTCAACCGAAGAATACAAGGACTCTGTCGCCCGCGATATCGAATCCCTGCTGAATAACCGCTTCATGATCGACGAGGAATTACTCGACGATCTTCCCGAGTGTCAGCGTTCCTTGGCGACCTACGGCATTCATGATTTCTCTGGTTTAAGCCTGGCAAACTCGTTTGATCGTGAGTTTATTTGCCAATCACTCGAATTGGCCATTGCGCGTCATGAAAGGCGGCTAACTCAAGTGCAAGTGCTGCTAAGTGAAGACCAGCAAACCAGCGGCGCATTGAGTTTTTCTATTAACGCATTGCTCATTATCCACCCCTCGCGGGAGCCGATTAGTTTTGATGCGTTGCTGCAACCTGCCACGTTGCAATATTCTGTTAGCCCACACCGCCGCAAGACCGCTAAGCCTGCTGCGGAGGCGGCCACCGCATGATGTCGATAACTCTGACAAAGAGGCAATAAATGGAAGATTTACTGCCTTATTACGAACGCGAACTGGCCTTTATGCGGCGTTATTCTCGTGATTTCGCCGAACGCTACCCGAAAATTGCCGGGCGCTTGTTGCTCGCCGGTGAAAGCAGTGAAGACCCCCATGTCGAACGCTTAATGCAAGCTTTCGCCTTAATGGGCGCGCGCATTTCCAAAAAGCTTGACGACGACTATCCCGAATTTACTCAGTCGTTATTGGGGGTGTTGTATCCCCATTATTTGCGGCCTTTCCCGTCTTGTTCTATTGCCCATTTCGATATGGGTGATGGCGAGGCACAGCTCACCGAGCCTGCCACCATCGCGCGTGGTACCGAGCTGCTCAGTCGCTCGGTGAAAGGTGTGCAGTGTCGTTTTCGCACCGCTTACGACGTTACGCTATTACCGCTTCGCCTAACAAGTGCCAGCTTTAGCGGCACTGTGAAAGCGCCGTCATCTATTCGTCTGCCATCTCATGCCAACACGCAACTGAGCCTGCAATTTACCCTGCCAGGTCAGCAGCAACACTTGGCCGCACTAGACGTGAAAAAAGTACGTGTATTTGTTGATGGCGAATCATCACTTTGTGCCGTACTGCGTGATGCCTTGGCATTGAATGTCGAACGGGCTTATGTGGAAACCGGGCAGAACGGCAATTGGACAAAACTACCCGAAAACCCGTTTCACCCTGTGGGCATGGAAGCCGACGAAGCCTTGTTTGATATGCCGGCGCAATCGCATCCGGCTTATCGGCTGCTCACCGAATTTTTTGCCTTTCCCGCAAAGTTCGGTTTCTTCGATATTGATGCCACCCAGCTAGGCAACACTGGTAAAACCTTTACGTTGCACCTGCTATTAAAAGGCATATCAACCGATTCGGTACAAGCCAGCCAGCTCGAAAGCATCAGCAAAGACAACTTCAAGCTGGGCTGCACGCCCATCGTTAATTTGTTCCCCATGCGTGGCGAGCCCATCCGCGTCACGCGCACCACCACAAACTACCCGGTGCTGGCCGATGCCCGTCGTGCCTGGGCCTATGAAGTGCATTCCATTAACAATGTCGCCTGCGTACGTAAAACCGAGCAGGGCGAAAATATCATTGAATACCGTCCGCTCTATTCTTTGCGCCATGGCGAAACGCCCGGTCGCAACGAAAAATACTGGGTAGCCAACCGCAACGAAGCATTGGCTGAACGCAGCCCTGGTTATGAGCTGGAATTATCCATGGTCGATCTGGACTTTAACCCGGTGATGCCAAAAACCGATGTGCTCAGTTGCGAGCTCAATTGCACCAATCGTGATCTGCCTGAAAAGCTGGCCTATGGCATCCCCGGTGGTGACTTGGCATTAGAGGGCGGCTCGGTCGCCCGTGCCATCAGTATGCTGCGTAAGCCCACCTCCAGCTACCGTTTCGATAGCGGTCACGGCGCGCACTGGCGACTTATTTCCCACCTGTCGCTTAATCATATTTCCTTGGTCGAAGGCGGCGCCAAAGGCCTGCGTGAAATGTTGCGGCTTTATGACCTGCCGCATTCGCTTAGTTCGGCCAGCCAAATTGACGGCATTGTCGATTTGCAATCCGAGGCGGCCACTGCCTGGCTGCCCGGTAAGCCTTTTGGCAGCTTGGTACGCGGCACCAATATTTATCTCACCATTGATGAGAGTCACTTTGTGGGCACCGGCATTCAAGCTTTTGCTCAAGTCATGGATCGCTTCTTTGCATTGTCGGTGCAGGCCAACAGTTTTACCCGGTTCATTTTGTTATCCAGTCAAAGCGGAGAGGAGTTGCTTCGATGCCCAGCGCGCAGCGGCGAATCAATCCTGGTGTAGCTCAGCAGCTACTTGCCGAGCCTTACCGCTTCGATTTTTTCCAAGCGGTGCGTGTGCTTGAGCAATGGTTTATCCGTGAAGGCGAGCGGCCGCAGGATATTCTGCCGTATAAGTTGTATTTCCGGAATACGCTCAATATGAGCTTCCCGGCCAGTGATATCGAACAGTTGAATGTGTACGACGCGCATCATGAAAAGCTGGATGCCGCCAACGATAAGCCGGAAAAAGTCGATATTACGCCTGCCTTTATGGGCATGTTGGGTGTGCAAGGTGTTTTGCCCACCACCTACACCGAACAACTCGGACGACGCGAAACCTATCATCGCGATCATGCCGCACGCGCTTTTTTCGATGTGTTTACCAATCGTGCAGTGGCACTGTTTTACGACGCCTGGAAAAAATATCGCCTCTCTATGCAATATGAATTGCACGGTGAGAAACGCTATTTGCCACTGGTATCCGCCATTGCCGGTTTCGGCATGCCGCATCACGCCCATTGCATGGCAGAAGGCGAGGGCGTCATTCATGATCAGGCCTTGGCGCATTTCGCCGGTAGCTTAACGCACCGCCCCCTCTCAGCCGCCACGCTGAAGCGTTTGTTAAGCGAATATTTCAATGTGGAGTTAAGCGTCGAACAGTTCGTTGGCGCTTGGTACGAGGTGCCCGAAGAACAACGCACACGCCTAGGCCATCCCATGGCGCGGCTGGGGCAATCGGCGCTAGCCGGAAAGCGTGTTTGGCAACGTGATTTACGCATGCGTCTGTGGATTGGCCCCTTACGCAGCGATCGCTTCCGCGACTTTTTGCCCGGTGGTAGTGCGGCCAAAGCACTGGCCAAGTGGCTCAAGCTGCTCACCGGCAATGCATTGGAATACCAAGTGCAACTAACTCTGCATCGTGACGATATCAAGCCCAGCCAGCTGGGGCGTCGCGGTGATGCGCAATTGGGCTGGAACAGCTTTCTCTGCACGCGTTCCAGCAAAACTCACCGTAGTAGCACCAGCTATCTGGTGCATACCCTACATTAACACCAACAAGGAACTCACAGGATGAGCATTAACTTAAAAACCTTAATTGGCAAACTCGATTCCACCTGCCGTGGTGCGACCGAGCGCGCCGCCAGCTTATGTATGGCGCGTGGTCATTATGAGGTCGATATTGAACACCTGTTGCTGGCCTTGTTGGAAAAGCCCACCAGTGATTTTGTGCTCATCGCCCAGCGCAGCAAAGTGGGGCTGCAAGCATTGGAAGCCGACCTCAACCGCGAGTTGGGCAAATTCAAAGAAGGCAACACCCGCACGCCGGTGTTTTCTTCCCGCTTGCCTACACTGTTTGAAGATGCTTGGCTAATCGCCTCGCTGGATTCGCAAACCACACGTATCCGCAGCGGACATTTGTTATTGGCCTTGCTCACCCACAACGAGCTAAAGCAAATCGCCCAGCGTGCCTCGTCACGCTTCAGCGAATTTCGTGTCGAAGACATCAAGCACGATTTTGACGCCATCACCAAAGGCTCTTGCGAAGTGGCTGAAAGCATCGACTTCGCCAACAAGTCTGCCGAGCCGGAAGCGGCTAGCGACAACCCGGACGCCAACGGATTGGGCAAAACCCCGGCGCTGGATCAATACACCATCAATCTCACGCAAAAAGCACGTGATGGTGGTATCGACCCGGTTATCGGCCGTGAAACCGAAATCCGCCAAGCCATCGACATCCTCATGCGTCGCCGCCAAAACAACCCCATCCTTACGGGTGAAGCGGGTGTCGGTAAAACCGCCATCGTTGAAGGCTTGGCGCGCAAAATCGTTGAAGGCGATGTGCCGCCGCCACTGCAAAATGTCGAACTGCGCACCTTGGACATGGGCTTGCTACAGGCTGGTGCCAGCGTCAAAGGCGAGTTTGAAAATCGTCTCAAAGGCGTGATTGATGAAGTCAAAAAGTCGGCCACGCCCATCATTTTGTTCATCGACGAAGCCCACACCTTAATTGGTGCCGGTGGCAGCGCTGGTCAAAGCGATGCGGCCAACCTGCTCAAGCCGGCCTTGGCGCGTGGCGAGCTGCGCACCATTGCCGCCACCACTTGGAGCGAATACAAAAAATACTTCGAGAAAGACGCCGCCCTTGCGCGTCGTTTCCAAGTCATCAAAGTGGAAGAGCCCAGCGAAACCCTGGCCGCCGCCATGTTGCGCGGCATGGTGCCGCTCATGGAAGCCCACTTTAACGTGCGCATTTTGGACGAAGCCGTTACCGAAGCCTGCCGCTTGTCACACCGTTACATTGCCGGTCGCCAACTGCCCGACAAAGGCGTTTCCGTGCTGGATACTGCCTGTGCGCGCGTGGCCTTGGCGCAAACTTCCACGCCGGGCGCCATTGATGATGCCGATAAACTCATCGAGCGGTTGCAAGCCGAAATCGCCGCCTTGGAGCGTGAAGCCGCTGCCGGTCAACCCCACGACAAACGCCTGAAAGACCTCAAGGCAGAACAAAAAGCCGTTGAGAAACAGCGCATCGCCGACCACAAACGTTGGGACGCCGAAAAAGCACTGGTCGAACAAATCAACGCATTGCGCCAGGAAATCCACCAAGCAGGCGACGAAGTCGACACCACCAAAGTGGCCGCCGAGCTACAAAAGCTGCTCGATAAGCTGGAAAAACAGCAGGGCGATTCACCGCTGGTGCCGGTGCAGGTAGACGGCAATGTGGTTGCCGAAATCGTCGCCAGCTGGACCGGCATCCCGCTGGGCAAAATGGTCAAAAACGAAATCAACACCGTGCGTTCCTTGAAGCCTGCCCTGCAAAAACGTGTGATTGGTCAAGATCACGCCTTGGAAGCCGTCGCCCAACGCGTACGCACCGCCCGCGCCAACCTGGAAGACCCCAACAAACCCAAAGGTGTGTTCCTGTTTGCCGGCCCCTCCGGTGTGGGTAAAACCGAAACCGCTTTGGCATTGGCCGACATCCTTTACGGTGGCGAGCGCAAGCTCATCACCATCAACATGAGTGAGTATCAAGAAGCGCACACCGTATCCGGCCTTAAAGGCTCACCGGCCGGTTATGTGGGCTATGGCGAAGGCGGCGTACTCACCGAAGCCGTGCGCCGCAACCCCTATTCCGTGGTGCTGCTCGACGAAGTAGAAAAAGCCCATCCAGACGTAGTGGATCTGTTCTACCAGGTGTTCGACAAGTGCGTGATGGACGATGCCGAAGGCCGTGAAATCGACTTCCGCAACACGCTCATCATCCTCACC
>CAYVZZ010000119.1:0-6829 GCA_964456185.1 uncultured Alcanivoracaceae bacterium
CGTTTTTTTTTCCTTTCATTTAATGGCGGACTGGGTCCGCCCCTCCGTGGTGGTGGGGCTTGTTTTTGGAGCGGACCCTGTCCGCGACAAAATGACCGTTACCAGATATCAACCCAACGCCTTGCGCGCGTTTCTATCAACCAAATCGGCCACTTGAGGAATCACCGCAGGCGGTAAATCATGTCCCATGCCGTTAATCAAATGCAGCTCGGCGCCTTTAATGGCTTTGGCGCTGGCTTTGCCTCCGGCCGGGCGTAGCAAGGGGTCGGCCGCACCGTGAATGATGGTGGTGGGGCATTTCACCTGCCTTAACCGGCTGCTGAAGTCGCCAGTGGCCATGATGGCCATAAATTGTTGCACTACGCCGCGTGGGTTGATGCCGCGCTCCCAGCTTTCGCGCATCATGTCGTCTAGCAGTTCACCTTGCGGGTGGCTGCCGCCTATCTTTTTCATCAGCTCGCGCCCCATGGCGATATAGCCTTCACAGGTGGTGGGCTGCTCGCGCGGGCCAATTAATGCCCAAAGCGCCGAGGGCTTGGATGGCGGTAGCCAAGGGCTGTTGGTATTCGACATGATTGATGTGAGGCTTTTTACTCGGTCAGGATGCGTGGCTGCGGTGAGCTGGGCAATCATGCCCCCCATGGAAGCGCCAATCAGATGGGCGCGCTGAATATCCAGTTCATCGAGCAGGGCGATGGTGTCGTCCACCATGTCGTCCAAATTGTATAGTGCGTCTACTTTAAGGCGCAGTAGGTAGCGCGCCATGGAAACCATGCTGTTGCGGTGCGTCTTGGCGCGCAGTTTTTCCGAGTGGCCGATATCCCGGTTGTCAAAGCGGATAATGCGGTAACCACGGTCGGCCAGGTTTTCGAGTAGCGGCAGCGGCCAGAACACCATTTGTGCCCCCAGCCCCATGATGAACACCAAAGGCTCGCCGTCTTCCGGGCCAAATTGTTGATAGCATAGTTGTAGCCCGTTGCAGGTGGCGAGGTTTTCATGAGGTAAGGCTGACATTTGGTGTCCTCTCTATTGATCGATGGGCAAGGTAAAATAAAGTCGAAAATTGGGCAAGGTTTTGTCGGTGCGAATGGCCTGAAATGAAAAAAGCCGTAAAGCTATTCGCCTTTTCCATAAGATATATGATATATACAACTATAAAGATGCGGAGGGCAACGTAATGAGCGATATGGGAATTGCTATTGGCCTGCATGTGCTAGGTGTGGTTTGGTGGATTGGCGGGCTGGCCTTTGTCACTTTTGTGTTTCTGCCTCTGCTACGCAAAGGCGAGCTGGGCGGGCCGCAAGCGGTTTTTCCGCTAATCGAAGGGCGCTTTGCACCACAGGTAAAAACGGCACTGATTTTGGTGGGCGCGACCGGTCTGTACATGTTGTGGCGCATGGATATGTGGGGCAAGTTCGGTAGCTGGCACTATTGGTGGCTGTGGTTGATGGTGATTTATTGGTGCTGGTTTGCGTTGATGCTGTTTGTGTTGGGGCCGTCCGGCATGTTGAAGCGCATGATGAAAGGCAGTGGCAATGACCAACAGAAAGCATGGAAGCGCTTGCACATTGTGCATGGTGTATTGCTTACGATTGGTCTGATTATTGTGTTTGCGGCGATTGCCAATGTGTCCGGCTATGGGTTGGTATGACAAAAATACCTGAATCCCTCAATTGATCGGCGTAAAATACCGCCCTGTGGTTTTTCTAACCCCGAATTTGCCTCGAAACTTTATGAGGCAATATAGCGCCTGAAAAGGCATTTAAGTAAGTGAGGAGGAACTATGAAAGCGAAGTTGATGGCAATTGTTGTGGCGTTTGGCCTGTTGTTCGGCTCTACCGCCTTTGCCAAGGATTACACTGTCCAAATGCTGAATTCCGGCAAGCTGGGCACCTTTACCTTCGAGCCGGCCTATTTGCATGTGCAGCCTGGCGATACTGTGACCTTCAAGGCCAAAGATCCGGCACATGATAGCGCGTCTTACCTGGTGCCAGACGGTGCGAAGGGCTGGAAAGGCGAAATCGGTAAAGACATTACCGTGACCTTCAAGAAGGAAGGCGTTTACCTTTATGAATGTAAGCCGCACCACATGATGGGCATGCTGGGTGTTATCCAAGTGGGTGATGCCACCAACTTGAAGGCGGCTAAAGCTGCCGCCAAGAAGATGGACGCCAAGCTGGTCATGAATAAAGGCCGTTTGGACAAGCTGATGAAGAAAGTGAAGTAAGCATTGGCAAATAAGCCGGGCAATGCCCGGCTTATTCAAGAAGGCGATGGCGTAATGCTGTCGCCTTTTTTATTGGTGGTCAGGTTTACTGGCGGTTAGAGATTTCCTAAATCCACTGTTTCGTTATCTTCATCATCATCGGCCTCATCAAATTGATTGGGCGAGGGAAGATGACGAGGCTTGTCCTGACGCACCAGCTTACCGTTGACGTGAGCCCCCATCAGCATTTCGATGACGTTATAAAAGACGTTGCCCGCAATCTCGGCTTTTTCGGCCAGTTCCAAGTGCTCGCTGGAATGCACGTTGCCATCGACATGACCGTTAATGACGATGTTTGGCGCTTGCACTTCCCCTTCGATTGAGCCGGTCTCGCCGACAATCAGTTGCCCCTTGTCGCCTTCGGCGCGAATGTTGCCAATTACTTTGCCCTGCACATGCAGGCTACCGTTAAAAGCAATATCGCCTGTTACGACGGTGCCCTCAGCAATTAAAGTATGGGCGAATGCGCTTTTATTTACGTCGTTCTTGCCGCGTCCCAACATTAGTGATTCTCCAGCTTGTTCCAGTTGAAAGTTTTTTTGACGTGGTACTTGCGGTTGCCAGTCGAGGTGGCGCTAACGATAACGCTTTTGGGCGTTACGCCCTCGGGGACATCTATTTCGCCGGTCAACGCTTGAAAGTAACGGAAGTGGAAATCGCTGTCGTCGGCGCTGTTCACAAAAACTTGCTGCCCGAGTGTTACCGGCTTGCCGTCTTTCGTGCCGATTAACTGCCAGCTTACCTTCCCTTTTAGGTAAGGTCGCCACTTGTTATTACCCACCTGAGTTAGCACTAGGCGGTAATTGAGTGTATCCGAGGCACTAGGTTGTAACGATAGCTTTTCGATGTGCAGCCCCTGTTTGCGAGCGCCCGGTGCCATGATGTTCTTATAAAAGGCCACGGCTTTTTGCAGCTCGTCAATTTGTGACTGTAATGCTTGATAGCCGCTCTTTAACTCATTGCGAGCGGCATGGGTGATGGTTTTGTTGGTGTGATAAACCGTTAATTGGCGCTGACTGTCGGCTAGTTTTTGTTGCAGCTCGGCGATTTTTTGCTCGGCGGCATCACTGCTTTGGTTTAACAGGGTAGGGCCAACAAACAGACCCGCCACAAAGCCTAATGCCAAGACAATCACCAAGACTTCGATTTTAAACCAAAAACGCCGACGTTCCCCTTTAGGATCAACCGGAACAAGTTTGAAATCGGTAACAGGTGAAGAGCGACGGCGTTTTGGCAAGGTGGTCTCCTGCTAGGGCATCAGGGCAATGGTGTCTAAGCCGGTGGCTTCAGGCAGCTCAAACATGATGTTCATGCTCTGAATGGCCTGTCCCGATGCGCCTTTGTTGAGGTTGTCTTCCACCGCCAGAATAATCAGTTGGTCGCTATCGGGCTGGCGGTGAATCGCCATGCGACACATGTTGGTGCCGCTAACCGAGCGGGTTTGCGGGTGGCTGCCGGGAGGTAACACGTCCACAAATGGCTCGTCGGCATAGCGCTTTTCGTAAAGCGCCTGCAGGCTTTCCAATGATGTTGACGAATCTTTCAGGCGACAGAAAAGTGTGTTGTGGATGCCGCGCACCATGGGCACCAAGTGCGGCACAAATACCACATTAACGGGTTCACCCGCGATGGCGCTAAGCCCTTGACCAATTTCGGGTAAATGGCGGTGACCGCTCGCACCATAGGCCTTGAAGCTGCCGCTGGCTTCAGCCAACAGCATGGGAATCTTGGCGCTTTTGCCGCCGCCGGACGCACCGCTGGCGGAGCTGGCAATGAGACTATCAAAGTCGACCAAACCCGCTTCAAGTACCGGCAAAAAGCCCAATTGAATCGCAGTGGGGTAGCAACCGGCTGACGCCACCAAACGGGTGTTGCGAATGGCCTCGCGGTTGACCTCGGGCAAGCCGTAAACCGCTTCTTCCAATAGCTCGGGGCAGGCATGTGTTTCGTTGTACCATTGCGACCATACCTCGGCATCTTTGAGCCGGAAATCGGCCGACAAATCAATGACGCGCACATCATTTTTCAGCAACTCGGGCATGAGACGCATGGCGACATTGTGCGGCGTGGCAAAGAACACCACATCACAAGCGGCTAACCGCGCGGTGTCCGGCTCGGTGTAGCTGAGATCCAAAATGCCACGCAAATTGGGAAACAGTTCGCTCACCGGCTTGCCCGCCTCGGAACGCGAGGTGATGCAGTCGATTTCCACGTTGGGGTGGCGCACCAGCAAGCGCAGCAATTCCGCCCCCGCATAACCGGTGCCGCCTACAATCCCTACGCGCAACATGCTACTCACTGCCGTCTCCCTATTTATCATTAGATGTGGAAAAGTCTCATGATAGGCCTTCGAGTTCTCGCTGCAACATTAAATATCGCAGAAATGCGGCCAAGAGACTGAAATAACATCAGAATGACCGTCATATTGGCGGTGCCGAGTCTTGATGCAGCCAGTGATAGAGCACGGGCAGCACGATTAACGTCAGCAAGGTAGACGAAATAATCCCGCCAATCACCACGGTGGCCAGTGGCCGCTGCACCTCGGCACCAATACCCACGTTGAGCGCCATGGGCACGAAGCCCAGGCTGGCGACCAGTGCGGTCATCAATACCGGTCGCAGGCGGGTGAGGGCGCCTACGATGACGGCCTGGCGCAGGTTGCCTTTGTCGCGCCAGAGGTCGCGGATGAAGGCGATAAGCACCAAACCGTTAAGCACCGCCACACCGGAGAGGGCAATAAAGCCCACGGCGGCGGTGATGGACAGCGGCATGCCGCGCAGCCAAAGGGACAGCACGCCGCCGGTGAGTGCCAGGGGCACGGCGGTGAAGACGATAAATGCATCTTTCAGGCTGCCCAGCGCCATCAGCAGCAGGGCGAAAATCACCAGCAGCGCCAAGGGGATAGCCAGTGTCAGGCGTTGGCTGGCGGATTGCAGCTGCTCGTAGGTGCCGCCATAGTCCAGCCAGTAGCCGGCGGGTAGGTTGATTTGCTGGCGCACCCGTTGTTGGATGTCGGTCACAAAGCTGCCCAAATCACGCCCGCGCACATTGGCGGTAACCACCACGCGACGCTTGCCGTTTTCGCGGCTGATTTGTGCTGGTTTTTGTTTGATTTCCAGTGTGGCCACTTCACCCAAGGGCACATAACCGCCATTGGGCAGGGCGAGTGGCAGGCTGTTCAGCAGGCGATAATGTTGGCGCAGGTCGTCCGGCAGACGCACCACCAAATCAAAGCGCCGGTCGCCCTCATAGATGCTGCCCACGGTGGTGCCGGCGATGGCCGTGGTGACCACATCCTGCAGTTGCGCCACATTGAGGCCGTAGCGCGCCAGCTTGGTGCGCTTGGGCACCACCGTCAGCAGCGGCAGGCCGGCTACCTGCTCCACGCGCACATCGGCGGCACCGGGCACCTGGCGCACCAGCGCCGCAATGGCATTGGCGCTGGCCAGCATTTGTTGCAAATCATCACCAAATACCTTGATGCCCAAATCGGCCCGCACGCCGGAAATCAGCTCGTTAAAGCGCATTTCAATGGGCTGGGTAAACTCGTAATTGTTACCGGGAATCTGCTCGACGGCGGCGCTGATTTGCGCCACCAGCTCGGCCTTGGGCAGTTCGGGATTGGGCCATTGACTACGTGGTTTTAATATCACGAAGGTATCGGCTACGTTGGGCGGCATGGGGTCGGTGGCAATGTCCGGGGTGCCGATTTTGGCAAACACGGTTTGCACCTGCGGAAATTCCGCTAGTCGTTTTTCCAGCATTTCCTGCATGTCGATGGACTGCTCGATGCCGGTGCCGGTGATGCGTAGCGCATGCAGCGCAATATCGCCTTCGTTGAGCTGGGGGATAAAGACCGCGCCCAGCGTGCTGGCCAGCCAAATGCACACCGCCAACAACAGGGAGGAGCCACCTACTACCCACCAGCGCAGGCGCAGGGCATGTTCCAGCAAGGGGCGGTAGCCGCGTTTGATGGCGCGAATCAGCGGGCTCTCGGTTTCTTTTACCTTGCCGCCCATGAACACGGCCACTGCGGCAGGCACCACAAACAAGGACAATGCCAGCGCCGAAAGCAGCGCCATTATCACCGTGGCGGCCATGGGCTCAAACATTTTGCCTTCCACACCGGAGAGGGTAAAAATAGGCAGATACACCACGGTAATAATCGCCACGCCAAACAGCGCCGGGCGAATCACTTCGATGGTGGCATCGGCCACCAGTGGCAGACGCTCCTTTAACGGCAGGCGTTTGCCGTCGTCAGGCTGGGCCTCGGCCAAGCGGCGGATGCAGTTTTCCACGATAATCACCGTGCCATCCACAATCAGGCCAAAGTCCAGTGCGCCCAGGCTCATCAGATTGGCCGCCACGCCGGTTTTCAGCATGCCGGTGAAGGTCATTAACAGCGACAGCGGAATAACCGCCGCGGTAATTAACGCGGCGCGCACATTGCCCAGCAGCAGGAACAAAATAACGATAACCAGCAGGGCGCCTTCCAGCAGGTTGGTGCGGATGGTATCGAGCACCTGATTGACCAGACTGGCGCGGTTGTAGACGATATCCACC
>CAYVZZ010000120.1:0-6810 GCA_964456185.1 uncultured Alcanivoracaceae bacterium
TCCCAGTGTTGGCATGATTGACTGGGTGCAGCAGTTATCTTTGCAGCGGTTAGCACCTGTACAACTGATGACGTTAGGGCATCCTGCGACAACCCATAGCCCGGAGATGGATTACGTCTTGATTGATCGGGGGCTACTTGGGAATGATGTCGAGAAAATTCAAAATCTGTTCTCGGAAAAAGTTGTTCCTGTCCCAGATACTACATTGCGCTTACCTAAGCATACCCCTGAGATTAAACCACTATTAGTGTTGCCTGAGGATGGCGTAATTCGCATTGCGATACCTTCCGTAGCCCAGAAGCTAACGGCCGGTTTTATACGTTGCCTCCGTCGCTTGGAGGATGCGTTGCCTGGAAAGGTTGAGTTCGTGTTTTTCCTGGGGGAACGCTCGTTACAAGCTGTTGCCTGTTTACATCAATTGCGCCATGAAATTAAAAGTGCTGTTTATCACTTATATTTGCCTTATGACCAATATCTCGCTGAGATAAATCGTTGTCAGTTACATGCCTGTTCTTTCCCATTTGGTGGAACGAATAGTTTGGTTGATTCATTACGACAAGGTCTCCCTATTATAGCTATGGAAGGTCATGAGCCACATGAGCGGATTGATGCAGCTTTTATCAGGAGGGTGGGGCTTCCTGAAGAGCTTATCTGCCATTCAGAGGATGAGTATGCAGAATGTTTAATTGATTTAGTTTCTAACCCTGACAGATTATTGAATTTGAAGAAATATCTGGTGCAGTCACCCGTAGATGAGCTTCTTTTACATTCAGGGGAACCAAATAATTATGGTGATATCCTCTTGTCTTTAATTGATTCGGTGAGTGAGTTATGACCACTTTAGCTACTGACCGTAACGTCTTTGTAGATCTAGCCGAGGTGGATCGGTTGCTTATGGCGAAGCAATATCAAAAGGCATTTAATGCCTTTTGTATTATGTTAGAGATGCTGGGTTCTTATTATGCGCGATATGATCAAACTCACGCATATCATTACGGAGTTATCCTTGATGAAAATGCCGATGTGTGCCAACGTGCCGCCGCGCAGTGGCAGGAGTTATTACAATCAAGTTTAACTTTATCAAAACAAGACCTAGGCTCCGTCATGTGCAATATGCACGTGTTGCACACGATCTTGATGGGCACGCGGCAGGGTAATCTGGATAATTATATTGTAGCATTTCATTTGAAGTGCCAAGGGCGCTATGATGTCGAAGGATTGCTGCATCAGTTGTTAGCTTGGTGCCCGAATAGCCGCGCCGGCATTAACCCTTTCTTGTATTACAATCATGCACCTGATTTGGTGCTATCCCATGCAGTGGGGTGCCTGGTTGATTTGGCGCTTGTTAGTGAGGAGGCCAATAAAGCGAGACAGAGTGCAATAGACTTCCTTTTAGGTACTACCATTAATTATGGGCATTTATCTCGCCATAAGGGGGTTAACCTTTTGTCATTGGCTTGGATGCGCTGCAGCTATGCCGATGATGCTAGGCGACATCAGGTTAAGCCTCTTCTTACTAAGGCTCTGGACAAGTTGCTTGGTTTGCCTTCCAGTTTCTACGTGCCAGAAAAAAAGGCGAGGCATAACTTAGACAAGCCCGTTTTGCTTGTGCCTCTTGAGGGGATGTCACGAGAGCACGCCATGTATCGTTGTTATGCTGAAATGATACGCGCCTGTCGGATACATTTTTATACATTGGGTGTAGGTGTAGATGATAACTGCGATGATGCGGTAGCAGCATTATTTGATGAGTTTGATGTTGTTGAGAATAGTGCGAATATCAAGTCGTTACCGAGTGCCTTTCAAGCATTGCAAAAACGTATTATCGATCTTGTGCCAGATGTGGTTTGGTTTCCAAGTATTGGTATGGATCGTTGGGCTGTAATGCTCGCTAATCGTCGTATGGCGTCTTTACAGGTTATGAGCATGGGGCATCCGGCTACCAGTATGAGCAAGCAAATAGATGCAATACTGGAGGTGCATGAGTTGCAAGGTGACCCGAGTCGGTATAGTGAAAAGTACGTAGTACTACCGGATAAGACAGCCCGCTATTTGTTGCCATCGCAACAAGAGAGTGTTCAGCCATTACGTAATCTACCAATCGATGGTGTGATTCGTGTGGCCGTCCCTTCGGTGTCGCAGAAATGGACTAGCCGTTTTATTGCTTGTATGCGAGAAGTGCAGGCTAGAGCCAGTAAACCCGTAGAGTTTGTGTTCTTTAGTGGTGTACGCGGGGTTGATCATGCTGCTTCTTGCATGAATCTTTCTCGTGAATTGAGAAATTTCAAAATTCATTCGGTCTTACCCTATGCGGATTACATTCGTGAAATTAACCGCTGCCAGATTCATGCTTGTACCTTTCCATTCGGAGGCACTAATAGCCTTGTTGATTCTTTGCGCCAAGGGTTGCCGTTAGTGGCAATGGAGGGCGATGAGGTTCATGAGCGCATTGATGCAATGTTTATCCGCAAGGTAGGACTGCCCGATTGGCTAATTGCACGTAATGATGAGCAATATATAAATGCTCTATTGAGGTTGATAGACCAGCCAGAAGATTGGAATAAATGGCATCGTTATTTGCTGGATGAGGTCGACGTTGACGAGATTTTTCTGGAGGAAGGTAATCCAGATCAATTCGCTGATTTGTTGTACCAGCTCCATAAGACAGGAAAAGAGGCTTTGTCGAAATGATGACTGGTGTATTTAAAATGCGGGGTAAAATGTGACGGATAAGTCAACTCAGACAACCGACGACCTGTTGCTATCTATTTTTCAGGACTTGAACGAGCGGCCGGATTTTCCCGTTTCGGATATACGCCAAAAAGTGGCGATAATTTCGACACCAAGATGTGGCTCCACTTTTTTCTGCGATGTGTTGCATCGCACGGGCTTAGTCGGTGATCCGAAAGAGTGGATTAACCTGCGTTACTTACAAGCTTATGCAAAGCTTTTTGGAAATAACAATATCGACATCGGTCGATATCTCGACTTTATATTTCGTAAGACAACTTCACCTAATGGGGTTTTCGCGATTAATTTCCATGTTAGTCAGCACACTGAAATGCTTAAACATAAGTTTGATGTGTTCAGCCTAGGATTCGATCGCATTTACTACCTGTATCGTCGCAACAAAGCGGAGCAGGCCTATTCACTGGCTAAAGCACAATTAACCGATCAATGGTCTGCGGATGTTAAACCACTCGGAGATGCGTCGGCCACCATAGATAAGACCAGCATTATCAATTCGCTGCTGCATATTAGTGGTTCTGAAGATTATTATCTGGCGAACTTGCATTCTAAAGTAGGGCGTGAATTTGCCTATGAGGATTTCAGTCGTCTTGACCAAACACCCGCATTTGATGAAATTTTAACCGATCTGAATATAGAGGATTATGAAGCCTCATGGACCAGCAGGATGAGACAGCAGCGGTCAAAAGCTGAAAATCCGCAGCTGGTCGCATTCAAGAAGTATCTTTTCCCGAATGACTGAGACATTTGCATGTGTTGGTGGGAAAACCTCTTACCGAGGAATGGCTGGGTTGCCGTAAACTACGGAACCAGCCGCAACGTCTTTAACAACAACGCTTCCCATGCCAACGATACAGCCATCACCAAGTGTTAATTTTTCTCGCAAGGAAGCTCCGGTGCCAATCTCAACTCCATCACACAAATGGGTATTACCTGATATATTAACGCCGGGTGCTAGAGTGCAGTAATCGCCAATTTGCGTGTCGTGTCCAACGGTGGTGTTTAAGTTGAGTATTACGTTTTTGCCGATTTTTATATTGGTGGTACAAATAACTCCAGCACAAATGATGCTGCCTGCTTCGATATCTACTTTCTTGCCAATAATTGCACTGGGGTCAACTAAGGTGGTGAATTTGGGTGTGCCTAGTTGATTCATTTTCGCGATAACGGCTTGTCGTCCTTTGGGAGAGCCAATGGCAACAACAAAGGTGGCGTCGGTATGTTCAGTCCACTGGTCAATCGTGCCGATGACGGGAATATTATCAACCGATGTACCTTGAAGTGCAGGTGTGTCGGCTAGAAATCCTTTGATGTTTATGCCTAGCCGTTGGGCGAGAAATAGGACTTCTCTACCAAAGCCTCCGGCACCAATGATTATGAGCTGACGGTCTTTAGGCATGACAAAATCCGTTCAAATTCACAGGGAGAAAGATTGGGATAAATCGGTAAGCAAAGAACATTATCTGCTCTGATTCGGCTATTAGGTAGATGTGTTTTCTTGTCTGGTTTTGTATAACAGGGGAGATCTGTCACCAGCGGCCAAAAATAGCGTCGAGAGTACACATTGCTGGCTTTCAACTTCGCATGTAGTTGATCACGACTTATAGGGAAATTCGATGTGGTCGTAATTGGGTAGTAGGAATGGTTTGGTTTTGTGGCCGTGTGGGACTCATAAGTGTGGAGCCCTGTGATGTTGTTAAGTCGTTCGGTGTATTGGGTATTGATCTTTTCTCTGGTGGATAAGTTGTTGTCAATATATTGCAGTTGGAGTAACCCGAATGCAGCTTGTACTTCATTCATCTTGGCGTTATTACCAAAACTGTGAGCCTGCCCTTGAGCAAAGCCAAAGTTTTTTAATTCATCGATATGTGATTTTGTTGCAACATCATTGCTGATAATGGCCCCACCTTCAAAGGTATTAAACACCTTGGTAGCGTGAAAACTCAACACGCTCAAATCACCATGACGCAATATGCTGCCGCCTTCATCTTCCACGCCGAAGGCATGTGCTGCATCGTAAATAAGTTTGATGCCGTGTTTGTCGGCTATTTTTTGCAGCGCTTCCGTTTGGCATGGATAGCCGTAGCAATGCACGGCCAATATTGCGCTGGTTCTCGGAGTAATGGCAGCTTCAACAGCTGCAGGGTCGATGTTGAAGCCGTCTTCCTCAATATCAACGAAAACCGGAGTGAGTTTATTCCAAACGATAGCGTGAGCGGTGGCGACAAACGTGTAGGGTGTGGTAATCACTTCGCCTTCCAGCTTTAGAGCCTGGATGGCGGTGATAAGTGCCTGAGTGCCGTTACAAAACAATGAAATGTAGGGCACACCGAGGTAGTCACACAGTGCCTCTTCCAATTGTTGGTGAAATGGCCCGTTGTTGGTGAGTTGTTTGCTCTCCCAGATTTTCTCCAGGTAGGGGATGAATTCCTCTAAAGGCGGTAGGCTGGGCTGAGTGACGTATATGGGCTTTGTCATGGGGCTTTAACGATCTCTTGAAGGTAAAGGCCGTAGTTGTTCTTTTTATAGCGGTCGGCGGCTTTTAGGATGGCTTCTGTTGTGATCCATTGATTCCGCCATGCAATTTCTTCAATACAGGCAATTTTGTAGCCTTGGCGCTTTTCTATGGTTTCGACAAATTGGGAGGCTTCTAGCAGGCTTTCATGGGTGCCTGTGTCTAGCCAGGCAAAACCGCGCCCTAATTGCTCTACATGCAAATTACCGGTTTCGAGATAAGCCTGGTTGATGCTGGTGATTTCGAGTTCTCCCCGTGCCGATGGCTGAACTTGTCGCGCGATTTCCACCACATCATTATCGTAGAAGTATAATCCGGTAGCGGCGTAATTCGATTTGGGTTTTGTAGGCTTTTCTTCAATCGAGACAGCACGATTATTGGCATCAAATTCCACTACGCCAAAGCGTTCGGGGTCTTTTACTTGGTAGCCAAAGAGGGTTGCGCCTGTATCACGCTGCGCGGCTTTTTTGAGCTTGGGTGTGAACCCTTGGCCGTAGAAGATGTTGTCACCCAGCACCAAGCAAACATGGTCATTTCCTATAAAATCGGCGCCGAGTGTAAAGGCTTGCGCCAAGCCATCAGGGCTGGGTTGAATGGTATAGGAAAGGTTAACGCCAAATTGATCACCACTGCCAAGCAAGCGTTGATAGGCCGATTGATCCTCGGGAGTCGTGATGATGAGTATGTCACGAATGCCAGCCAGCATCAGCACCGACAAGGGGTAGTAAATCATTGGCTTGTCGTAGATGGGTAAAAGCTGCTTGGATATCCCCAAGGTGATGGGGTGCAGACGGGTGCCTGAACCACCGGCTAATATAATGCCTTTCATTCCGTGCCTGTGCGGTTTGTTATTTTTAGTCGTGCATGGATGTTAGCAGGAAGTGAGCGGAAGCGCATAGATGGTATCGTTTGGCAGGTGAGATTTCAGTGTGATGGGCTGCATACCTGCCTGCTGTTGGATTTTCAGTTCAGCGTTGACGAGGAAAAGGTCCATAATGCGGCCAATCTTGTATCAGCTATTTTTCGTACAGAATATAATCGCCACCATGCCGAGCAGTTGGAAGAGGCGTTAATCACCATTTACGAAGAAGTACACGCTCAGCTGGCTGATAATGAAGAGCTGCAGTGGCTATTGCGCGATTCTGCGGATTGGTTCTTGCGTAGCATGCATTTGGCCAAACCGGAAGAAATCACTAATATGGATGTAATGGATATCGTGGAGAGACCCGCCATGTTGAGAGAGCGATTGGAAGAGTGGGAACGTGAGATTGAGCAGCGAGGTGCGCAGAAGGGGATGCAGCAGGGGCTGCAAGAAGGCGTTAAAAAGGGAATGCAACAAGGCCGTCAGGAAAGCGCACTAAACACCGCTCGCAACCTACTAAAACTCAATGCATTATCCGATAAGCAAATTGCCGATACGACGGGATTGTCATTGGCTGAGGTTCGGCGGCTTAAGGGTGAGTGAGGTTTAAGAACGATTGGTGTCGCGGACAGGGTCCGCTCCTACAGCGAAATCAACCACTTCCGTTGGAGCGGACCCTGTCCGC
>CAYVZZ010000121.1:0-601 GCA_964456185.1 uncultured Alcanivoracaceae bacterium
TTGGGTTGGTTCTAGGCATCATTGTTGCTGCTGCCATTTGGCTTATATCTCTTTTTAAGGATAATGATATTCAAAAATGGTTAAAGCAAACCATGTACTTTGGTAAGGCCGAAGATTTCGACAGCTTTGCTGAGCAATCCAGAAGACTTTCAGAGATTATAGGGGGCTGAAATGGGAAAAATCGTCAAGTGTTTTAAGTTGTCGAGAAAGTATAAGTTGAATAGATCTCTCGATGAAGAGGAAATTAGAAATCAGTTGTTTTATGAGCACGATGATGGCAATACGGATGCATATAATGCATTGATTGCATTTAACTCGACATATACTGAATATGTAGATAATTCATTTGAGCAGCGCGGAGATGCTGCTGATATTGTTGGCTGTATCGGATTTGTTGTTTTGTCTGTAACGTCAGTCTATATGTTTTACCTATCTTTATTTGATTCTTATGGATATGGTTGGTCACTTTTCTTTGCAGGGATCTGGGCATTACTACTTTGTTACATTCCTTTCGTTATGTTTGTAAAGCATGAGTTTTTTACATACACACATTTTCCGGTTCGTTTTAATCGAAGAAATAGAAAAATTTATATTTTTCGCC
>CAYVZZ010000121.1:611-6687 GCA_964456185.1 uncultured Alcanivoracaceae bacterium
GGTGATACCGGAGTTCTCGTTGTCCCTTGGGGGGAAGGCTTTTATCATCGTGGTCAGAACATGAAAAGAGTTGACAAGTTAAACTTACGTTGTCACCTTATGGATGGCGATCTTATCAAGGATACTTTCGATGTGGGAAGCCCGTCTTTTGCTGCCATAGAGGTGGACGAAACTTGGCAATTTATCTGGCGCTATATGGAAGAAGGCGTAAAAAGCGTCAAACCACCCTTTATCAGTCTGACAACGAACGGAAATTGGAAAAGTTGTTGGGTTTTTAGTATCTCTCGCATATTTGTTTTACCCTTCATTCTGCGCTTCATCCTTCTACCAATCACGATCTTACAAACCTTCGTACGCTGGCTGGGTCTGGCTGTTTGCAAAAAGCCGGTGTGGCCAGAATGGGTAGAAAAAGAATGCCAAATTGACTCAAATGATCCACATGTCCTGTCCACTCCTTCCTATGCCGGAGAACCTTTTGATGCAGATACACCAGAAGCTCGAGCCATCTTGGAAAAATACCGCAAGGAGAGGGCTGAAGCTGAGGCTGAAGATTTTTTCAAAAAGTGACGGTTTAAGCCTTATTCCTGAATCCGTGACCTGACCAGCCCATAGCTGATTGATTTAAAACCGGGGTCAGACTGCTATTTATTTGATACACTTCGGCCAAGCCAATGCACCGCTTTCGGAGTCGGACAATGCCGCGCCAACCTCGCTACAACCTTGTCGACTTGTCGATATTCCCCAACACGTCATCCAGCGCGGCAACAACCGTCAGCCAGTATTCTTTACTGATAACGACTATCTGCTGTATCTGGAGTATCTGAAAGCGGCCGCCAAGAAGCACCAATGCGACATTCATGCCTATGTGTTGATGACCAACCACGTACATTTGTTGATAACGCCGCACAAACCGGACGGCATTGCCAAAACCATGCAAAGTCTGGGGCGGCGGTACGTTTACCACATTAATCGTTGCTATAGGCGCACAGGGACGCTGTGGGAAGGGCGGTACAAGGCCAGCTTGGTCGATAGTGCGCAATATTTGCTGGCCTGCTATCGCTATATTGAGCTCAACCCCGTTCGCGCTGGCATGGTTAACACACCGCAGGAATATCGGTGGTCCAGCTACAGGGCTCATGCCCAAGGTGTGCCTGACGATTTGATTACGGATCACATGGAATATCTTGCGCTGGGACGTACGTTAGTCGAACGACAACAGGCATATCAGGCACTGTTCGTACGTTATATCGATGCTCAAATGCTCCAGGCCATCCGAGATTATCTAAACCAGTGCCGCGTTTTGGGCAGTGAGCGCTTCAAGGATGAGATCGAGCAACAGTTAAAACGCCGTGTTCGTCCCGGGAAGGCGGGGAGGCCGAAAAAGCAGCTTGCGGATGATGAGCAAGAGGAAATGGCAGTCTGACCCCGATTATCTTGAGATGTTCAAGGAAGGAAATAGTCTTGAAGCTATCCTGTACTTTACAGCTGCAGTTGTAACCCTTGCTTCGGTCGCTGTCGCGCTATGGGGGGCGGCCCTCCTCGAAGCGGCCGGGGTGACAGCCATCGCCCCCGTGCCTGGTGCTCGGGTTGTGGCAGCCATTTTATTTGTGGCAGGGATTGCTCTTTCGGTAGGGATTAGCTGGTTTCACACCAATGAATTACAAGATTGGTTGAAAAAAACGTGGTTCGGCGACAATGACGGTGATCATTTCAAAACCCTGAAACAGAGCCAGGAAGTATTACAAAAGGCATTGGAAAAAATGCAGGCCGCAGCCTGAAGAAATCGGATTAACACGGGAGTAACCATGAACTATACCGGGCTCAACACCAAAGGGCGCCAAGATTATCGAGTTGCCTACAAGATCAACCGGCCTCTAGAGCAAAGTGAGATAGCCAGTCAATTGGATAAAAAAAAGAAAGCCAGCACAACGCCTTTGGATTGGTTTTCGGTAATTAAATGCAATAGTACTTATCTCGAAATTGTGGATAGATGGTATGGCATTCGTGGCAGTATGGTTTGGTTGGGAGCGTCCTTTATGTTTATATCATTGTTGTCGCTTTCAATATTGTTCTATTTTACAATCAAAGAAAATGAAGTCGGCATGTGGATAGGCACGGGTTTGTTTACTCCGATCTGGTTGCTTTTTCTGTATTTTGGCTATCGCGTGACCCGCTACGACTTGTTTCGTGGCACCCATTACCCCATACGCCTGAATCGAAAAAGCCATATGGTATACGTCACCCGCCCGGGCGATTCTGTACTGTCTGTGCCGTGGAATGAACTATTCGTTTGTCCGGAATTAACAAAAGAGGTGATGGGAAAAAGTTGGGATCTGCGTGCCCTTGTGCTGGCCGATGACAGAGAAACGGTGATAGACACCTTTTCATTGGGTTATCCAGAAAGTGGAGGGCGCGATGAGGTGATCCAAATATGGGAGTTTATTCGCCGTTATATGGAAAATGAGGAGGGTCACAAGGAAGCATACGAAAATGTAAAGCTGTGCATGCCAGTAGACGGCCGACGCGAAGGGTTGCTGTTCGGGATTATCAGAGTCAATGCACCAAATGCCAAACATCCGATCGCTCAGTTTATAAACTCGTTTGCTTACGCACTAACTATCCCTGGCCGCTGGGCGGCGATGTACACCAGCAAGATACCGGTTTGGCCAAAAGAGATAGAAGAGGCTTGCCCAATTGAGGCAGACGACCCCTACGCCAAAGATTGGCGCAGCAACGGAAAGTATGGTTTTGGGTATCTTGGTTGGCCATTGATTTGCTTTTTATTCTTTGAATCAATCTTTTGCTATATCATCTTCGGGATAATCATGAAGGTTCTCGCCCAGTGATAGACGTCGCCGAATTTAAAATTTGATGATCGAGCCGTGGTTGTCCTTCCTGAATTACCGCAAAGATAGCTTCGCTTTCCACGACCTCACTGTGGTGGAAGTCGTCGAGCAGCTGTTCAGCCATTATGCCAAAGGTGTCGTGGCACCGGCTTGGCGTTGGCAGCTGGCCGACCCTAGCCAGTATCAAAAGCGCAGCTTAACCTGCCAATATAACGAAACCGATTTTGCCTTTGTCGAGCGCCTCTTGGCCGAAGAAGGCATTTTCTATTGGTTCGAACACACCGGTGACACCCAAAGCCCCACCTTGGGGCAACACGTGATGGTGCTGGCTGATTCCAACGAAGCCTTCAAGCCGGATAATGCCGCCAACATTCGTTTCCACCGTGGCGATGCCACTGAAAAAGACGACACCATTCAGCAGTGGCAACCCATCCGCCGCTGGCAAACCGGCCAGGTGCAACGCGCCAGTTGGGATTACCGCACCTTGTCTACTCGTCCGGCCTTTGCCAGCGTCTCTCTACAAGAGAATGGCACCCCCACGGTAGACGACGACACCGCCGGCCCCTATGCCTGGGCCAACCGGCAGCAGGGTGATTACCGCGCCCGCCAACAACTGGATGCGCTGCATGTGCGCAGCGCCCAGGTAGAAGGTGCCGGTGGCGTGCGCACCTTGGCACCGGGGCAAAGCATTTTGCTTAGTGGCCATGCCACACAAAGTGCCAGCCCGCAGGCCATCTTGCGAGTGCACCACAACGCGCGCAACAATCTCGATGCCGACGTTCACGGCAAAATCGAAGCGTTGTTAGGCAGTGCTTTTGATGCGTTATTGGCCGATGACGACATGAGTGCAGCCGCCCCGTCATCCACAACAGGCAAACGCCAAGCCAGCGATGCCGAGCAATACCATAACCGGTTCGTCGCCTTACCCATCAGCCAACCATACCGACCGCGTACCGCTGATGGTCACGGCTTGCGCCGCCACCCCAAAGCCACCGTGATGGGCGCTCAAAGCGCCATTGTGGCAGGTAGTGGTGGCCCCATTTATAGCGACCGCGACCAGCGCGTGATCGTGCAACAACACTGGCAACGCGGTAGCCAATCAGCCAGTCGCCTCGATCATCCGCGCCAAGCCAATGCCCCAGCCGACGACAGCGCCGGCACCTGGGCGCGCGTTGCCACTTCCGTGGCAGGTGCCAACTGGGGCAGCATTTACACGCCGCGTGTTGGCCAAGAAGTTTGGCTCGACTACCTCGAAGGCGATATTGATCGCCCCGTCATTGTCGCCAGCCTCTACAATGGCCAAGGCAACGACGATGCCCCCTACAATAAAATGGCCGGCGGCCCCTCTCGCGCCACTGGCAACGCACCGGCTTGGTTCAGTGGCAACGGTCATGCTGGCGTGCTATCGGGCATCAAAACCCAAGACCTTGCCACCAGTGGCAATGGCACCGGTGGCTATCGTCAACTGCAATTCGACGACACCCCAAACCAAGGCCACGTGCAACTCTACACCACCGATTATCATTCGGGCCTGACCCTCGGCCACGTAAAGCACCTAGAAGGCAACCAGCGCCAAGCCGATTTAGGCTATGGCGTGTCGCTGGCCACCGATGCCCAAGGTGCCATTCGTGCCGGTAAAGGCTTGCTTATCACCACCGGTAACAGCCAACAACAGATGCACGCCGGCGACGTCACCCAAGTGTTACAAAACAGCAGTGCCCTGATGCAAGGTCTTGCTGACGTTGCCAATAAGCAACAGGCTGGACTTGATGATGAACCATCCGCCGCCGACTTGCCCGCCATTAAAGCCAGCAGCCAGTTGCAGGAAGAACTCAACGACACCGCCGACGGCACCCCCAGCCTACCCAACATAGGTGGCGGCGATGGCACGGTAACCGCATGGACACAGCCTCACCTAGTGATACACGGCGACGACGGCTTAATCACCGTCACCCCAAAATCGCACATCTGGAACAGCGGCAAAAACCTCGCCATCAGCGCCGGGCAAGACCTCAACATTGCCGCCCAAGGTGAATTCAGCGCCATCGCCGCCGACGGCATCGCTCTCTACACCCAAGGCAGTGACCCCGCCGCCAAACGTGCCGTCACCGACACCGGCTTAAGCCTGCACGCCGCCACCGGCAACACCCGTGTGCAAGCCCAGAACGACGCCATCACCCTCGCCGCCGCTAAGGCCGTCAACATCGCCAGCGCCAAAGGTGCCGCCAACCTCACCGCCAAACACAAAATCAAACTCGCCGCAGGCAGTGGCGGCATCCTCATCGAAGGCGGCAACATCACCATCACCGCCAGTGGCAACGCCAACTTCAAAGCCGCCAAACGCAGCCTCGCCGCCGGTGGTGGCGGAGGCGCCAGCTTGAGTGTGGGCTCTGGTAGTGTGGAGCAGGAGGCGTTTGAGCGGGCACCGAGTTTGTGTGAATTCAAAACTCGTGGTGCGGACGCCGAAGGCGCTGGCTTGGTTGAAGTGGGCTAATTATGAAAGAGCTTGATCACCGCTTTTTGTTAAAGCAGAGCTTTGCGCTTATTAACCCGCTGCAGGTAGATAAGTCCTTGTGGGAAGATTTGCCGCTGGAACCGCTCGTCCCGGATGAGTTATCGGAACAGTCAGCATTAATGCCCAGATTGCTGGCATTGAGCGATTTAACAGACAAAAAGCGCGTTGATCTGTTGTACCGCGTACAACAACAAGCAAAAACAAGCAGCTGCCCGTATTTTTCTGCGTTGATTGAAAGCAGTGTAGGTAAAGAAAAGATCGCACCACGGTTAACCCAGCATCTGCTAATACAAGAGTCGGGAAGTCACAAAAAAGCGTTGTTTCGTTATTACGATCCTAGAGTATTTGTGTACCTGCATTGGATACTGGATGAAAAGCAGTTCGCGTTATTGATGTTGGGCGTTGAGGCTTGGCATTGGCGCGACACGCAGGGCAATTGGCATAGCTATCAAAACGACACCGCCATTCGCTACGCCCAGCTGCGGGTAAATACAGCCCAATGGCAGCAGCTTGCCGGATTGGGGCGGCTTAATGGGTGTCTTGAACACCTTGCCCAGCAAGACGACATTTCTTCAGATCAACTTCAACAAACGGATGCAATACAAGCGTTGCTTCATCAGGCCGCGCAAGCCGGTCTGACGGATAAAACCGATCAGAACCTGTTTGTTGAGCAGGCTTTGCGATTTACACCGCGTATCCATCAGCATCGATTTTT
>CAYVZZ010000122.1:0-6654 GCA_964456185.1 uncultured Alcanivoracaceae bacterium
GACACACTCCATTGATTAATACGTTGATACCGATAGCGCTCATGTTGCCACTGAACGCGTAGGGCGTCATTTTGCCCGATGGCATAGTTAACGCCTAGCTCACCCGCCGATCGCCAGTCGGTATTGTGAAAATAAACCCCTTTTAGGTTGAACTGTGCACTCCACTTGCCGTGGTAATACAACACACCCAACTCACTGCCGACGCCAGTTTCGATGAAAGGGCCATAAGCGCTGTTGTTTTCCACGCGCGCTTTAACAAAGGCATAGGGAATAAAACCGCCCCATGACCAAGCCAACCCCGGTCCACCTTGTAAGTAGGTCGCTAGGTGTTGGCTACCCCACGACCAGGCCTGCTCTGCCCCTGTATCCACAAACCAAGAAATGGGTTTTACAAAGCGACCACGCGGCGCAATGGAACGAATAGAGACCAAACGGAAGGACTCTAGTCGAATACCTGGCCCGGGTCGTTGTCTTGGGTGATCCACATAGGTGCGCAAGCGCAAGTCCAACGCGCTGATGTCGGCACCTTTGAGGAAGCCCGCCGTGTTATCCAGTAACCCATGGTAGGTGTAACGCCAACGCACATCGATGTAGGCATTGGCATCGCGTTGACCAGCCGCCGTCGCAAACAAATGATCATCATGGCCAACATCCGGCGGCACGGGGGCTGGCACAGGCGGCACCGGCTTAGCAGGCGTGTTCTGGTTAATTAAGCGCAGCAACGCGAAGCTGCGTTTGGCGGTTTTCGCGTCTCGCTCTCCCACGCTGTTGTTATAGCGCAGTGCCGCATACGCCAAATTGGCCACATTAAACCGGCTTTGGCGATCGAATTTCTGAAAGGCAGGCGAGATCGCCACCGTGGCATCGGTGGCCAACCGTTTGGCCAGCTTTTGCTGTGCAACCGGCAAGCGCGCCGCCTGCCATTTAAGCTCCATCTCTTTGCTGGGGCGGTAGTGCTTACCATCGACATACCCTTTAGCCACTAGCTCGCGCACGGCCGACACGGGTGCCTCGGCAAAACGCCAATGGGTGAGTAAGGGCACAGACGGGCGCGCTACTTGAATTAGCTCTAGCAATCGGTAGGCGCAGTTTTCATCAAAGAAGTAATAACCAAACCGGATATGGCGCAGCTCCCAGAGGTGGTTCACCAAGCGGTTAATCTCTTTGGGCGTTAGGTTGAGGCGATATTCCCAGATATCGCGATTTTCCAAATGCGAGTATTTGTTCAAGCGGTCGGCATAAGACGTCACCGAGAAATAGCCCGGGTAGCTGCCGACAATGCCTTTAAACGCATAAAAGAAAGAGCCATCGGTATGACTGGTATGCGCGGCAAAATTCACGGCCGTCGAAGTCAACACTGAGTCGGGGTGTTGGCTGGCATCTAGGCGCAAAAACACATGACCAAACATAGATGATGGGCTATTCAAATAAGCCGCAGGAAAAGCCAACACGGCCTGCTGGTCGGGCATGGACTGTCGCCATTTAAGAAAGTCAGTGCAGGCGGCGAAAGGCTGATCACCCGGCCAATTCAGCCGCTGCGCCAAAAACTGGTAGCGCGCCGGGAATTGACAACGGGTGCGATCATTGTGACGTGAGAAATGGGCGATATCCGCTAGCATTTCTGCCAATGGATTTATTTTGCCACTGGGTGCCAAGAAGAAATCCGCATCATCCACATACGATTCCCCCTGATTTCGCCAAGTGCCGCCTTGATTGTAATGCAGCAAATCAAGCCAAAGCGGTTGCTGTGCCAGTTGTCGCAAATCAACCTGTGGTTTTGCCGCCGCTAGGGCGGGGGTTCCCCACAAGAAGGCAGCAACAAACATTAAGATGAATGAGCCGACAAGCCGGAGTCGATATTGAGATAGAAGCAAAGGAAGACGTCACACTACTGAGAGAAATGGAAAGCCGGCCCCATAAACTGGTGACCGGCATGAGAAAGTTAAACTGCCAGGAAGGTTAAATATATTGCTGTAACCGTTCGTCCTGTTTCATGACATGCTGAATGTGGCTCATGGCTTCATCAGCCGTCACATCGTCGCTGGGAAAAATTACCGCAAACTTCTGATGCATCACTTGGTCAAAGTGGGCGCGGTCTTGCTCTTGTACGCCCATAGATACCGCCAGCGCCGTCAATGCATCGCCATGACCCACAGCCATGTCGTGAGCCACTTCATCCATGACACCGGCCATGGCCAATAAGTTTCGGCCGCCGTAGGTCAAAGTGCCATTGGCGCTACAACCGTTGGTACCCGTGGTCATGCCAAAGGTCGCGTTGCCCGAGGTGCCATTTACAATGGACGCAAGGATATGCATCGGCAAACCGCTTGAACCTTCAAATAACATATTGCCCCAACCACAGTTTGGCCCACCGGGTGCCACAGCAAAAGCGGATGATGAAGCGCCCAGCAAAACGGCGGCACAGAGTGCTGTTTTAATTTTCATGTGAACTCTCCAGAGATAACGAATTTAGTTGGTATTGCGCCTGACTGCCCTGTCGAGCCATCTCCTATCATAAGCTGAACACGATTCCTTGCAACATCAGCCACTTTCATTAGGCGTCGTACAAAAAACGAACGGTCGATTTAACAGCATTTGATTTTATATTGAAGCCATCCGGAAGGCTGCGTAAAGTACCCGCAGGTGAATAGTCTGTAACGGACTTGTTCATTTTAATATTCTAACTATCGAAGGAATGTGACATGAAAAAGATTTTGCTTGCTGGTGCCGCTGGTACTGCACTTTTACTGACAGGTTGTGCTGGTCCTTATAGCGCTGGCGCATGGTACAGCGACATGAGCGCTCCGTCTGCCGTTACTGACAACGGCGCTAGCTGCTCTAAAGTCGGTCAATCTCAAATGGTTAACTACCTTGGCCTGATCGCTACTGGCGACGCAAGCGTAGCTACCGCCAAGAAAAATGCCGGTATCACTAAAGTTGCTAACGTTGATTACGACCACGACAGCATCTTGGGTATTATTAATACCACTACTACTAAGGTTTGCGGCAAGTAATTCGTCTCTCATCCTTAACAAGGCTCAGCTACGGCTGGGCCTTGTTAGTTTCTAGCCAATGAAAATTCTTACCTACTTAACTCGCCCCTTCATCAAGCTGCTAATCATCATGCAGCTAATTGCCATTCTATCCGGCTGCGCCATGGTGTTCTCGCCCACCCTTGGGCTTTACACCAATGTCAAAGGTCCAGTTGCCACCGGCACCACGACGCGCGTTGATTCGGTCGGTAAAGCCTGCGCCTACAATGTGTTGGGTTTTATTGCTGTGGGCGATGCTTCTATCCATGCGGCGAAGAAAGACGGCGACATTCAGCATATCGCCAGTGTTAACTTCAGCAGCCTCAACATTCTTTACTTATATGGCCGATACTGCACCCTAGTACGAGGCTATTGATTTACTGTGTTGTCACGTCGGCTACTTCCATTATTGCTGACTCTGCTATTCGTCGGCTGTGCTGACATACGCGGGCCGCTAAGCCCCATTAGCTCGCCGGTGATTGCCAAATACACCACCCCTTATATCGCCAGTTATCGCACACCCGGCAGTGTCAGTAAGATGCCGGTTCCCGGCTCCCCCTCGCTTCGAAAGGGCAAAGCTTGCATGCAAAATATTTTCGGCTTAATCGCTTGGGGAGATGCATCAATCCCGGCGGCCAAAGCGCAGGGGAAGATCGACCAGGTCGTTTGGGTGGATCATATGCGTGCCCGTGCTGCAGGCTATTACAGCCGCTTTTGCACGTTGGTGTATGGCTTTAGCAAGCCACTTAACACTCCAACAAAAAAGTAACTGGCCCATCGTTACACAAGCTCACCTGCATATCGGCACCGAAACGGCCGGTCTGCACGGTTAAGCCCGTTGACCTCAACCGTTCAATCAAAGCAAGATACAATGGCTCGGCTTGCGCCGGTGGCGCGGCGGACGAGAAACTAGGACGACGGCCTTTGCGTGTCGCAGCCGCCAAGGTAAATTGGGACACCACCAACAAACTGCCCTGCACATCCACCACGCTCGAGTTCATGCGCCCTTCGGCATCTGCAAACACCCGATACCCAGCGACTTTTTTGGTCATCTGTGTCACATTATCCAAGGTATCCTGCTTCTCGATACCAACTAGTAGCAACAGCCCCTGATCAATGCGACCTAGCTCATCGCCTTCGCTCGTCACCGACGCATGACACACTCGCTGAATCAGCCCCTTCATTCGCTCAGCTCCTGGGCAGCGCGCACTGACGCCAAAATAGCCTGTTCATTACCCTCCTCCCGGGAGGAGTGAGCGCTGGTTTCCACCAGTGTAAATTGCGCTTGAGGCCAAGCATTCGCCAAGCTAAACGCCGGCTCGGCAGGACATACCCGATCATGCCGCCCGTGCACAATAAAACCGGGCAAATCAAACAACCGATCAATATCTTCTAAGATTTGATTAGGACGGATAAAACCATCATGGCAAAAATAATGGTTTTCCAAACGAGCGATGGCCAGTGCTTGCTCATCCATACCCTCTAATGCGGCCTCATTTGGCAACACAGTCGACAGCCTAGCCTCCCATCTTGCCCATCGCTGCGCCCAAGGCAAGGCTTGCTCGTCTGGTAACGCTAACTTTTCGCGATAATACGCAAGAATGCCGGCGGTATCCTTTTGCGGCAGCCCATTAACCAGTTCGCGCCAGTGATCGGGGTGCAAGCGTGCCGCTCCCTCAGGCCCATAAAGCCAATCAACATCACGTGGCCGACACAAAAAAATGCCACGCAACATCAGCCCCAAACAGTGCTCGGGATAGCGCTGGGCATACAGCAACGCCAAGGTAGAACCCCAAGAGCCGCCAAATAACCACCATTTCTTAACACCAAGGTGCTTACGTAACTTTTCCATATCCTCGATTAGCGCATCCGTGTTATTTGCCTCTAACCGAGTATGGGGGCGTGATTGTCCCGCCCCTCGCTGATCAAACAAAATGACTCGCCAATGATCGGGATCAAAATAGCGCCGCATAAGTGGATGCACGCCGCCGCCGGGCCCGCCATGCAACACCACAACCGGCTCCCCATCTTCCCGCCCGCAGGTCTCGACATACAGGTGGTGGCCATCTCCCACTGATAGCCAATCTGCATCGAACGCCGGACGGGGGTACAAAGGCAACCTGCCTAAAAGGGGTTGAGGCTTCACGTTGGGGTATTCTCCTTGTCTCCATTGAGAAAATGCATCATTGCTATCGACCACATACCATGCTCATATAAAAGGCGATAATCAAGCCATTACACGACAATAGCTCATGCGTCCGTCATCTAAAACACACAGCTGGCTAAGCAACCCCCTAGACTGGTCACACATTGACCGCATGATTTTGTTAGCGACATTAATCCTCTTTAGTCCCGTTTTGGTAATTGCAGGTGTCGTGGCTATGTATGGGTTATCGCCCAACGAACTTTCCGATCCTGTGGCAAAATGGCTGATCATCGGTGAGTTAATTTATTTTTTGTTTCTCCTTGCCCTCATCTACTTGGCAAGTCACAAACGCAAAACACAGCCACAATGGCTGTTAATGGAATATTTCCTAGTTTATTCCTACCTTATTACAACATCCCTTATTACTTGGCTCGCCGGCGCTTTATTTTCTGCCGGGCCTCTCATGCTATTACTCGGGGTTACCATCTCTGCGCCATTAAGCAGTATCCGCATCTTAAAGCAGGCTTATTTCTTTACCTTTTTCGTTTTCCTAATCGTGGTGGCGCTGACTATTCAATACTCGCTACCCCAAGCTCCTCTATTCACAGTTTCTCCCTATGAAGCAGATGGCTCCCCACGAACCTTCTGGCTAACTTTCCAAATTATTCTTGTAGCGGTTACCTTAACCTTCCTCTTTATCGCCTTGCGCGCCACTGAACGATGGGGCAACCGTGAGCGCACATACCGCGAAATGTCGACCACCGACGGCCTCACCCATCTAACGAATCGGCGCGCATTACTGGAACGCGCCGAGGCAGAATTCCGTCTCGCACAACAAGGCAACGACTCCGCTTTTGCTTGCATTATGGTCGATATCGATCATTTCAAACGCATCAATGACACCTACGGTCACCAAGCCGGCGATGCCATTTTAGTGGCTGTATCAAGTGTGCTAGCCCGAAATGCCAGACAATATGATGAGGTGGGACGTTATGGCGGCGAAGAATTTCTTGTAGTTTTACCAGGCGCCTCCGAAGTGCAAGCGGCTCTAGTGGCAGAGCGCCTGCGCAACGGTATCAAACAGCAACAAATCCCGTTCAATGACAAACTAATAAGCGTTACCGCTAGCTTTGGTGTCGCTGCCTTTCCGGCGCCAAGCATCAATGGCTTTGATAAATTACTCAAAGCTGCTGATGACGCCCTCTATGCCGCCAAGAACAACGGCCGCAACCGTGTAATACGAGCCAGCCAGTCATACCGACTAGACCAAGCAGATTAACAAACCTCTTTTCATAAACGGTTGGTCTTGTCTCAGGCTTTCAGGCTTTCCACCGCGTGGCAGCACCATTAAAACACCACTACTGGGCTAAGTCGACGGCGATAAGACAGCGTGGCGTTTTCCCTAGGTGACCCAGACCACACAATTCAGGTTGACGATTGGCGGTTATCTCACTCACAATCTCCTACGTTTAATTT
>CAYVZZ010000123.1:0-6637 GCA_964456185.1 uncultured Alcanivoracaceae bacterium
TAAAGAGAATGTCGATAAGACCCACGCCCACAAATACCAGCAGTAGCCAGACGATTTGTTGCCAGACTGCGGTTTGGTTGGCTTGACGGGGACGCGCCACGATGGCGGCAATGGCAATCAGCCCCAGCAACAACCCCACTGATTTGTTAACCGACAAGCTTTCGCCAAACAAGGTGAAAGCTGCCAGTAGTGGAATGAGTAATGACAGGCGCTGGGCGGCATCGGTGGCCACCATGCCGGCTTTTTCCACAGCAACGGCGAACACAAAAAAGATGCTTGGCATGAGAAAGCCCAGCAAGGTCAACACCCACCAGGCACGGCTATCCCAGGGTAGGTTTAACATGGCCATGGTCGGCTGAAACAGCCAGCCGGCAATGACGATGGCGACAAGATAACCACCGGTAATGACTTGGCGTAAATCCAACCGCCAGCCGGTGGCTAATTTGAATAGCACCGACACACTGACACTGCATAAAATACTAATGACAATGTAGTGCATGAACTGTCCTTGTTATTTTCCGATGCAAAAACTGCCAAAGATTTCGCCCAGTAAATTATCGGCGGTAAAGGCACCGGTGATGGCCTCCAATGCGGATTGCGCCTGACGCAAATCTTCTGCCAGCAATTCACCGGCTTGATGGCCTTGCAAATTGCTCTCACCAATTGCCAGGCAATCCAGGCAGTCATCCAAGGCTTGCAAGTGTCGTCGGCGGGCACTGAAGGGAGTCGCGGCACTATCTGTCCAGCCCGCCATGTGTTTAATGTGCCGGGTTAATTCACCCAATCCGTCCCCCCCCTTGGCGGAAATCGCAAATACCGGCTTTCCTTCATAGTCGCTTTGGCGACCCGCAGTAATACCACTCAAATCACATTTGTTTAGCACCCATACCACTTGTTGCTCGGCCAAATTGGCTGCACTGCCTAGCAGTTCGGCATAGGCGGTTTTATCCGGTTGGTGTGCCGTGCTATCCACCATAAAGACGATGGCATCGGCTTGGTTAACCGCCCGGCGCGCCCGATTGATGCCTTCTTGCTCAATCACATCATCACTATCACGAAGGCCGGCGGTATCCACCAGATTTACCGGGATTCCATCCAGCACAACTTGCTGGGTGAGCAGGTCACGGGTGGTGCCCGCCTGCTCGGTGACAATGGCCGTGTCTTCACCGGTCAACTGATTGAGCAATGACGATTTACCGGCGTTGGGTTTCCCGACCAGCACCAGGGTTATGCCATCACGTAGCAAACGGCCGCGGTCGGCAGCAGCACGCACCGACTTCACCTGCTTGACCAAGTCAGTTAACTTGCTGGCAATATGCCCATCGGAGAGAAAATCAATTTCTTCTTCGGGAAAATCAATGGCCGCTTCAACATACACACGCAGCTGAATCAATGCCTCAACCAGAGCATCCACCTGCTTGGAGAATGCCCCCTGTAAAGAACGATGCGCAGCTTGCGCCGCCTGACGCGTGCCGGCATCAATCATGTCGGCAATGGCTTCGGCCTGGGTTAAATCCAGTTTGTCATTGAGAAAAGCGCGCAAAGAAAAGTCGCCAGGACCGGCTTGTGTGGCACCGGCTTCGATGCAGGCAGCGACCAGCATATCGAGAATCACCGGCCCGCCATGGCCTTGCAGCTCGACCACATCTTCGCCGGTAAAGGAATGGGGGGCGGGAAAATATAATGCCAGCCCTTCGTCTAACCAGTCGCCATTAATGGTATTAAATTGACAAAAATACGCATGGCGCGGCTGAAATTCGTCTCGTTTTGTTAGCTTTTTAGCAATAGTAAGCGCTAACTCACCAGACAACCTTACGATGCCGATACCGCCACGGCCGGGAGCCGTGGCAATGGCGACTAGGGTGTCCTTTTGCCCCGCCATGGATCAGCCTTTTTCAATGCGACGGGTAATCCAGTATTGCTGGGAAATCGACAGGATGTTGTTGGTCACATAGTAAAGCACCAAGCCCGACGGGAAGAAGGCAAAGAAAACACCCATGCCAATTGGCATCCACTTCATTACCTTGGCCTGAGTAGGATTGGTCGGTGTCGGATTCAATTGGAATTGAACGTACATGGCCGCGGCCATAATGATCGGCAGAATGAAGTAAGGATCCATGGAGGACAGGTCCTGAATCCAGCCATAAAAAGGCGCTTGGCGCAGCTCAACGGAATACAGCAACACATAATAGAGGGCGATGAACACTGGTGCCTGAATCACCATGGGCAGACAGCCGCCCACCGGGTTAATTTTCTCCCGCTTGTACAACTTCATCATTTCCATTTGCAGCTTTTGCTTGTCGTCCTTGTATTGCTGCTTCATGCGCTGCATCTGTGGTGCCACCTTGCGCATTTTTGCCATGGAACGGTAGCTGGTTGCCGACAACTTAAAGAACAACAATTTAATAATGATGGTCAGCAAAATGATTGCCAGACCCCAGTTCCCTACCCCAAAGCCTAGGTTGAAGTGATTACCAAAGAGGGTGAAATCACCACTTTCCAAGAACACCAGCGCGGCGAAAATGGGTTCAGCAATAAACCAGGACCAGCCATAGTCGATAGTTTTCGCCAGCCCTGGCGTCACGGCTTGCAGGCGTTTTTGGATCTTCGGTCCGGCATAAAGACGTGTTGAAAAATGGCCGCTTTTGCCCGCAGCGACAGTTTGAGCAGGTGTCACATAATTAAGGTAGTAATGATACTTCTCACCACCCAAGGATTTTTTCACCGCAGTATATTTGTTATTGGCATCCGCATTGCCTATCCAGGCCGTCAGGAAATAATGTTGCGACAGCCCAATCCAGCCGCCTTCGCGTTGCAGTGAAAAAGGTTTTGCCTTACGCAGTGGAATGTCATCGAAATCCAGCTTGGTATAGTTATCTTCCTTGTTGTAATAAACGCCGCCCAAAAAGGTTGCCATGGTGGCAAAGCCTTTCTTGGTAACACTGGGATCATTACTGCTGTCACGCAATAGCTGCCCAAAGAAAGAGCCTGTCCAGGTTTCACCAGACTGATTAATCACCTTGGTGTCTAGCGTGATGACATAGCTGTCACGTGAAAAACCATAACGCTTAATGACCGTCATGCCTTGTTGGCCTTTATAGGTCAGCTCGACCGTTAGTTTGTCCTGCCCTTTCTGCAAAGTAAATTGCGACTTGTCCGCTTGAAACAGAGGGCTCGCCAACTGAGTCGCCGGATTTTGATCGACTAAACCTGAATTAGCCTCGAACAAACGCTTACCATTTGAAAGCAGTGAAAAAGCGCTGTCGGGTTTATCCAGGCTTACCGGATAGGCACGCAACTGAAGCGACTGAATGCCTGCACCCTGCAAATTAATGGTGACGTCCAATAAATCGGTTTTTACGTTAACCAATTGATTTTTATTGGTTTTTTGGGTCGTTCCTTTATCGGGCGCCGTATCGGTAACCGGAACCCCAGTTTTTGTTTTAGTCTGGCCGGTATGCACTTGTGGCACCATAGCGCCGTTTTCTGTCGATTGCTCAACGGACTGTGAGGCAGGCGTGGTGGATGCAGTTTCCTGCCCATTGAATTGCCCCTGCCAACTGATCAACATCAAATAAGCAACGATGGCAATGGCGACAATTAATAAGGTGCGACGAATTTCCATGGGGATAACCTGAAATGGAGGAAAATCAGGCGGCAGTTTCTCAACCTTGCGCTGTCTTGGCAAGCAAACCTTGCCACAGCGGGGTTAATTGCTGGCGAATGGCATTGTTATCACCAGCAGGAAGCCGCCTTAGTAAAATGAGGATGTCTAGATTGGCTAGTGCCATTTGTTGCAAACGAAAGCTTTCTCGACACAGCCGTTTGACTTGATTGCGGTCAACAGCCCGCTTGGCTTTTCGTTTTCCTACGACTAATCCCAAGCGGGCATGGGGCAACTGGTTATGGCGTGCTAATAACAGAAAAGCTCTGTTTGATACCTTGTAATCCGGTTGATCAAACAGAGCTTGAAATTCGTGTTGCTGTAGCAGGCGTTGCCGAGGCTGAAATGTCAGCTTAGCTGCCAAAGAGTGCAAACTACACTCATTCATTGATTAGGCAGACAAACGCTTACGACCCTTTGCGCGACGACGGGACAATACTTTGCGCCCGTTTTTTGTTGCCATGCGCGCCCGGAAGCCGTGGTTGTGCTTGCGCTTCAAGTTGCTGGGTTGAAAAGTTCTTTTCATGGCGTAAATCTCGTCGAATGTTGACAGGAAGGGCGCATTTTATGGCGTCCTCCAAAGCCTGTCAACCGTTAAAATGGTTGTTCAGACAGACAGTGTAATGCGAGTCAGTGTGTCGTTTATTCACAGTCTTGTTCACGATAGGAATTTGGCAAAATTTTCGCAATCGACGCGTTCTATAATAATAAGTATTAAGAATTTAAAATCTTTTATTCGTTATATTTAGTCTTGTGGATAAGTTATGAGGAGTTAGGTTTCTCCAGTTGAATCATATAGTTGCATTGAATACAACCTTGTTGATAAGCGGCAAAAGGAAATCTCACAAGTTGTGATGTCTTGTGGGGTAAAATTCGCATTTTAGCGAAACAGGCTTTTTATCCCCAATTGCTTCCCCCATCCATCAAGAAGTTATCCACAGTTTTTACACTGAGTTGTTCTGTGGCTAAGCCACCCTCTCTCGGTATAGAATGATGCACAAGCTTTTGCTTGTTTCATCTGCTCAAGGATTTTTACGTGTCAGTCAATTTATGGGAAAAATGTTCGGGTTATTTGCAGGAGGATTTACCTTCTACCGAATACAACATGTGGATTCGCCCACTACAGGCGGATCTGACTGCCGATGGTGGTCGTCTTGTGTTGTGGGCTCCCAATCACTTTGTTGTTGATTGGATTAACAACAAATATCTGGCTTTGATTGAAAAGGCACTGAATGCCCTGGCTCCTTCGGTGAAGCCCACTCTGGAAATCAAGGTAGGCACTCGGCCAGAACCTGTTACCAACCACCAGAATACAATCGAGCAACCTGCTAAGGTCGAGCAAAAGCCGGCTTTTTCGACACAACAAAAATCACCTATTGTGTCAAAAGCTGCACCAATGACGCGTCGTAGCAATTTGGCACGCAATTTCACCTTTGCAAATTTTGTGGAAGGAAAATCCAATCGCATGGCGTCTGCTGCGGCCCAGCAGGTTGCCGAAAGCCCTTCGGGTCAAGGTTACAATCCACTGCTTCTGTATGGTGGCGTCGGGCTTGGCAAAACACATTTAATGCATGCAGTGGGCAATGCTATCTTGGCACGCAAACCTGATGCCAAGGTGGTTTATTTGAGCTCGGAGCGTTTTGTTGGTGACATGGTAGCGGCATTGCGTAATAAAACGATTGACTCGTTCCAGCGCTTTTACCGCTCTCTTGATGCCCTTTTGATTGATGACATCCAGTTTTTTGCGGGCAAGGGACAGTCGCAAGAAGAGTTCTTTCACACCTTTAATACCTTGATGGAAAAAGGACAGCAAATCGTGCTGACCTGTGATAAGTTTCCCAAGGAGATTGATGGCTTGGAAGATCGCTTAAAAAGCCGTTTCGGTTGGGGTTTGTCTCAACCTTTGGAACCACCTGAGTTGGAAACGCGTGTAGCGATTCTTAAGAAAAAAGCCGAAGAAGACGGCGTGCTTCTGCCCGATACGGCAGCCTTTTTTATTGCGCAAAATATTCAATCGAATGTGCGTGAGTTGGAAGGGGTTCTGAAGCGAGTGATCGCTCACTCACGTTTTTCTGGTACACCGATTAATATCGACCAGGTGAAGTCGGCATTGCGTGATGTGTTAGCGATGCAAGCCAGATTGGTTAACGTGGATAACATACAGCGTGTGGTGGCCAACTACTACAAAATCAAGCTGAATGATTTGTTGTCTGCTAGCCGGCGTCGATCGGTGGCGAGACCAAGGCAAGTAGCGATGGCGCTGTCAAAAGAACTCACCCGACAAAGCTACCCGGAAATTGGTGAAGCTTTCGGTGGTCGTGATCATACAACGGTATTACACGCTTGTCGGCGTGTGACCGAGTTGCGATCAAAAGACGCAGATATTGATCAAGATTATACAAACCTCTTACGCAGTTTGACGTCTTGATTGCTATGGTGTCGTTAAAGACAAATACACATTAGATAAAAATACAGGAATAGGGTGTCATGAAATTCAGCATCAACCGGGAAGATTGGTTAAAGCCATTGCAACAAGTCGCTTCAGTGGTAGAAAAAAGACAAACGCTACCGGTGTTGTCGAATGTGTTGTTGGATGTCACGGCAAATCAATTGGTCATTACCGGAACTGACCTCGAAATCGAAATGGTGGCACGCTTGCCTTTAGAGGGTGAGGTCGTTGATGGCAGTATTACTGTACCGGCACGTAAGCTGGCTGACATCTGTAAGAGTTTGCCTGCTGATGCCGATATGCTTGTTGAATTGGTTGATGACAAGGTGACTATTCGAAGTGGCAAGGGACGGTACTCGTTGCTTACCCTGCCTGCTGCCGATTTCCCGTCGCTTGAAGCAGAAGCCGGCGATAAATCGTTTCGTGTTGATCCAGCCAAACTTCACAAACTCATCAATAGCACGGCGTTTTCTATGGCGCAACAGGATGTGCGCTACTACCTAAATGGCATGCTTATTGAACTT
>CAYVZZ010000124.1:0-6446 GCA_964456185.1 uncultured Alcanivoracaceae bacterium
GGTCGGTTTTATTTGTCTTTCGGCCACTCGCGGACGAGGTGGGGCAGCTTGTTGGGCACGCCGTCCCACTTCTCGTGTTCTTCCATGGGCGGCACCATTTCGGTGATGTTCGGCCAGGCCGGGTTGGCGTCTTCGCAGAGTTCGCGGTTGATTTCGGCGTAGTTTTCCTGTCCTTCTGGCAGCTCGTCTTCCGAGAAGATGGCGTTTACCGGGCACTCAGGTTCGCAGAGAGCACAATCGATACATTCGTCGGGATGAATGACGAGGAAGTTGGGGCCTTCGTAAAAGCAATCGACCGGACAGACTTCAACACAGTCGGTGTGTTTGCAATTGATGCAGTTGTCAGCAACAACGAACGCCATGGGATACCTCCAGAAGTGATGACGCCATTTTAGGCGTCGCGACGTCAATCGGCAATGCGCGAAGGTCGAATATAAAATATATTTTAAATATACATTATGACGACGACAAGTGTTTTAGCTCGTATAGCAGATCCAGCGCGTCACGCGGAGTTATATCGTCAGGATTGATTTGTTGTAAACGCACATCGCTCGCGGATGGCGTTTGTGCAAAGAAGTCAGACTGGGTGGGTGTGGCCGTTGCCGTTTGAGTCGGTTTGTCAGCGGTCTGCTGGTCGCGCTGGGCTTCCATGTTGGCGAGGTAGTGCCGCGCTTTGCTTACCACGCCCGCAGGCACCCCGGCCAGCTTGGCCACCTGTAAACCATAGCTTTGGCTGGCGGGGCCGTCCTGTACGCGGTGTAAAAAGATGATGTTGTCATCCTGCTCGCTGGCGGATAGGTGTGCGTTGTGTACCTGAGGGCAGTCGTCGGCCAACTGGGTGAGCTCGAAATAGTGGGTGGCAAAGAGGGTGTAACTTTGAATGCGGTTAGCCAGATCGTCGGCGCAGGCCCAGGCGAGGCTGAGGCCGTCAAAGGTGCTGGTGCCGCGGCCGATTTCATCCATTAATACCAGACTGTGTTGGCTGGCATGGTGCAAAATGTTGGCGGTTTCCGACATTTCGACCATAAAGGTCGAGCGTCCACCGGCCAGATCATCTGCCGAGCCGATACGGGTGAAGATGCGGTCGATGTGGCCGATGGTGGCGCTGGCAGCCGGCACGCCACAGCCCAAATGTGCCATGAGCACGATTAACGCAATTTGGCGCATATAGGTGCTTTTGCCGCCCATATTGGGGCCAGTTACCACCAGCATGCGGTGGGCTTGGTCAAGCAACAGGCTGTTGGGGATGAAATCGCTGTCGATGACGTGCTCCACCACAGGATGACGGCCATCGACAATCTCGATGCGATTGCCGTCCTGCAATTCCGGCAATACATAGTTCAAGGTGGTGAGGCGTTCGGCAAAGCCGCTTAATACGTCCAGTTTGGCAAGACCGGCGGCGGCTTGTTGCAGGGCGGCGAGTGGGGCGTTGAGAGCGTCCAGCAGTTCGCCATAGAGGCGTTTTTCCAACGCCAGTGCCTTGCTCGAGGCCGATAATGCCTTGTCTTCGAAGGCTTTTAGCTCGGGTGTAATAAAACGTTCGGTGTTTTTCAGGGTCTGGCGACGCGTGTAATCGATGGGGGCTTCGTCAGCTTCTTTCTTGGATAGCTCGATGAAATAACCGTGCACGCGATTGAATTTGACGCGTAGCGTACTAAAACCGGTGCGCTCTTTTTCACGCTGCTCCAGTTGTAGCAGGTGGTCGGCGGCGTTATCGCTAATGCCGCGCAACTCGTCCAGTTCATCGTGGTAACCAGATTGAATGACGCCGCCATCGCGAATCAGCATGGGCGGGTTGTCGATAATGGCGCGCTCAATGAGAGCGGCTTCATCGGGGAAGGTGCCGATTTGCTGGCGCAAGGCGGCTAACGGGCTGTCTTCCGGCAGTAATTGCTGCAATGCGGGCAGGCTGGCCAGAGCTTGACCTAATCGCGTGAGGTCGCGCGGGCGGGCCGAACGTAACGCCAAGCGTCCCAGGATACGTTCCATGTCGCCAATTGACGATAAAATGTCGCGAATGGCGTCGAATTGTTGCTTGTCGGCCAGATAACGCACAATCTGCTGTCGCGCCCGAATGGCCTCATGGTCGCGCAATGGACTGCCGATGTAACGTTTTAGCAGTCGCGCCCCCATGCTGGTGCAGGTGGTGTCGAGCACGGAGGCTAAAGTAGGCGCTTCTTTGCCGGTCAATGTCAGTGTCAGTTCCAGATTGCGGCGCGTGGCAGCATCCAGATGAATGCTGTCATCCAGGCATTCGACTTTTAAGGTTTGAATGTGTGAGAGCGGATTGCGTTGGGTGTCGCGCGCGTATTGCAGCAGGCAGCCGGTGGCGGCGATTTCCAGCTCGCCGGGGTGACCGAAGCCTTGCAGGTCATGGGTGCCAAAGTGGTCGCACAACAGTCGCTCGGCACTGTCGCTGTCGAACTCCCAGGGTGGGCGCGCATGGCTGCCGGTGCGTGAGGTCAGACTCGCCGGCAAACTGGCGTCTTCCGGATAGAGCAGTTCGGCGGGCTGCCAGCGTTCGACCTGAGCGATACAAGCGGCCAAATCAGGTAGCGCGCAGCAGGTAAACACGCCAGCGGTCAAGTCCAGACTGGCAGCGGCATAATGTTGCTTATGGCAGACGATGGCACAAAGCAGATTGTCGCTGCGGGCGTCCATCAGGGCTTCATCACTCAAGGTGCCGGGCGTGATAATGCGCGCCACCTTGCGCTCCATGGGGCCTTTGCTTTTCTTCGGGTCGCCCACCTGTTCGCAAATCACCACGGATTCGCCGTGACGCACCAAGCGCGCCAGATAGTTTTCGGCGGCATGATAGGGGATGCCGGCCATGGGAATCGGCTGACCGGCGGACTTGCCGCGTGCGGTCAGGGTGATGTCGAGTAGCTTGGCCGCCTTTTCCGCATCGTCATAAAACAGCTCGTAAAAATCGCCCATGCGATAGAACACCAGCTGGTTGGGGTGCTCCGCTTTGATGCGAATATATTGCTGCATCATGGGCGTGTGTTGTGACGATTTGGATGGCATGCCTTAAACCCTGAAGAAACCGGTGGGTGAGCATAGCAAATGGCCGGCCAGCCAGTCGATACCCAGATGCTCTTCGATTAACTAGTGCATAACCAGCATGGGCAATCGGCAGCGCTTGATCAGTGAAAGCGTCGTGCTGCCCAGCAGCCATTCTCGAAGCTTTGAATGACCGTAAGCCCCCATCAACAGTAGATTAATGCCATTTGCATCGGCATAGCCAAGTAAGGAATCAACGACCTTCCCCGACAGCACTTTGATGGAGTGATGCGCGCGATTTTCTTCCAGCAGAGACTCCGCCCAAGCGATACGTTTATTATTTGCTTCACTATTGCCGACCATCACGACATGGCAATCAAGGTTAGCCATTAGCGGATGATGAGCCGCAAGCTTAATGGCGTTACATGACCCGGGGCTACCATCGAATGCCACCAATACACGCAGAATGGGTTGATAATTACGAGGCGCCAGTAATACAGGCTGCTTGGATCGGCGCAAAATGTCTTCCAGATGGGCACCAACGCGCAATTGCTCGGCATCATTGGCCATTCCTTGTTTGCCGATGATGGTGAAATCATTGTTATTAAACTGGGTGTTCAGTCCGCCAGAGAGATTATCGGCCAGTTGACCACGGCGCAGATCGGCATGAACCTGACTGACACCTAGGTCATGTAAATGCGCTTTGGCCATATCGAGCAGCTCATGCCCTTGCTCTATGGCCAGTCGCGCTTGTGCCTCGTCAAACTTAACTAATTTGCTTAACAGAGTGCTGCTCGCATCGATGCCTATACTGCCGCTAAAGTCGGTCAAATTGGTGCGTTCCGGATGTTGTTCAAGCACATGCAACAACTCCACATCGCTTTCAAGGCGCAAAGCGACCCAAGCGGTATGCTCAAGTACGCTTTGCATATAACTTGAACCGTCCATTAAGGCTAAAATTTTTGTCATACGTATCCCTAGTGACTCATCAGGTGTTCAATAGCATCGGGTTTGTCATGCACGCCCAATTTGTCCACCAGCGTGGCGCTGGCTTCGTTCAGCCCGCGCAGATCTACATGGGTGCCTTCACGGCGGAACTTGAGCACAACCTTGTCAAGTGCGCCAACAGCAGTCAAATCCCAGAAGTGAGCACGACTAACATCAATACATACTTCATCGAGTGCTTCACCAAAATCAAAACTGTTTACAAACGTCTCCGCAGAAGTAAAGAACACCTGGCCAGTCACACGATATTCCCGCATATGGGTCTGCTCGTCGAGTTCAGAGCCGATGTGCAACACCTGGCTGACCTTGCGCGCAAAGAAGAGCGCGCTCAGCAGCACGCCCACCAAGACGCCAATCGCCAGATTGTGGGTGGCCACCACGATCACCACGGTAGCGATCATGACGATACTGGATGATTTTGGATGCGTGCGAAGGTTGCGGAAGGACGACCAGTCGAAGGTGCCAATGGACACCATGACCATCACGGCCACCAGTGATGCCATGGGAATCATGGCCAACAGCGGTTCGGCGAACACCACCAGAATCAGTAGGAAGACACCGGCCACCAGCGTGGACAGACGCCCGCGCCCGCCGGATTTCACATTGATCACGCTCTGGCCGATCATGGCGCAACCGGCCATGCCGCCGAACAGGCCGGAGACGAAGTTGGCCGCCCCCTGACCCATGCATTCACGATGCCGATTGCTGGTGGTGTCGGTGAAATCATCCACGATGGTAGCGGTCATCATGGTTTCCAACAGACCAACCACAGCGATGGTGACGGCGTAGGGCAGCACGATCAGCAGGGTATCGAGATTCAGGGGCACATCTGGCAGCAAAAAGATCGGTAGCGAGTCGGGTAGTGTGCCCATGTCGGCCACAGTCGGCACATCCACGCCGACCCATACACACAATATGGTCAGCACGACGATGGAGATCAGCGGCGAAGGCACTGCCTTGGTCAGGTAGGGAAGCCCGTAGATGACAACCAGCCCGCCCAGCACCAAGGCGTACACCACCCAGGAATGGCCGATCACTTGCGGCATCTGTGCCATGAAAATCAAGATTGCCAGGGCGTTCACGAAGCCGGTTATCACGGAGCGCGATACGAAGCGCATCAGGTTGGCCACTTTCAAGGCGCCAAAGATAAGCTGTATCACGCCGGTCAGCAGTGTGGCCAGCAGGAGATATTGCAAACCATGGTCGTGAACCAGCGACACCATGACCAGCGCCGTGGAACCGGTGGCAGCCGAAATCATGCCGACACGACCGCCGGTAAAGGCGATGGTCACGGCAATGCAGAAAGAGGCGTAAAGTCCGACCTTGGGATCTACCCCGGCGATGATGGAAAAGGCGATGGCTTCGGGAATCAAGGCCATGGCAACGACCATGCCCGACAGGACATCATTACGAATATTGCCCAGCCAGTCCTGGCGCCAAGTGGTTGTCGTCATAAAAAACTCACAGTAGTAGTGGGATCTCACGAGAGGTGAGAAATCAAAAAAACACAAAATAAAAGGGGGTAAGCTCACGAGATGAGCCAAACAAGGCGTCAGTGACGCAGATTGCTTTTAACACCTAGTCAGTCGGTACGGAAACGCAACTTACGGTGGAGTGGTGAGGGTGCCAAGGCAAAATGCGCCGTGGCTGAGTCGCAAAATTGAAATCATTCGAGCATTGTAACATTTATGCATCTATAGCGTCATGTGCTTTGTGCTAGCTTCGAACTAAGCGGTGTGTGCAGACTGTTATTCCACCGGCGCCCCTGTGCCTTCAGGTACGACATTAACGATCCTACAAAGTGGAATATTCTGGTGGAATAATAATGACTGATTTGGAGATCCCTGAGAAGCTCATAGCGGCAGATGACAAATCGTAAGGAAAGCAAGGCATGAACCAATTACAAGGCCGAGGAAAAGCAGATATGCTGGGCAAGCTGATGCAGCAACAGCGCTTAAAGCTGGCCACTGCTGAAAGCTGCACGGGCGGTATGGTCGCCATGTTAGTGACGTCGATAGCGGGCAGTTCGGCTTGGTTTGATCAAGGTTGGGTTACCTACACTAATGAGGCCAAACAGCAACAGCTGGGGGTGCCAAAGGGTGTTTTCGACGAACACGGCGCGGTCAGCGAAGCCTGCGTGTTGGCCATGGCAAAGGGGGCGATTAAGCAATCGCAGGCGCATGTTAGCGTCGCCGTTAGTGGCATTGCCGGTCCTGCTGGTGGCAGTGAAGACAAGCCTGTCGGCATGGTGTGGATTGCTTGGGGGCAGAAGTTAGGTTATGCCGAAGCAGCTTGTTATCAGTTTGACGGCGACCGCCAGGCGGTGCGCGAGCAGGCGACCGAGGCCGCTTTGGATGGCATCATAAAGCGTCTGCAAGGGAAATAAAGCAGCGGGGGTTGCAACGGAAAAAGAGTTAGGCATAATACTGTACAAATAA
>CAYVZZ010000125.1:0-6258 GCA_964456185.1 uncultured Alcanivoracaceae bacterium
GCCAGCTGCGCCGCATGGGTTCCAGTGTCGATTGGAGCCGCGAGCGCTTCACCATGGACGAAGGGCTATCGCGTGCCGTGCGCGAGGTTTTTGTCAAACTGTTCGATGAAGGGCTGATTTACCGTGGCAAACGCCTGGTCAACTGGGACCCGGTGTTGAACACCGCCATTTCTGACCTGGAAGTGGAAAACAAGGAGGAACAGGGTCATATGTGGCACTTCCGCTACCCGCTCAGCGATGGCAGCGGCCATCTGGAGGTGGCCACCACGCGTCCCGAAACCCTGCTAGGTGACTCGGGCGTTGCCGTTCACCCGGATGACGAGCGTTATCAGCACTTGGTGGGCAAAAGCGTACGTTTGCCTTTGAGTGATCGCGATATCCCGATTGTCGCCGACCATCACGTCGATCAAGACTTCGGCACCGGTTGTGTAAAGATCACCCCAGCACACGATTTCAACGACTACCAAGTGGGTCAACGTCACGACCTGCCGCTAATTAACACTTTTAATGCCGACGCCACTTTAAACGACGCCCCCGAGGTGCCGGAAAAATACCGCGGACTCGACCGTTTCGAGGCACGCAAACAAATCGTTGCCGATATGGACAACGCAGGTTTACTGGTCAAGGTCGAGAACCACACCTTGAAAGTGCCCCACGGCGACCGCTCGGGTGCCGTCATCGAACCCTGGCTCACCGACCAATGGTTTGTCAGCATTGAAAGCCTGGCCAAACCGGCCATCGAAGCGGTAGAAAATGGCGATATCGCATTGGTGCCGAACAGCGACGACAACATGTCCTGCGCTGGGATGCGGGACCTTCAGGACTGGTGCATTTCGCGGCAACTCTGGTGGGGCCACCGCATCCCGGCCTGGTATGACGAAGACGGCAAGGTCTACGTCGCCCGCACGGAAGAAGAAGTGCGCGAGAAATATCAGCTGGGCGATCGCCCGCTGAAGCAAGACGAAGACGTACTCGATACCTGGTTCAGCTCAGCCTTGTGGACTTTCTCTACCCTAGGCTGGCCGGACAAGACACCGGAGCTGGAAACCTTCCACCCCACCAACGTGTTGGTGACCGGTTTCGACATCATCTTCTTCTGGGTCGCACGCATGATTATGATGACCCTGAAATTTACCGGCCAGGTGCCCTTCAAGCAGGTGTATGTACACGGCTTGGTGCGTGACACCCAAGGCCAGAAGATGTCCAAATCCAAAGGCAATGTACTCGACCCGCTGGATCTCATCGACGGCATCGAACTGGAGCCCTTGCTGGAAAAACGCACCGGCAGCCTGATGCAGCCCAAAATGGCAGCGCGCATCGAGAAACAAACCCGCAAGGAGTTTGCCGACGGCATCAGCGCCTACGGCACCGACGCACTACGTTTCACCTTCCTGTCGCTTGCCTCGACTGGCCGCGACATCAAGTGGGACATGGGGCGTGTGGAAGGCTTCCGCAACTTCTGTAACAAAATCTGGAATGCCGCCCGCTATGTGTTAATGAACACCGAAGGGCAAGACTGCGGCTTGGATAATGACGACTACCAATTATCACTGGCCGATCGCTGGATTACCTCGGCACTGCAAGACGCCGAACAGCGCATCAATGACAGCTTGCAAACCTATCGTTTCGATATGGCCAGCCAAGCCTGCTACGAATTCGTCTGGAACGAATACTGCGACTGGTACTTGGAGTTATCCAAGCCGGTACTTTACGGCGACCAATATTCCGAGGCCGAAAAACGCGGCACCCGCCGTACGCTAATCCGCGTGCTGGAAGCCATCTTGCGTATGGCACATCCATTTACGCCCTTCATCACCGAAGAGATCTGGCAACGGGTGGCGCCTTTGGCGGGCATTGAAGGCGAATCCATCATGTTGGCCGCCTATCCGCAGGCCGACGACAGCAAGCGCGATGCCCAGGCCGAGGCCGATATCGCCTGGATCAAGCAGGTTATCACCGGCATTCGTAACATCCGCTGTGAAATGCTCATTTCACCAGCGAAAAATATCAGCGTGTATCTGCACAATGGCGACCAACAAGACCGTGATCGCCTGGACGCCAACCGCGACTTTCTTTGCCGCTTGGCCAATCTGGACGATATTAATTGGTTGGAAGCCGACGATACCGTGCCTGCCTCAGCCACAGCGCTGGCGGGCGATATGGAAATCCTCGTCCCCATGGCAGGCCTCATCGACAAAGAGGCGGAAATCCAGCGGTTGAGTAAAGAAATTGACAAGCTCAACAAGGAAATCGCCCGGGCAGAAGGCAAATTGGGTAATGACAATTTCGTCAACAAAGCACCGGAGCATGTCGTGCAAGGCGAACGCGACAAGCTGGCCAACCTGCAAAGCGCCCGCGCCAAACTCGATGAGCAGCTAGAGAAAATCAAATACCTCTAGTCATCGGCTGATATTGGCCTCGAAAGAGGCCAAGGGATGCTCTAGCATAAGGCGCATCTATTGCACAGCTTATGCAGGAGCATTCCTTAATGCCAGCCACACAACTTGCCCTCATCGCCACTGGCGGATTCTTCCTGGTCGGTTTGCTTACCGGCGTATGGAAATATTACGGCATTCACCAAAGCAAAGAAGCGCGCGCCCACTATTATGTGGACATCGCCCACCGGGCCAGCCTGATGTATGCCTTTGCCTGCCTGATTCTGGAACGCTTTGCCGCGCTCAGCCACTTCGATGAACAAATCAACTTTTACGCCGTCGCCGCCAGTGTGTTGTTTTATGCGTTGGCCGTGGTCACCTATATCACTCACGGTTTTCTCAAAGACACTCGCAATCAACTGCGCAAGCCACACCAACTGGGAGCCTACCACCTGCCCGGCTGGCTCCCATTCAGCTTCATGGTGCTATTAATTATCGCCGAAGTCGGTGGGTTTGCCGTGCTGTTTGCCGGCTACCTTTATGGCTTGTAGCCCTCATGGCGTGACCATGCTCACTTCCTGCTCCATGGCCTGATGGGTATAAGTGAAATGCTGCGCCGCTTGGCCAAGCAAATCAATGTCTTCACTGGCCACGGCGGCACGCCGCATAAAGATAGCACGATACGCCAGCACCGCTTTCACATAAGCACGGGTTTCATAAAACGGGATAGACTCAATCCACACATCGGCCGGCACAGGTTGATCTCTAAGCCACTGATCAACCCGCTGCGGCCCCGCATTGTAAGCCGCCAACGCCAGCACCCGGTTTCCCCGATAGCGGCTTAACAAGCCATCCAGGTAATCGGCACCCAACGTCAGGTTAATCGACGCATCATACAAATCACCGTCGCTCAGCTGGATCCCCATGCGCTTGGCTACCTGCTCGGCTGTGGCCGGCATTAACTGCATCAGCCCCATGGCACCGGCTGAAGAACGCGCGCCGGCAAAAAAGGCGCTCTCGCGGCGCGCCACGGCCATCATCAGAAAGCCTTCGTCACGTCCGACATTTTTTGCCGCATGATGAAACGTCTCTTGCCATGCCAAAGGAAAACGCCAACGCATATTGTCATGCTCGCCGCCACGAATGGCCGTCATAATGGCGAAGTTGTACCAATGCTTAAGCAAGGCATAACGCGCTAACGGTGAATAGTTGGCTCTATCGGTTTGCGCCAAGAGGTAATACCACTCTCGGCGTGCTTCATCATCATGATCGGCCGCCAACAACAAACGCACGCGATCCAGAGTCGCCCTTTGGTATTTACCCAAATGCAGTTGCTGGTGCGATGGCTTGGCCGAGTTGTTTAGCGCCAGCGGCAGCCCCAGTCGCTTGGCCGCCATAAAGCCATAAAAGGTGCGCTCTTGGGCCGCTTGATGAAACAACTTTTCTGCCGCTTTATTATCGCCCAGCTGCTGATGCGCCCGCGCTGCCCAATATTGCCAATGGGCGCTCTGCTGACGCCCGACAGGCAACAACGACCGCCAATGCAATATCCCCTTCCAATCTCGCTCAATAATGGCGCGTCTTGCGCGCTGCTCGACGGTGGATTCCACCGGCACCTGTGGCAACCATTGATCCAGCCACTGGCGGTTATAGCGCTCATTGCTAATGGCTGAATACCATGCCAAGCGTTTGCCCAAATACACCCGCTCATCATGGCCAGTAAAAGTGCCTTGAGGTGCTTTGCGCCAAAAGTGTAGTGCCGCCACCGGATCAAGGCGCACCCAAACGGCCACGGCTATATCGGCCAGTTCGGCATGATGGCTGACATCAAACGGCATCTGCGTAACCTGTGACGGGTCTTGATACAGTGCCAAGATCCAATGACGCTGAGCGTTGTTTGCGTCTACCTTGTCGGCCAACTCCTGCAACCAACTACCTTGGCCATGACGTGCTGCATGGCGCATCAAACGCAACAAATCGGCTTGATTAAAAGCCCCTTCTGCGATTAATTCACGCACCAACTGACGGCAAGAGGAAGATAAATACGCATCGGCCAATAAGCGGTTCCGTGCTTCGTTTGTTACGTCGCCGTCGTCAAGTGCGCGTTTCGCCGTGGCGTAATCGCAATAGCGCGATAAATCACTTGGCACGCCATTTAATAGCATCAAAAACGCCTGCCAACGCTCTGCCGTGGCAAACGCCGACAAGGCTCTTGAGCGCATGTCATTCGCTAAAGGGGTATGACGATAGGCATCGTGAAACTGCTCAACCTCTTCCGGGCTAGCAGAATACAGCGTTTCGTTCAGGCGCTCCTCATCCAAATACACATTAAGCGGATAGTCCTCACCCAACTCGGCACGTATTTGCTTTGCTTTTTGCCAGTTATGCGCCTCGATGGCCGCAAGCGCCTGATTAAACTTATTCTCCTGACCGGCAGCTGCCACTCCGCTCCATACGAGCAACAGCAGCAATCCAGCAACACCATATTTCATCACAATCTATTTCCCTATTTGGCCGTTTTATGGCCACCTCTAATGTCTTGGCTTTATTGTATGCAAGTCGCATTACGACTAGTATGGCCAGCAACTTTCCGTTACCTTTTTTAGACGAGCCAGCGTGCACAACACCACCGCCCTACTTTGTCGTCACCAAGACGCCATACTTGAAAAATCCACGTTATTGGTTGACGCAACCGACCTCGAGTTGGGTTATCGCATTAACGGCCTAGGCTTGCATACCGACTCGTTCACTATCTCGGTAAAAACACCAACCGCCGAGTTTGCAGCCACACCCTCTATGCAAAACGCCAAACGCGTTATCGTGCCGCAGCCCAAATCGCATGAGCGTTTGTGCTTTCTGCTACAACGCCTCGCCGCTCAGATTGATCAGCCGGTAGACTGCTGGCTGGTCGGCCCCACAAAAGGCGGCGTCAAAGGCGCATTAAAACGCTTTCAACAATACGTCAGTGACACAGTGCAACTCGACAGTGCCCGTCACTGCAAGCTATACCAAGGGCAGCTGCAACCAGCCAAACAGCCGTTAGAATGGCAGCAATTCGCCACGCAATATGGTCATATATTCTCGCTGCCCGGCGTGTTTAATCACGGGCGTCTAGACATTGGGACGGCATTATTGCTGGAGGACTGGCAAAAAACGCCACTGAGTGGTCAGCGGGTGCTGGACGTAGGCTGTGGCGCAGGTGTGTTGTCGATTTATGGTGCGAAAAACGGTCATCAGATGAGCGCCGTGGATATTAGCGCCACCGCGCTCGCCGCCACGCAAAAGACCCTGACAGAAAATGCCTGTGATGCGCAGGTGTTTGCCAGCGATATGCTCAGTGAAGTCACCGAGCGATACGATGCCATTATCAGCAACCCGCCATTTCACACCGGCATGACGCGCGATTTAGATTTAGCCAAACGGCTGATTCAACAAAGCAAAAACCACCTCAAGCCGGGCGGCGAGTTGCGCCTGGTGGCCAATCGCAACCTGCCCTATCACGACTGGCTGGCACAAGCTTTCGGCAAAGTCAGCATCAGCCGTGAAACCGGGCGTTTTCGTGTCTGGCGTGCTTTCCGGTAACTATTATTGCGCCTGATCGGCCAGCACCACTTGCGCGCCCTTTTCGGCCACCATGACCGTAGGGGCGTGAATGTTACTGCCGGTAATCGTCGGCATAATGGACGAATCAATCACCCGCAAGCCTTCCAGACCATGCACCTTCAGGCTGCTGTCCACCACGGCCATGTCGTCTTGCCCCATTTTGCAGCTACCCGCCGTGTGATACACGGTTTCCACATGCTGACGAATCCAGTCTTTCAGCTGCTCATCGGTGGTCACCTGCGGCCCCGGGCTTTCCTCACCACCGTGGAATGGCTTCATG